>CAVACC010000096.1:0-11229 GCA_963587495.1 Clostridia bacterium | reverse complement strand
CGTTAAACCTTTTCTAAGATATAAGTTGGTATTAAATATTCTACGGCTCCAAGATGTTGTATTGGGATCTTTTGGATTATGAGTAACCCAATATTTTATCTCTTCGCCATCATTTTCCCAATTGACAACATATTCGAGGTTTCCATACCATTTACGGAATTCTCCTCCTTTTTGAAACAGGAACCATTTTTTGCAGTCTTTGCCATCTTTTGATATCTTGCTATGTTCTGGCTCCCATAAAAATCTGAGAAATCTATTATTGTCAGAAGTTGATAGACCACTTCCCACAGAATATTCTGATTCAATGTTATTTCTCTGTGATAATATTGATATAGTATTCTCACTCACCCAATACCCAATCGGACTTCCTGGAATCTTCTCAAAGTTCATCTGCTCCACATTAGGATAATAAATACGATTACCATCCTCATTTCCATTCTTATTGGCAAGGAACATCTGCTCTTTGTCGGCACAATTTTTGCCATCCACCAAGCGATAGTAAGTACCTTTTGCCTCACGGATATTCTTTTTGAATTCGCCAGAGTCCACTTCCTGCATCAACTTGTTAACAATAGCCTTTCGCTCTTCTAACGGTTTGGAAGCCAGTTCAAAACTTGTCATCTCTCCGTATGCTGAAAAATGTGGCTTGGTCATGACAAAGGCGGTGTTCTGTACCACCTCGCCACTCAACTCGTCGAAGGTGCGAGGACCGAGATGCAACATGCTGTCGATGACATAGTTGTGCAAGAAGATGTCACGCAACTTCTCGAACGAAGAGAGGAACATCCAGCTCTGCATGTTGATTTGCGCCATCTTGCCACCAAAAACCAATCGATTCATGCCCATGTCCATGAACACAGAGAAGAGGTCGGCTTTCGCCTCCTCATAGTTGTCCTTCACATACTTGCTCAATACGCTGTTCATCTTGCCACCACCCATATACGGTGGGTTCATCACGAGCGCATGGTAATGCTCGGTGAGGGCAAGAATCACCTTGACACCCGGCAACAGCTGCCTGATGTTGGCAGGACAATCGTCGGTACCATCCTTTGTCCAATCCTCGTAATGACTGCGGAGCATGTTGAGGTAGTTCTCGTCGTTATTGAATATCATGATGCTGCCGAGATTGTCGGCTTCTTTCAAAAGTTCGAAGTCTTCCTCAAGCATCTCGCCAGCCACGTCCTCGTAGCCGCCGACAAACTGAAGGCAAGCCTCAGCCATTGCCTTTTTATCCAAGGCTGGTACCACTCCCGTCATGTCGAGTACATTCGGCAACACGTGGGCATCGGCAAAGGCGGCATCCTTCTGGCAAGCTTTCAGTAAAAGCGCAAACTGGCTCAACTGCTTGGCACGGGTGTCGAGGTCGATACCCGTGAGGTTGTGGCTGAAGATATTCTCCACAGCCTCCGAACGGCCATAGCCTTCGGCAATATAAAGGTCATAGAGCAGGTCGAAGCATTCGTTGAGAATATGACCGGAACCGCAGGCTAAGTCTCCGACCTTGAGGTCTTCAAGCTCGGAGTAATTTATAGTGTATAATTTAGAATTTATTATTGGCTGCGCCGATGGTTCTTGGGTCTCAGAATTATAAATTGTAGATTTTAAATTATAAATTGGAACAAGATAACGCCACTTCTTTTGCAGCTGTGTCTCGTATGGGTTGTTGTCGAGATAGATTCTGCCCACGGTGTTCTGCACCATGTACTTCACAATCCAGTTAGGGGTGAAGATCTGTGTGGCAGCAGGAATCTCGTCGGCCTCAAACTTGCCCTTCTTGGCAAACACCTCGTCCTTGCGCTCAGAGATATAGAACTGGTAAAGCCATCCTATCAACTCAGGCGATTTGAAATCATCGTCGGTGATAAATTCTGTATTATTAACCTGATCCACGAAACCGCCTTTTGCCAGGATGTTGTTGGGCAGAAGCAGCTCGGTGTAGTCGGCAATGCCGCCGAAACACTTGTTGATGATCGGGTTGTCGTGGCACCAGGCAGTGATGAGGATGGCAAACTGCTCCGTCACCTTGGTGTCGTCGTCGAGGAGTTCCGCAAGACGCTGCCGCATCTCTTCCTTCATCTGTGGGATTCGTCCCTGCCGGGCCTCATCCACGATGACCGGCGTGCGCGCAGCATCGGCATACGCCAGAACGGGCGCGCAGAGATTGTTCTTCTGCAAGATGCGGATGGCGCAGAGACGGTTGAACCACGTGTAGGCAGCCTCCTCATACACATCCTTGATGCCTATCTGCTGGATGCGGTTGTAGAGAGCCATCCACTGATGGTAGAAGCCCTCCGTCTGTAGCTGGCCGTTCCACACCGAGCCACCCTGCATGTGCAGCGGTTTGTTCTCCTCTGCCACATGACCGTTCTTGTCGAAGCCAAGCGTAGTGATCTTGGCGGCGATACCGGCTTTTAGTATATTTCGTGCTTCGGTAGCGAAACGTTTGATTCTATTTGTGTCCATATTACATTATGTTATTGTATAAGGATATGCTTCAAGTCTCTTTGCAATGACTCAATCTCTTCATATCCTGTAGTATGCAGACATTTGTCAAGAATGTCAGTCTTAAATGCTACACCTGTTCCCCGACATAGTAAAGTGCCGATATGGAGCATCATCTTATAAAGCAAATGCCCCTGAATATGCAGATAAGCATTCTCCTCTGTTACAGATTCTATCTTGTCGATTGGTTGTTCTGTCAGATTCTTCAGTTCTTGTTCAAAACGAGATTTAATGACCGACAGATATACCTTGCCGTTATCGTCCAAATCAGAACGTTTGGGTTGTAATGGTATGCAAGCATTGAATTTAGATATATTCCATAACTTGTTCAAATTGCCATTTGCCGAGTAACGAACCAAATAGAGCAAGGGCATATAGACAATCTCAGAGAATGCTGCCATAAACTCCTTTATGTCAAAATTCACCTGCCCTATTTTTTGTTTCATAAGCTCGCTGATATGCAAAGACTCGCATAGATGATTTTCCCACGAATAAGCATAGGTTTGGGCAATATGATTGCTCGCAGTCAATCCCCCTTCACCCTTCAGCAGACGCAAATCACTGTCTATGCAGACAAAGAATCGGTCTGTGAGATAAGGTCTGAACCTTAGGCATTGTTCGCATCCACGAGTGTCCGTACCATTATTGTTCTTGCTGTAGTACAAGTAGCGATAATGACCAGGCTTGACATGTTGCAACTGATAATCCCAAAATTTCTCGTCTTCCTTGTCCTCCAAATGCACTATTGCCGTATAGCGATTGGTTAGGGATAGGTTACGGTAAAGTTTGGCTTGTTTACTAATCCAGTCCATATGCCCTACATTTTCGTGATTTGCTCCATGTACCAAACCTTATCGCCCCAACCATCACCGAAGAGAGCCGGAGAATGGGTCGTAATGAAGAACTGGGCATTAGGATTGAGACGGACGAGCAGATTGACTAAATCAAACTGCCAGTCAATGTCCAAAGAGTTTTCAGGCTCGTCTATCAATACTACAGTTTCACGACCATTCAAGAGAAACACCCTCAGGAGGATGAGCAGTATCTGCATCTCTCCAGATGACAATGCTCCAACAGGCAATGTACCATTATCTGTGACAACAGAGAACTTGCTACCCTCTATCTCTATTCGTTTATGGGTCAATGCAAAAAGGCTGTTGACAGCATTTTGGAAATCAACGATTCGAGATTTCAATTCAGCCTGTTTGTCTTCCGGGCTGTCAATCATCGACATACGAAGACTCATCAACGAAGGCCCCGTCTTCATGTCATAGATATAATACTCCAAGTCTTGTGAAAGGGCTGTCGCCGTCTTTCGCTTGTCTCTCATTGATATGTTGTCAATGGAGGGCAAATAAACTACATCCTCAGTATCCTTCTTGTTTCCTGTCAACGAATTATAGAGGTTGCTTAGAAAGGTCGTCTTTCCGCTTCCGTTGATACCCATGATGATATTGACATCCGGGTGTGCGGAAAACTGTACTTTCCTATTGTTCCAGATGCTTATATTTATGTCTTTAATTCTTATCTCTGCCATAATTATACATTATAAATTATCTAACTACCATCACGCTGTCACCATTCTCGACAGCCTTCATCAGTTGCGTGCGCAAGCGACTGAGATAGTCGTCAATGTCAGCTGTGGTCTGGAGAGGATGCAGGGTCTTAGTGTTAAGCGTGATATTCTTAACCTTCTTGTCATCGTCATCATCGTCGTTCTTAGCGGCGGCTAGAATTTTAACGACCTGTTCCTGATAGAACTCGTCTGTACTCAGATTGTTCTGAAGCTGCAAAAGATTAGACGGAGCAGTCTTCAAACTGATGACAACATCTTCTTTAGGAAGAATATTAACATCAACATTGTTCTTCTCACAGATATGGCGAAGCTGGCTGAAGGTCTCGGTATAAGCATTACGCACTTTGCTACGCTTGTCATCACGCACACCATCCAAGATGCCCGACAGTTGGCGCTGCAGCTTGATGTAGCCACGAAGGCCTGCAATAGGCCAAGGATCATCCTTTAACTTGCAGAAATCGCTGACAGCTCCATGCAACTCTATCGGTATAAATGAGAAGTTATACTGGTTGTCATCTTGAAACTGAATGAGCTTCTTGTAGACATAGAGTTGGTCGTGAGTAAACTGAACCACCTCCTTGCACTTATCAATGAGCGTCTTGGCTTCATTCTTGGCAGCAATGACGAGGTTGAAGAACTTCAATGGGTCACGCTCGTTAAGCCATGACTCGAAGAGGTCAATTGCCTCACGGATAGGCAGGCAGAACTGGTAGCCAACAATTTGCTGTTCGATGTCCTTGTAGCCTTTGATGAACGTGGCAAGGCTGCGGTCGCTATCTATGTCACGACAAGCTCGGAAGAGCTGTGTGCTATCTGTAGAGGTTGGAGCTGCCGAAACGCCGAAAATTTCTTTCCATGCACAGACAAACTTTTGGATAACCTGTGGTGAGATGACCTTTGCTATACGAAGCGTGAACTTGTTTGATTCATTGACGATGCGGCTGGCTACGGTTGAAGTCTCCACATTTGGGTTATTGGCATAAGAGTAGTCGCGATTATGACGGCGCACCAACTCATTGATGACATACAATGTGCAGATATTATCCCATCCGTATGGTGCTTTCGAGAACTTGGCAAGCACATCCGACACGTTTACCTCGGCAAACTGCTTGTTGAGGTAAATATCCACCTCGTGCTCGGCATCGGTGAGCACGGCATTCATTCCATCATAATCTCCTGGTTGTATAGGACGCAGAATGGCCTTTTTCAGTTGATCTGTCGTGCGTGGCATACTTGGATAATCCACAAGATTAGCTTTGGTATAGATACCTGAGAGATGCTTGTCCATAGCTACACGATAGCGGTCATTGCCACGTTTCTGCCCCAATTCCGCCTCGTCAATCACACTGAGACCAGAGACGATAGGACAGGTGTCGAGAATCTTCTCAAACTCCTTCTTGATGACATTCTCATAGAGTTGGTTGGCACGTTTCTCAAACTCGTCACGTGTTTTCTTGTTTTCATCGCTTGTTACTTGGGTTGCCATATAGCGATTCGCCTGACAGTACCAGTAGAAGGCATTGTACAGACGCTTGTTGTCACGGTACTGTGGCCCCACGTAGTAAACCATGCGATTCTGGTTGCTGTTCTGCAAAGCCAGTTCGGCGGTTTCATAGTCGGCATCCATCACAAACTCCACCTGCACATCAGGATTGTTCGAAAGGAAGGTACGCTGCTTGATGGTGAGACCTACGGAGAAGCTACGAGTCTTGTATTGCTCCTTATTTTTCAGGGCTGTTATGTACTTGTTGAATATTTCCTTCAACTGTTCTGCCTGAGTGTTGTTGTCCACCACTTGACTCTGAATAAGTTGAGCTACCTTCATTTCCTCCTCGCTGTAGAATGTGAAGGTATCTGGCGCACCTTGCTTGCCCTGCTCTCGACGGATGATATTGTTGTCGCAAAGGAATTCCACAATTTTCTCCACCTCGTTCTTGATGGTAAGACGAGGAGTCTCCATGTTGTTGACAAGGAGAGTGGTAACGTTGTCGATGGTAGCAGGGAACAGCAACTGATCGGTCTGTGAGATATTGCAAATCATAAAAAGCACATTGGCAACACGCAAGGCAAGCTGCGTTCGTTCAGGGCGGTCAGTCTGATAGGTGCGTGACATGTCGATGGCATTCTGACGAGCTTTCTGACCACGAGCCTGCAAGCCTTCCTCAAACATATTGTTATATAGTTCGTCGAAAGAGATAAACTTGCCCATGTTTGCTTCAGCGTTAGCCTTGGCGGTTGAGTGGATGACCTTGATGATGCTTCGCTCATTACCCTTCACCTCCTTGGCTACATAGCCGAGAGCAAGGAATGAGTTGAACACCTGCATAATCAACTTGAACTGGTAAGGCACGAATGGATAGTAATCTACGAAATCATCCTGTGAGTCATAGCTACTATACGAAGTCGGCAACTTGAACTGTAGGTCGAAACCTGCCTTATATTTATTGTAGAGTGAAGCAAGTTCTGGTTTCACGTCCTCTTTTTTGTCGAGAATACGCTTTTGGGTGATGACCTCAGGCTGCGTGCCTTTGAGGGACACCTTTACCTCAAAGCGTCCCTTGATTTTTCCCTCCTTGTCCTTTTCTTCCGCGATATTACAGTCATCCATAATCTCGGAAAGGTCTTGCTGTGCCGTACAAGCCACCCATACTTTGTTATCACAAGCCTCTGAGAGTTTTGTAATAATCTCCTGAAGGTTGAGATAGCGGTCACGCTCCTTGTTGATGAACTGACTCACCTCATCGGCAAGGAGAATAAGACGGTAGTCATCGCCCTTATCTTTCAAGTAGGAAGCCAATTCCATACCGAAGCGGTCGATGCTCATATTGGTATCGCGCTTGATGATACGCTCACGGATGCTATCTACAGAAAGGGTAGGGGCAAGTTCCTTGGCAATATCCAATACCCAATCCAACTCATTGTCTATCAGGTCGGCAGCCATGCCAGGGTCATTCCAATCTCCACCTTCCTCAGCAATGCGCTCCTTGAAGGCTTAGAATACACCTTTTTCAGCGAGAGGCTTTTCCAGATTCTGTGCCAAGGTAATATTGAACTTATTGAAGCCTCGCTTGCCGTTGAACTCATTCCAGAAGACGTGAAGAAAAGCCTTCTTCTTGTCTGTAGAGTTGTCGTAGCTGGTTTCCAGATTGAAGATGCAGGTGTCGATAGTGGCACGCTTCAGCCAGTTGGCAATAGAGAGCAACTCATCGTAATCAAAATTGAGGTTGTGCTTCTCGTCAAGTGGGTCGATGGCTTTTACTGCATCGAGGAGACGAGATACGGCATCCTCACGGGTTGATGGAGTGATACAGTAGTCGAGGTATTTCAGAAAGTGAGACTTACCTGAACCATAGTAACCGTCAATCCATATACCTACATGGTCGTATGGCTTGTTGTTCTTGATGGCATCAAGTATGCGGAAGAGACCATTGATGATCTCATCCGTAAACACGTATTCCTGTATTTCGATGCGTTCTGTCTCTGGGTCAAACTTGGTAGCACTGACGGCAGGATTGACAGCACGGTTGATTGGCTTGCTATATAAATCTTTCAGTTTCATAAGTTACTCATTGATAAGTAGGGTTGCACGATAAGTATGATTGTCTGGGAGCGTATCGAACAGACGGAAGGAATTCTGGTCACGATGACCTGGATAGAAGACGATAATCTTATACTTCCCTGTATCGTTGTAATCCTCGTAGAGGGCAAGAAACTCGTTGACTCTCAGATATGGGAACATGCTGCCGATGCCATACAGGAAAACGTAGGGACGGCGGTATTGATCCTTGATGGTGATATGGTCGATGATACGTTGATGAATGTACTGCACGAACTCAGGAGAATGGGCATTACGGGTCAGTGTGTCCTGGGTGTTCTGTGCCTTGGACGGATCGTTCTGCTCTTTCTCCAACTGGTATTTCAGCATGGACGGATGACGCAAAAACTTCTTCTGGTCGAGAAAGTTGCAAAACTCCTCAAACAGATTCAGCGTAAGCACATCCACATAGTTGACAGGGCGAATGAGATTCGCCTTGAACTCCTGTATCTGCCGACGGATGTCATACTCCTTCTCTGCCGGATATTGGTAGATGAAGAAGTTATAGAACAGGTCGCCGTTCTCCGTGTCCTGGAAACCAGGGCTGTTCAGTTTGTCATCAAGTTCTTTTATCGTCATATCACATTGATTTCTTTATGTTATCTATTTCGTATGGCTGCAGGAGGCAGGCTTCCAAAAACCATGGTTCTCCCTTTGCCAAGTAGTAGTCGTAATTGGTGCAGACAAGGGAATGAAGACGGTTGTCATTAGTCAACATTCCAACCTTTCTCAGGATTGTGAGATATGCACTTGCAACCTTTCCCTTTGTAGAGTCACTCCATGAGTCTACAAACTCGTCTTTGGCAGAGATTTCGTTGAACTCCATCATGAGATCTTCCTTGTCTATGCTCTTTGAAATACTGTTCCACTTACGCATGGTTACATTCACGTGGAAGTCGAAACAGATCTTGTATGTTTTGAGCATCACATAGAACAGAGCAATGACCTTGTCACTATCGCTCATTTCCTTGAAGTCATCCCAAAATGAAGGAGGCATTGTTTGATAACGCCTTTTTATCTCGTGAATGTTTCTTGAACGAGCTGTTTCTGCATTTATATGCAGCAGATTGTTATTAACCTTTTCTTCTTGGAGCAGTTCTTCACTGTTCTCAGCTTGAAGTAAAGGCAACAGGGTGAGTGTCTCTTCGAAAAGAAAGCCCCCACCTGTCAATGCTGCTGTATATGGACTATTATTCTTATTCATTATTATTAAATACTTTTGCAAATGTAATACTAATCGGTGCAGTCTATCTGCATTTCATTATAATTCTGCAGATTCCTACGTAGATTTGCCAATATCTCCTGTTTGAAAGGCTCTGGTTCGAGCACTTTTACGTCAAATCCAAACGAAAGTATCAATTGCGTAAACTCATATGTCGGTCGTACTTCAACAGCCAGAATGCGGTTTTCTGCATCTACTATTTCCTGCGAATGATGCAGGGGCTTGGACACGATGTAAGGGTATTGCTTTTTGGAGAATTGAAGCAGAACCCTAATCTTTTCTACGTCTGATGGCGGTATTGTCACACCGAACACTTCATCGAAGTAGTGTTCAAAATCGACCTCTTTATTTGGTATGTATGCCACATCTTCCTCAACATTGAAGTTCTGTATTCGGTCGAGGGCATAGTTTGATATTCTGTCAGCCTCGGCATCATACGCCATAAGGAACCATCGGTTGTTGTATTGCTTGATGTACCAAGGATGCACAACAACGGTGTACTCCTCATCGCAATTTTTATAGTTGCGATACGTGATTCTTACAGCTTGATGGCTTGTAGCAGCATCTATGATGTCAGGCAGTAAGTTCAGTCCCCTGAGATAGGGGTTTTGTTCAAAGCCAATCATGTTCTCCTGCTTGCCTCTAAGTCCAAATCGCCATTCCAGGTTGGAAATGACTTCATCTACCCATGCGTTGCTTGGCAATCCTCTGAAACGCCTGAGAGTGATGATAACTGAGCGAAGCTGTCGTGCTTCATCTTCTGTCAGTGGTTGGGCATTGATGGTAAAGTCAGGATCACGGTAACGATAATAAACCCTTCTGCCATCTTGCTTTCTTTCAAGCGGCACACTCCAGCCTGTTTCACTTTCCATGAATTTGATGTCCTCAAATATCTGTCGGCGACTCACTCCTCCTACGCCATTATAGTAGTAGATGGCCTCTTCGCACTTGTCGATGAGGTCTTCCATGTAGTATCTGTGTCGTCTGTCTCGAAAGCATTTATCGAGAGTCTGGTAGCGTATAGCTGCATTTTTGTTTGTTGGCATACTGGGTTCCTTTTACATTATCGAATTAAATCATTGACTGTGACTCCAAGACACTTTGCAATCTCAACAAGATTCTCCAAATTCGGTTGTGCATTGTTGGTACACCACTTGGAGATCGTTGCTGGATCTTTACCTAATTGTTCAGCGAGCCATTTGTTGGTTCTCTTTTTTTCAGCTAGAACAACTTTCAGCCGGTTCAGGTCTTTATTTTCCATAATTGCTTATTTAATGTTTCTACATATGCAAAAGTAGTGTTTTTATTCGAAATATCATAATAAAATTGGAAAAAAAGAGGTTTTACGCTCAAAAAAATGATTAAAACATCAATTTATGTCCAAGTATTTTGTATCTTTGCCCCAAAATTGGGTGTTTAAGGCATTCAAGAAGATTTTATCGATTTTTATTTTGAGATGCAGATAGGCTGCATAAATGAGATTTACCTTTGCCAAAGAATTGAGATTTTTAATATACAATGACATGGAAAAAGCTCAAGTAGAATATAATTCTAAAGGCAAAAATGGTTTATGGGATGCCAACAGATTAGTGAGGGAATATATTGGCATCGCCTGGATGACGAATGACTCGATTCCTTTTCAAAAACTTCCTTGGGACAGCCAGGTAAGGATTCGTAGGGTAGCAGCTGTAATAAGCGCTTATCTTGATTACAATTTGAAAGAGTCGGATCCATTCGATGTCATCAGCAGCGTATTCTCAAATTTCGACAACAGAAAAGTTCTGTCGGAATCGAATATCGATGTGTCGGACTTTGAACGACTCAAAAAGAAGCTTTGTGAAGTGTCCGATGAATCTTGGCGAATGAAACATCTGCTGAAACAATTTCAGCTAAACGAGGACAGAGAACAACTTCTGAATGTTCTTCTTCGTTATAGAATTGCTACGGAGGAATTGGAAAATACTTTCTCTGGCACTTTAGAAGCACGTACTGGAGCATACATAGGTATAAAGGCTCTTCAAGGGCTTTACAATTCCAAGCTCCAAGAGTGCAACAGGAGAGTGGATGATATGATAGTTCTGCTTTTAGGCAGTACTTTCAAAAGAACATTTACGGAACGAGAACTGATTGAGCATTACAACTATCCAACAACTACGGATGATGAATTGCTCGATTGGCAAACAGATAATTTATAAGTATGAATACAGAAGATAATGGAATACTCAGATAATGATAAACAAATAGCTCAGATTCTTTATGACAAGATGAAGACTTTGCCAATAGGCACAGAAATATCCGTTTCGGAACTGAGTCTTATAGCATTGGAAGAACATC
>CAVACC010000095.1:0-11893 GCA_963587495.1 Clostridia bacterium | reverse complement strand
GTTCTACGTTAGCATCCTCATTGATAGGACGGTTCAACTCTACTGTCTCACCATTGACACCGCAAGATACAACGTTGCGAGCGAGAGCCGGTGAGATGCTCTCGGCGATTTGTAAGCCAGTTACGCCCTGCTCATACTCACGAACAGATCCGTCTGGGAATGTGATTTTTACCATAACAACTTAGTATTTTTATTAAATCAAATGCAAAAGTAATGCTTTTTTGCATACGACGCACATATTTTTCCAACTTTTTTTTGTTCTGACTATTTTTTATTGTATTTTTGCAGACAGGAAACATTTATTTTCACCATCTCTACACTAAAAGAGGAGGTAGAAACAAAAAAATGCATAACCCTACAATAAGTTTAAGGAATAAAAAGATAAAAAGTACAAGATATGGCGGCTGCTCGAATTTTGATCATATACACAGGAGGAACCATCGGCATGGGAAAAAATGTCGAGACTGGTATTCTTGAGCCTCTTGACTTCAACCATTTAGTTTCCTCAATGCCCGAATTCCAGCTCATACAAGCCGACATCGATGTACGTAAATTTGACCCACCTATCGACTCCAGCGATATGGATCCTATGCGGTGGGCAGAATTAGTAGGACTGATAGCCAATAATTACGAAGAATATGACGGTTTTGTCATCCTACATGGAACCGACACCATGGCCTATACCGCATCAGCCCTTTCCTTTATGTTGGAAAACCTCACCAAACCTGTCATCCTCACAGGAAGCCAGTTGCCTATTGGTGAGTTGCGAACCGACGGAAAAGAAAATCTCATGACTGCTATTGAGTTGGCTTCAATGAAGAACGAAGAAGGAAGACCTATGGTTCCAGAGGTATGCATCTTCTTTAATGGCAGACTGCTGCGAGGCAACCGAGCCATCAAGATCAATGCGGAAGGTTTTCATGCCTTCGACTCCTTCAACCATCCCCATCTCTGCGATGTGGGCATCAACTTCACCTTCCACGACCATCACATCCTGACGCCTGACTATGACAAGCCTATGGTTCCACACCTGAAGCTCGATCCGAACGTCATTGTGTTCAGTCTCTTTCCTGGTATACAGGATACCATCGTGCGTCATGTACTGGAGTCACCTACCCTACGAGGCATTGTGATGCGAACTTATGGCTCGGGCAATGCTCCCCAGGCACCTTGGATTATGCGTCTGCTCGACCAGGCTGCCCATCGTGGTGTCAACATCATCAATATCAGTCAATGTCTAACGGGAAGCGTGGAAATGAGCAGATACGGAGCCGGCTTCCAGCTAAAGATAGCCCACGTTATCAGTGGACGCGACAGCACCGTGGAAGCAGCTGTTACCAAGCTGATGTACCTGCAAGGCCGATACAGCGACAACAAGATAGTACGTGAGAAGTTACAACAATCGCTTGCTGGCGAGATTACACTATAAACCAATGTGCCCTAAGAAGCTATATATAAAAGGTATAAGCTTTAAGGACTATATATAATATAATGTGTAGGCACAGTGCCTATATATATAAAGTATAGAATTAAAAAAGACAATATATGCTAAGACGCATTCTACTTTTCATCACACTGGTACTTGCCATGGCTTTCGGAAGCTGTGGGGAGAGCCATGCTGCGCCTGCCAGCAAAGACAGACTGCAGAAAGTAGAAGAGCATAAGCCTCAACAACAGGCGGTACTTACCGATTCGAGCAACATTTATCGTATCTGTAACGCCCGACCACAGAGAGTGATACCATGCTGGGCTTCCGAAACATCAACGCCCAGCAAGCTACCACTCAAGAATCATCTTTATCATTTTCTTTTAACCACCTATCGTGGACACGAGCGCCAAGAATCGGCGCCTATCCACTTTGATGTTGCAAGCAAATATTATGTCATTTGCCTGCGGCATCTTCTTTGCTGACACTTGCCTGTACAAAAAGAATCACGAGTTTTTCCTTTTCGGGAAGTCATCAACCTCACTGTTTACCTATGTTCGAAGACGGGCATAGGACTGGTGAGTTATATCAAATTCAAAAAAAAACAGACAATATATAAACAACTTAAATTATGGCAAGTATCAACCATTTGGAAATGTGCGACCAACTGAAGGCGCTTCCAGAAATCGAAATAAAGAAAACATGCTTCGGACTTTTCACTCAGGCTGTCTATAAGCCTTCACAGAGTGTCATCAAAGTCAACCAGAACGAATACTCTGTAGAAGTAGGCGGACAATTAGAGAAACTGCTCAACGGCGACAACAACACCATTGTGGAACAGCGCAACAAGGGCAAGAAGTACAGCAAGAGCGATATGGGCAACATGCGATTGGACACCTGCATCTCTAAAGACCGTCAGTTTGTAGGAGCCCAGCTGCTTCGCTTTGTCGACTTCAGCTACAAACCTGTTACCGACATGGTAGTTTACGAAGGAAAGACGGCAGAAGCCTTTGCCGAACTTTTCGATTAAGTCAGACGAAGAACAAGACCTCACAACGGGATAGCAGCAAAAGCACCCAAAGTACACAATAAACCCAGGGCTTTCCGCCCTGGGTTATTTCTTTTATACAAAACAAAAACTGCAGGCAACTTCTCAGTCACCCACAGTTATAAATAAGAGATACTATAGAGGTATTTACCTCCATATCAAAAAACCTGTCTATTCCAAGTTCAAGCTCTTCTTGATAGCCTCAATCTTCTCCATAGCAGCAGCTGTACAACGGTTGTAACAACCAGCACACTTGAAGGAAGGATCCTTCACCTCAATATAGAACTTGATTTTTGGCTCTGTACCTGAAGGACGAACGCTTACCTTAGTATTGTCATCACAGAACCACTGCAACACATTGCTTGTTGTAGGCATGTTGAGTTTCTCCACACTGCCGTCAGCATGCTTTTCCTCCAATGTCTGATAATCCTTCCAGGTAACCACCTTGCTGCCACCCAACTCCTTTGGAGGGTTGGCACGGAAATCTGCCATCATTTGCTTGATTTCATCAGCACCTGTTTTACCTGGGCGAACCACATTGACAGTAAACTCCTTGCTGAAGCCATACTCTGCATATATCTGCATCAAAAGATCGTAGAGAGTCTTGCCCTGATCCTTAGCCCATGCTGCAATCTCACAGATGAGACAGATAGAAGCAGGAGCATCCTTGTCGCGAACCTTGTCGTATGGCAAGAAACCAAAGCTCTCCTCACCACCACCGATGTACTGCTGCTTGCCCTCAGAGATAGCTATCTCGCGTGCAATCCACTTGAAACCAGTGTAGCAGTCGCGCAACTCTACATTGTTCTTCTTGGCAATCTCAGCGATAACCTCTGTAGTAACGATGGTCTTAACGAGGAAGTCTGTTGGCTTCAACTTGCCCAACTTCTTCTTGTTCTCGATGATATAGTAGCAGAACATCATGGCTGTCTGGTTACCATTGATAATCATCCACTCGCCCTTGTCGTCGCGGCAAACGATAGCCAAGCGGTCGGCATCAGGGTCGGTAGCTACCACGAGGTCGGCATTCAACTTGGTACCGAGCTTCATACCGAGGGTCATTGCCTCAGCATTCTCTGGGTTAGGAGAAACTACTGTTGGGAAGTTACCATCTACAACCATCTGCTCAGGAACTACATTGATATTCTGGAAGCCCCAAGAGCGTAGACAGAGAGGTACGATGACACGACCTGTACCGTGCATAGCTGAGTAAACGATGTTCAGATCTTTCTGGCGATTGATAACATCCTGGTCGATCATGGCAGAATGAACGGCTGTCATGTAGTCATAATCCATCTCACCACCGATAATCTTGATCAAATCCCAGTTAGCCTCGAACTTCACCTGGTCGATAGTTACCTTGTTCACCTCTTCAATGATACCTGTATCATGAGGAGCCAAAACCTGAGCACCATCACTCCAGTATGCCTTGTAGCCATTATACTCCTTAGGATTATGAGAAGCTGTCACGTTCACACCAGCCTTAGCACCCAACTCGCGGATAGCAAAAGAGATCTCTGGTGTTGGACGGAGGCTCTCAAAGAGATATGCTTTGATGCCGTTGGCAGAGAAGATAGCTGCTACAGTCTCCGCAAACAGACGAGAGTTGTTACGACAGTCGTGACCTACCACTACCGACAGGTTCTCCTCACCTGGGAAAGCCTTGAGGATATAGTTGGCAAAGCCTTGTGTAGCCATACCGACAATATACTTGTTCATACGATTGGTACCTGCGCCCATGATTCCACGCAAACCACCTGTACCAAACTCCAAGTTCTGATAGAAGGCATCTACAAGTGCCGACTTGTCCTCGGCGTCGAGCATTGCCTTTACTTCCTTGCGGGTTTCTTCATCGAATGAAGGTGTGAGCCACTGCTGAGCTCTTTCTTCACACTGCTTAATTAATTCTGTGTTATTAGCCATAGTTAATGGTATTATATAATTGTTATTTTAGTTCTATTTGCAAAGATATATAAAATATCCGAGAAACAAAAGCAAGATTGAAGATTTTTTTGTATTTTTGCATTCTAAAAAAATTTTGGTCATCTTTTAGACAAGATTGTACCATTTTCAATAACGATAAAAGTATTAAACATGGAATTACATTTCACAGGCATCATCATTGCCGTCAGCACATTTCTCATTATAGGACTCTTCCACCCTATTGTCATCAAGACCGAATACTACACAGGCACCCGCTACTGGTGGGTATTTCTCGTTCTGGGATTCGCCACCATCGCTGCGGCATTCCTGATAGAGGACATTCTTCTGTCGGCCATTCATGGCGTCTTGGGAGCCTCCAGTCTTTGGAGCATCGGTGAGCTCTTCGAGCAGAAACAACGTTGCGAGAAGGGATGGTTTCCTAAAAATCCCAAGCGCATCGGAAAGGGATATTATAAGGATGAAGTGAAGGACGAAGAACGAAAGTAAAAGACGGAAAATGAAGACTGAACTCATACTGGTGGGCAAAACCATCAACAAGCATTTCATTGCTGGCATCAAGGATTATGCTGAGCGTATCACCCATTACATGCCTTTCACCATCACCACCATACCCGAACTCAAGAACACAAAGAGTCTGAGCGAACAGCAACAGAAAGAGCGCGAAGGCGAACTGATACTGAAACAGCTGCAGCCTTCTGACACAGTAGTGCTGATGGACGAACATGGACAGGAGTTTCGAAGCATCGAGTTTGCCAAATGGATAGAGCGCAAGCAGGCTACTTCACGAAGACTCGTCTTCGTCATTGGTGGTCCGTATGGATTCTCTCAGGCGGTATACGACCGTGCCAACGAGAAGATTTCGCTATCCAAGATGACCTTCTCCCATCAGATGGTAAGACTTATCTTCACTGAAGCCCTCTATCGGGCATGCACTATTATAAAAGGTGAGCCATATCATCATGAATAAAGGTAAAAAGGTAAAAAAGTAAAAAGGTAAAAGGGTAAAAAGGAGGAAATAAAAAAGTTACTAAATGGCAAAAGATAAATATATTGAGATCAAAGGAGCCAGGGCCAACAACCTGAAGAATACCGACATCAAGATTCCTCAGGGCAAGTTTGTCGCCATCACAGGCGTATCCGGCTCGGGCAAGTCATCATTGGCTTTCGACACACTCTATGCCGAAGGCCAACGTCGCTATGTAGAGTCCTTGTCAAGCTATGCCCGCCAGTTCTTGGGCAGAATGAGCAAACCCGAATGTGACTTCATCAAAGGCTTGCCGCCAGCTATTGCCATCGAGCAGAAAGTCATCTCGCGCAATCCGCGCTCCACAGTAGGAACCACTACCGAGATCTACGAATACCTGCGCCTGCTCTATGCACGCATAGGAAGAACCTTCTCACCCATCAGCGGCGAGGAGGTGAAGCGACATACCACCGAAGACGTCTTGGCATGCACCCGACAGTATTCTCCTGGCACCAAGTTTGTGATTCTTGCCCCTATCCATGTGGCAGAAGGACGCACTCTTGACCGCCAGTTGGAGATGTACCTGCAGGAAGGTTACTCGCGCATCTTGGTGAAAGATGAGTTCGTACGTATCGAGGACTTCGACGGAAAAGCCGAAGCCAAAGACATCTTCCTTGTCATCGACCGCTCGTCGGTAAGCGAGGAGAAGAGCGACATCAGCCGACTCACCGACTCTACCGAGACGGCCTTCTATGAGGGCGACGGTGCCTGCCGCCTGCTGTTCCTTCCCAGCCATATTTGCTACGACTTCTCTACCCGCTTCGAGGCAGACGGCATTACCTTCGAAGATCCTTCCGACAATATGTTTGCCTTCAACTCTCCCTTAGGGGCCTGTCCTACCTGCGAGGGCTTCGGAAGTGTGATAGGTATCGACGAGAAGCTCGTCATCCCCAACACATCGATGAGCGTGTACGATGGATGCGTGGTCTGTTGGCGTGGCGAGAAGATGGGCATGTGGCAGAAAGAGTTCATCCGCCGTGCGGCACAGTACGACTTCCCTATCTTCGAACCTTACTATGCTCTCACCCAGAAGCAAAAAGATATGCTCTGGCACGGACTGCCATGCGACCGCAACAAGGATATTCACGAGCAATGCAACATTGATGCCTTCTTCCAGATGGTGAAGGAGAACCAGTACAAGATACAATACCGCGTGATGCTGAGCCGTTTCCGTGGCAAGACAGTTTGTCCCGACTGCCATGGCACACGACTCAAGAAGGAAGCCACCTATGTGAAGATAGGCGGCAGAAGCATTACCGAACTGGTGGAAATGTCGATTACCAATCTGAAGGCTTGGTTCGACAAGTTGGAACTTACAGAACACGAGCAGAGCATCGGCAAACGACTGCTTACCGAAATCAACAACCGCCTGCAGTTCCTGCTCGATGTAGGATTGGGTTACCTCACCTTAGGTCGACTCAGCAACAGTCTGTCGGGTGGTGAGAGCCAGCGCATCAACCTGACCACGAGCCTGGGTTCTTCACTCGTGGGCAGTGTGTACATCCTCGACGAGCCAAGTATCGGACTGCACAGCCGCGACACCGACCGCCTCATCAAGGTGCTTCGCGAACTGCAGCAGTTGGGCAACACCGTGGTTGTCGTGGAACATGACGAGGAAATCATGCGGGCTGCCGACTATCTCATAGATATAGGTCCTGATGCAGGACGCTTAGGTGGCGAGGTGGTCTATGCCGGACCTGCCTCCGAGTACGACACCACCGACAAGGCTGCCCAGCAGAAGCTGTTGGAACGCTACACCAAGAGCTACACCATACGCTACCTCACTCACGAGGAGGAGATAGAATGTCCTGCCTCACAAAGGGCATGGAACATGAGCATCACCATCAAGGGTGCACGCATGAACAATCTGCGTGGCATCGATGTGGAGATACCTCTCAATGTCTTCACAGTAGTGACAGGTGTATCGGGCTCGGGCAAGTCGTCGCTCATCAAGGGCATACTCTACCCTGCCCTTCGCCGCCGACTCGACCTCGTGGCTGATGCTCCTGGCGAGTTTGCCTCATTGGAAGGCGACTGGAAGAGCATCCGACACATCGAATTTGTCGACCAGAACCCTATAGGCAAGAGCACACGCAGCAATCCTGCCACTTATCTGAAAGCCTACGATGCCATCCGCACGCTCTTTGCTGCCCAGCCTCTGGCTAAACAGATGGGCTTTACTGCACAGTATTTCTCCTTCAATGCCGAAGGCGGACGATGTGAGGAATGCAAGGGTGCCGGATATGTCACCATCGAGATGCAGTTTATGGCAGACCTCACCCTGACCTGCGAAGCCTGCCACGGAAAGCGCTTCAAGCACGACATACTGGACGTGAGATATGGAGGAAAGGATATCAACGATGTGCTCAACATGACGGTGAACGAAGCCATCGAGTTCTTCAGCGACGAGAAAAACTCGCATAGCGACGACGACTTCAACCAGTGCCGCATCATCGTACGAAGACTTCGCCCTCTGCAGGAAGTGGGCCTGGGCTATATCAAGCTCGGTCAGAGCTCAAGCACCCTGTCGGGAGGTGAGAACCAGCGTGTCAAGCTCGCCTACTTCATCGGCAAGGAGGAACAGGAGCCCACGCTCTTCATCTTCGACGAGCCTACCACCGGTCTTCACTTCCACGACATCCGACGTCTGCTCCATGCCTTCAACGCCCTGATAGAGCGCGGACACTCACTGGTCGTTATCGAGCATAACCTCGATGTCATCAAGTGTGCCGACTATATCATAGACTTAGGCCCCGACGGAGGAGACAAGGGAGGCAACCTGGTAGCCTGCGGTACACCTCAGCAAGTGGCAGCCTGCCCTGGCAGCATCACAGGACAATTCCTGAAGAAATATCTGCCAAAATAAGGCGAAAAGCTATTAAACTGAGATAAATACGCTACAAGAGATGCTAAAAGATGTAAAAAAGTAGAGACTTACTAAACTTTATGTGTAATTTTGCATCCAAAACGTAAAAGAACAGAAAACGTTACATTTTAAAAAAGAAAGAAAATGAAAAAGTTTGTACTCTTTATATGTATGACAGTTTGCTGCGCTCTGAGCGCCAACGCACAGGCTCAAATCAAGTTTGACAAGCAGACTCACAACTTTGGCTCATTCCCTGAGACAGAGAAGATCCACAAGACTACATTCACATTTACCAATGTAGGCGACAAGCCTCTTATCATCAATCAGGCATTGGCAAGCTGCGGCTGCACCGTGCCCAAGTACACCAAGGCTCCTGTAGCTCCTGGTCAGAAGGGCCAGATTGAGGTAACCTACAAAAGCGACGGCACATGGCCCGGTCACTTCAAGAAGAGCATCACCGTACGTACCAACGGCACTGTAGAGATGACTCGTCTGTATATAGAAGGTGTCATGACCGAAGTCAAGAAGTAGTAATGATATTCTATTTCTCAGGAACAGGAAATACACGCTGGGCTGCCATTCAGATTGGGGCTGCCACGCAAGAACGACTGATCAACATAGCCGACTATTCCGACTATCTTTCAGCCGATAAGGACATCGAGCCGTTTGCCTTGAAAGAAGGTGAACGGCTTGGTTTCGTTTTCCCCGTTCATGGTTGGAGAGTGCCAAGACTGGTGCGTTTGTTCATCAGCCGACTGAGACTGAAGACCTGTGGCGATGAGGGTTCTCCCGACAGCATACCTTTCTGCTATGCAGTATGCACGGCAGGCGACAGCATCGGAAAGACCATCGACACACTCAACAAATGCCTGCAGACCAACCTTCAGTTGCAGGAGTTGGGCATCAGCCAGCCCGACTCAGCCTATTCGCTCATCATGCCTGAGTCGTATGTGGGCTTACCCTTCATGGACGTAGACCCACCCGAGAAGGAGAAGCGCAAGAAGGAGAAGGCTGCACAACAGCTGAAAGCCATCTGCGAAGACCTGAGAGATCGAAAGACAGGCATCAGCCATCTGACGGAAGGTCCGCTTCCCTGGTTCTTCACCCACATAGTAGGAGGATTCTTCGAGCATGTGCTCATCACCGACAAGCGATTCCATGTCGTAGAAGAGAAATGTGTCAAATGCGGCATCTGTGCCAACGTCTGCCCTGTGGGCGACATCTCTGGAGGCAAAGGCAAGAAGCCGGTATGGCTCCACCACGACGACTGCCTCACCTGTTTCTCGTGCTATCATCATTGTCCGCACCATGCCATCGAGTTTGGCAGGCAGACACAGAAGAAGGGACAATATTATTATAAATAGGTGTAACTGTCTATCTATAAATTTAGGTGTAACTGTCTATCACCTACCAAAACTTGAATAATAACTAAATAATTCTATAGACAAATGAAGAAGATTTTACTTAGCATCACATTTGCTCTGATGGGCATCGCAAGCGGATTTGCGGCAAAAGCATACTCGGGCATAGTCACTGTTACTCAAAGTGATGGAACAGAATTGAATGTCAGAATATATGGTGACGAACATTTCAATTGGCTCACCACAGAGGATGGAGTTCTTCTTGTACAAGAAGGAAACAACTACTATATTGCAGAAACCACCCCATACGGCACATTAAAAGCAACAAAATTTATTGCCCACAATGCCAACAAACGTGTACCAGCAGAAATCAAAGCCATCAAAAAGCAAGACCTTTCCTGCTTTAGAAGTTATGCCATTAAAAAGGCAACACCAGCAAAAGCAATGGGTACTGGAAACAGCGGAGTGAAGTATTTTCCGCATAGTGGCAGTCCAAAAGCATTGGTTATTCTGGTTGAGTTTTCTGACACACCCCTCCAAAGTGGAGAGAAAGCTAAGAATGTTTTTGAACACTTTCTCAAAGGAAAGGCTGAGGATGCCTTACCCGATGGTTATGAGGCATATACGGGTTCATACAAGAATAATAACTTACGCAACAATGGAAGTGTTTCAGACTATTTCTACGACATGAGTAAAGGTACATACACTCCACAGTTTGATGTCGTAGGTCCTTATAAACTGAATCATACCTCTCTTTACTACGGAAAAGGTGAAAAAGACAACACCCAAGCTCTTGTCAGTGATGCCTGTAAAGCAGCCGATAAAGATGTTGACTTTTCACGATATGATGCAGACGGTGACGGAATGGTAGACCTCGTATATATCATCTACGCAGGCTATCCTGCCAGCATGTCGGGCAATCCAAATGACATTTGGCCAAAGTCAGGACCTGGTGATGGCAGTTTCGGAACCTATGACGGCAAAAAGGTCTGCAGATTTGGAGTCCATGCAGAACTCAACTTTGGACGGGAATTGAACCAAAAGAACGGATTCTTACTTAGCGGAATTGGATTGTTCTGCCATGAATTCTCTCATACGCTCGGTCTGCCCGACCTTTACCCTACTGTTGACGCATCAAAAGTAGATAACCAAAATCCAGAGATGTGGGATTTGATGGACGGAGGAGAATATACTTTTAATGGCGGCTACTGTCCCACTCCTTATTCACCTTGGGAAATGGATGCCATGGGATGGGCTACACCTATAGAATTAGGAGATGAAGCAAAACAGGTTAGCTTGAAATCCTATGCCAGCAACAGAACTGCTTACAAGATTAATGGAGAAAATGACGAATACCTTCTTATCCAAAATATCCAAAAAGGCGGATGGTGGAATGGGGTTGCAAATGTTTACAACACAGGTATGTTGGTTTGGCGAATTGACTATAACAACAAAGATGTCAACCTCTTTGATAACCCCAATAACGCTTTAGGCAAGCCAAAAGTTATGATTGTTCCAGCTGATGGTTATGTAATCTCTGACTACAACCATGGCGATGGCAAAAAATGGACAGACGCTCAATACAAGGAAAGTCTCCAAGGCGATCCATTCCCAGGCAGTACAAATAAGACCGAACTTTTGAGTGTCGTACTCAACAACAGCACCTTAGAGAAGCCTATCTATAATATCAAGGAAGAAAATGGAGTCATCACCTTCGACTATCTTGATAATATCAGCGCCATCCAGCTCCCATCTGTTGATGAAACTGATATGACTACAAAGCAGATTTTCTCCCTCGATGGCCGTTACCTCGGCAATGATGCAAGCAAATTGACAAAGGGAATCTACATCATCGGCAAGAAGAAAGTAGTGATAAAATAAGGCAATTTTAAGGAAGCGCAGGCATCCATTCAGATGATGCGCTTCTATGAGACTTAACGAAGCGCTTTATTAGGTGTTAACGAAGCGCTTCCTTAAGGTGTAACGAAGCGCTTCTTTAGGGTCTAAGGAAGCGCTTCTTTAGGTCATGTACTTAACGACAGTCTGCAACACTCTTCGACATTCCTCCAAATTGTATGTTGTATCTTTGCACAATTCTACGGCAAAGGGAAATAATATGGAGGGTGTGTCATAAGCTTCTTAGGATATAGATAAGGCACGGATTACACGGATTACACGGATTTATAGTGCTAATATAAGTAAAGCGATTATCATCTCTCTTAAA
>CAVACC010000094.1:0-11893 GCA_963587495.1 Clostridia bacterium | reverse complement strand
CTGTGGGTACGAACTTATTCGTGAATTATTCATATTTGTAAAATTAATTTTGAACTGTTACTTATATATATATTATTATAGACGTTCACGGCTTCACGCAATGGTCTCGCCTGATAAGTTAATCAGACTTGCCAATGACTAACAGAGATTTCCCGGTAAGTCATTGAGACTTCTCAGTGACTTACCGGGATAGGGTAACTATTATGCTGAACTCAACAGCCGCAAATAGGCGCCACGCACCCTGAAAAACTGCCAATACGTGTTTGGCGCGAAAAGAAAATCTGACAAAAAATCGCAAAAATGCGCATAATTCATGAATAAACATGAAGAAAAATACAAAAATGATGTAAAAGAAAACGAAAAAACATGTGGGCAACATGCCCAAAACCTTGGAACGGAGGCCAAAAACAGGCTTTTTTGGCGGGCAAAATCGGGGGTGGGCAAAAATGGACACCCCTCTGTTTTAGACAGTGGGGCATCTTTTACAAACAAAGCAAAAAACAGAAATTACTACCCTTTTTGAACAGTTATTACTGCCAAAACAGCCGCCATGCCGGTTTATTTTATCATTTATATATACTCAACGCGAGAAAATAGTATAAAGTATTGATAATTAGGTGGAACGGGTGTGTTTTGCCCGCAGTTTTGTCCACTGTTTTGAGGAATGTTCCAAATGGCCCGGCATAACGGCAGTATTGGCAGAGGGCAAAAAACTTCCTTGAAAATGCGGATTTCTCTTAATTTCTTTTGCGTTACGATATTTTTTTTGTATTTTTGCAAGATAAACTGATAAAAGAATAAATGAGAAAACGATTCATCCACATATTATGGGCTTTGTTGGGTACAGGCGTCCTGCTCTGTATCCTGGGCTTTGCAGCCGTTTGGAATGGTTTGATAGGCTATATGCCAGAGATAGAGGACCTGCAGAACCCCATCAACCGCTTTGCCACACAGGTGTATTCATCCGACGGCAAGGTGCTGGGAACCTGGAACCTGAACAAGGAGAACAGAATCGTGATCCCTTACGACAAGATGTCGCCCCACCTCGTAGAGGCACTCGTTGCCACAGAGGACGAGCGCTTCTATGAGCACTCAGGCATCGACTTCCGTGCCCTGGGACGTGCCATCGTGAAGCGCGGACTCATGGGGCAAGCCAATGCCGGAGGAGGCTCCACCATCACCCAGCAGTTGGCGAAGCAGTTGTATAGCGAGACAGCCAGCAGCACCGTGCAGCGCTTCTTCCAGAAACCCATAGAGTGGGTGATAGCCGTCAAGCTGGAACGCTATTACACCAAGCAGGAAATCATCGCCCTCTATCTCAACTACTTCGACTTCCTGCACAATGCCGTGGGCATCAAGACCGCTGCCAACACTTACTTCAACAAAGAGCCCAAAGACCTGACGGTGTGCGAGGCTGCCACCCTCATCGGACTCTGCAAGAATCCCTCGCTCTTCAACCCCGTGCGCTATCCCGACCGCTGCCGGGAACGAAGAAACGTGGTGCTGCAGCAGATGGTGAAGGCAGGCTATATGGACCGCTCAGAGTACGCCAAGTATTCTGCCGAACCCCTTACCCTCGACTTCCACCGTACCGACCACAAGGACGGCACAGCCACCTATCTGCGTGAGTTCCTCCGCCAGTATATGACCGCCAAACGCCCTGTTCGCACCGACTATCCTTCGTGGAACAGAGTGCAGTTTGTCATCGACTCAATAGCCTGGGACACAGATCCTCTCTATGGCTGGTGCAACAAGAACTTCAAGAAGGACGGCACACCCTATAACGTCTATGCAGACGGTCTGAGAGTGTTTACCACGATAGACAGCCGTATGCAGAAATATGCCGAGGAGGCAGTCTACAAGCATGTGGCAGGCTATCTGCAGCCCGCCTTCGACCGTGAGAACAAGCCCAAGCCCAGTGCTCCCTTCTCCGACAAGCTGACGCCCAATCAGATACGCTCCATCCTGAACCGATCCATCACCCAGAGCGAGCGATACCGCACCATGAAGGCGGCAGGCTATTCGCCCGAGGAGATACACGACGCCTTCAGAAAGAAGGTGGAGATGACCGTCTTTACCTATCATGGCGACATCGACACCCTGATGAGTCCGCTCGACTCCATACGCTACTACAAGGGCTTCCTGCGTTCGGGCTTCATGAGCATGGATCCCAAGACGGGAGCCGTGAAAGCCTATGTGGGCGGTCTCGACTATACACACTTCATGTACGACATGGTGAGCTTAGGACGCCGACAGGTGGGTTCCACTATCAAGCCATTCCTCTACAGTCTGGCGATGGAGAACGGATTCACCCCCTGCGACATGGCGCCCAACCGTCAGCAGACCTATATCGTGGCAGGCAGACCCTGGACACCCCGCAACGCCAACCATTCGCGCTATGGACAGATGGTGCCGCTGAAATGGGGTCTGGCACAGAGTAACAACTGGATCAGTGCTTATCTGATGAGCAAGCTGAACCCACAGCAGTTTGTGCAGCTGCTGCGCGATTACGGCATCAACAATCCCGACATCCATGCCTCGATGAGTCTCTGTTTAGGTCCTTGCGAGGTGAGTGTGTCGGAGATGGTGAGCGCCTATACCGCCTTTGCCAACCACGGCATCAGGACCTCTCCGCTCTTTGTGAGCCGCATTGAGGACAACGAAGGCAACACGATAGCCACCTTCCAGCCGCGGATGAGCGAGGTGATCAGCGCCGACAACGCCATGAAGATGCTTACCATGCTGATGGGCGTGGTAGACCAGGGTACGGCAGGGCGACTGAGATACCGCTACAACATGGAGGGACAGATAGGAGCGAAGACGGGAACCACCAACAACAACAGCGACGGATGGTTTATTGGTTTCACACCCCAGTTGGTGACAGGCTGCTGGGTGGGAGGCGAGGACCGCGACATCCACTTCGACTCCATGAGTATGGGACAGGGAGCCACGATGGCGCTCCCCATCTGGGCCATCTTCATGAAGAAGGTTTATGCCGACCCGACGCTGGGCTTCAGTCCGATGGTGAAGTTTGACATTCCTGCTGACTATAATCCCTGTGCGGGTCAGACGGAAGATGAATTCGGTGAAGAAGGCATCGAAGAAGTTTTTGAATAAGCAAGCATCCTGCAATGATGGCAATATAGATGAGGCCTAATTGCAGGATGCTTATTTTTATCCCCTCTATGCAGGCTCCCGGCAGCATGACTATCAGCTGCAGGGCGTGCTGGGTGGCAGAGGTGGTGAGGCTCAGCAGGTATGCCAGTCCGCCCTGCAGCAGGGAGAATCCCGGCAGGAGGAAGAACGAGAGCAGCAGCGACAGACTGACATAGATGATGACCGTGGCAGCGGGAATGGCGACAAACGAGCTGAGTACGGAATAGCAGGCGATGTTGCCGAAATAATAGCACACCAGCGGTATGGTTCCCACCTGGGCAGCCACCGATACCGCCACCATT
The DNA here is from genome assembly GCA_963587495.1 of Clostridia bacterium. GTDB lineage: Bacteria > Bacteroidota > Bacteroidia > Bacteroidales > Bacteroidaceae > Prevotella. Next base: position 8,435 of record CAVACC010000094.1, on the reverse strand, counting down.
GCCCATGCCCAGCCCAAGGGCTTGCGGCGGGTGACCGATGCAGGCAGAAGGCTGTAGATGGGCTTGTAGAGCAACAGGATGGACAGCACGGCGGCAAAGGACAGCTGAAAGCTGATGTCGAAGAGGTGGAGAGGCTGGATGATGAGCATCACGATGGCAGCGAGAGCCAGGTTGCTCACAGCCGTCGAGTTGCGTCTGGTGAGCAGGGCAAAGCAGTAGATGCTGATCATCGAGGCAGCCCTGACGGCACTGGCGGGCAGGGCGATGAGGAACACGTATGCCCAGATGGCAGTCACGCTGATGGGGACGGCGATGAGCCGCCATCGTTTTCTGCCTCCTGCCAAGAGGATGAAGAGCTGGAAGATGATGCCGATATGCAGTCCGCTGATGGCCAGGATATGGCTGGCTCCCGAGGCCTTGAAGGTTTGTCGGGTGTCCTTGCTGAGGCTGCCTTTCTCGCCCAGTGTCATGGCGGTGATGATGGCTTGCTGCTGTGAGGCAAGATGCTGGCTGCCAATACGTTTTACGAGTTTGTCTCGCAGGTCGAAGGCTTTCAGACGGGTGCGGTCGAGCGCCGACAGATGGCTGTAGGAACGGGTTGTCGCGGGTCGACAGCTCTGCTCTTCCTGCAGAGAGGTGAGCATGGCGCCAGCCAGCAGGAAGGCGGCGAAGATGGGGAGCGACTTGTGCTGTTCCTTCTTCACCAAGACGGAAAAGGCACAGGCAGAGAGCATGAGGATAAGCCAGTAGGAGGGAGGAAGGGTGATGACCCGGAAGTGCGCAATGACTATGCCCGACACCAGCATCATGCATAGAGTCTGTGTGGGGCACGAATTGAAGTGCTTTCGCCTTCTGAGGACTGTCTTTGCGCCAGAAATCTTCATTAAACCTTTAATTTCTGCAAATATAGGAATTTTTTTTCGTCTAAATGTAGTTTTTTTTGTAATTTTGCAAAGTTTTATAGAATACAATAAAAATCATTATAATGAACGTTTCATACAAATGGCTTAAAGAATACGTCGATTTCGACCTTACTCCACAGGAGACAGCGGACGCGCTGACTTCTTGCGGTCTCGAAGTCGATGCTTTGGAAGAAGTACAGTCCATCAAGGGTGGACTGAAGGGTCTTTACGTAGGTAAAGTGTTGACATGCGAGATGCATCCCAATAGCGATCACCTCCATGTCACTACTGTAGATTTGGGCAAGGGCGAGCCCCAGCAGATTGTCTGCGGTGCACCCAACGTGGCAGCAGGACAGAAAGTTATCGTAGCCGACCTGGGTTGCGTGCTTTACGACGGCGACCAGAGTTTCACCATCAAGCGCAGCAAGCTTCGTGGCGTGGAGAGTCTCGGCATGATCTGTGCCGAGGACGAGATAGGAGTAGGAACCTCTCACGACGGCATCATCGTTCTGCCAGAGGATGCTCCCGTAGGTCAGCCAGCAGCAGAGTATTATCACCTTGAGAGCGACTGGCTCATCGAGATAGACATCACAGCCAACCGAGCTGATGCCCTGGGTCACTGGGGTGTGGCACGCGACCTCTATGCGTGGCTGAAGCAGAACGGCTACAAGACCAGTCTGCATCGTCCTTCGTGCGATGAGTTCGTGGTCGACAACGAGGACCTGCCTATCGAGGTGGAGATTCAGAACACCGAAGCCTGCAAGCGCTATGCCTGTGTGAGCATCACCGACTGCGAGGTGAAAGAGAGTCCTAAGTGGCTGCAGGACAAGTTGAACATCATCGGCTTGCGTCCTATCAACAACATCGTGGACATCACCAACTATATCATGATGGCTTACGGACAGCCACTGCACTGCTTCGATGCAGACATGGTGACAGGTCATAAGATCGTGGTACGCACCCAGCCAGAGGGCACCAAGTTTGTGACCCTCGACGGCGAGGAACACACCCTGGGCGAGCACGACCTGAGCATCTGCAATGCCGAGGAGCCAATGTGTATCGCCGGTATCTTTGGCGGTAAGGGTTCGGGAACCTACGACACCACCAAGAGTGTGGTTTTGGAGAGTGCCTACTTCCACCCAACATGGATCCGCAAGAGTGCCCGCCGTCACGGTCTGAGCACCGATGCCAGCTATCGTTTTGAGCGCGGTGTAGACCCCAACGGACAGATTTATGCCCTCAAGCAGGCAGCCATCCTCTGCAAGCAGTTGGCAGGCGGAAAGATCAGCATGCAGATCAAGGACGTATATCCAGAGCCTATCCAGGATTTCCCAGTGCGCCTGAACTATGAGTATGCACACCGCCTCATCGGTAAGGAAATCGGTGCCGAGACCATCAAGAATATCGCCACCTCATTGGAGATGAAGATCGTGAAGGAAGACGCCGAGGGTCTCGACCTCCTCGTTCCTGCCTACCGTGTAGACGTGCAGCGTCCTTGCGACGTGGTGGAGGATATCCTGCGTATCTATGGCTACAACAACGTGGAGATTCCTACCCAGCTGAAGAGCTCGCTCACCGTACAGGGCGAGGAAGACAAGCACTACCACACCCAGAACATCGTGGCTGAGCAGCTGGTAGGCGAGGGCTTCATGGAGATACTGAACAACTCGCTCACCAAGGCAAGCTACTATACCGACTTCGAGCTCAACGCTTATCCCGACGAGCACACCGTGAAGGTGATGAACCCTCTGAGTGCCGATCTGGGAGTGATGCGCCAGACCATGCTCTTTGGTGGACTGGAGAGTGTGTCGCGCAACATCAACCACAAGAGCCAGAACCTGAAGTTCTTCGAGGTGGGCAACACCTATATATATAATAAGGAGAAATGGGATGCCGAGAATCCTATCAAGGGTTACTGCCAGGAAGGCCACATCTCGCTCTTCATCACCGGTAAGCGCGTAGAAGGCAGCTGGGCTCATGCCGACGAGCAGAGTAGCATCTACGAGCTGAAGGCAGTGGTGGAGAACATCCTGCGCCGTGTGGGTATGCCACAGAACAACGTGGTGCTGAAGCACAGCGACAACAATATCTTCTCAAAGGGTGTGCAGTATGAGACCCGTGCCGGAAAGGTATTGGTAGAGATGGGTATCCTGAGCCTGAAGCTGAAGAAGGCTTTTGATATCGAGCAGGACGTGTTCTATGCCGATGTGCACTGGGACAACCTGATGAAGGCCATCAAGAAGGTGAGCCTCACCTATACCGATATCAGCAAGTATCCTTCTGTAAGCCGCGACCTGGCACTCCTGGTCGACAAGAGTGTGGAGTTTGAGCAGATAGAGATGATCGCCCGTCAGACAGAGAAGAAGCTCCTCAAGAGTGTGGTTCTCTTCGACGTGTATGAGGGCAAGAACCTGCCAGAGGGCAAGAAGAGCTACGCAGTGAATTTCATTCTGCAGGACGAGGAGAAGACCCTCAACGACAAGCAGATTGATGCCATCATGAAGAAGCTCATTGCCAACCTCACTGGCAAGCTGAATGCTGAATTGAGATAATTTGGGATAAACACCTTTATATCATATAATAAGTATAATAAGTATAACAAAACATATTAAATTTTATTCCAATGGGAAGAGCATTTGAATATCGTAAGGCTACAAAGCTGAAAAGATGGGGCCACATGGCCAAGACATTTACTAAGTTAGGTAAGCAGATTGCAATTGCAGTAAAGGCTGGCGGTCCAGAGCCAGAGAACAACCCTACCTTGCGTGCTATCATCGCCAACTGTAAGCGTGAGAACATGCCTAAGGATAACATCGCACGTGCCATCAAGAACGCTTGTGGCAAGGATACAAGCGATTACAAGGAGGTGACTTACGAGGGTTATGGTCCTCACGGTGTTGCTATCTTTGTTGACACATTGACAGACAACACTACACGTACCGTAGGTGACGTGCGCTCAGTGTTCAATAAGTTCAATGGCAACATGGGTACCACAGGTTCACTTTCTTTCCTCTTCGACCACAAAGCTGTGTTCACTTTCAAGAAGAAGGAAGGCATGGATATGGACGAGATGATTCTCGACCTGATCGACTATGGTGTAGAGGATGAGTTCGACGAGGATGAGGAGAACAACGAGATTACTATCTACGGTGCTCCTACAAGCTTCGGTGACATCCAGAAGCACCTGGAGGCTGAGGGCTTCGAGGTGACCGGTGCTGAGTTTACCTATATCCCTAACGACCTGAAGGACGTTACTCCTGAGGAGCGTGAGACTATCGACAAGATGGTGGATAAGCTGGAGGAGTTTGACGATGTTCAGACCGTCTATACCAACATGAAGCCAGAGGTTTCTGAGGAGGCAGAATAAGCATTCTTTTTCGTATGATATTTAAGTTTTGTCTTAAAGCTTTTGCCCTTACAGGGCGTTTAGGGCATTGCCGTTTATACCCAGGGCGTTGCCCTGGGCTAGGAGGGGTTGCCCTTACAGGGCGCTTGGCGAAAATTAAATAATCATACGAGCACGCCCTGAAAGGATTAGCCCAAATCAGCGTTGCTTTTATCGGCACGCCCTGAAAGGATTAGCCCAATTCAGCGCTGCTTTTATCGGCACGCCCTGAAAGGATTAGCCCAATTCAGCGCTGCTTTTGTCGGCACGCCCTGAAAGGATTAGCCCAATTCTGCGCTGCTTTTATCTGCACGCCCTGAAAGGATTAGTCCAATTCAGCGCTGCTTTTATCGGCACGCCCAGAAAGGATTAGCCCAATTCAGCGCTGCTTTTATCTGCACGCCCTGAAAGGGCAGAAGCTCATAGCCCAGGGCATCGCCCTGGGTTTTGTGTTTATTTCACTATGCGCCCTGTAAGGGCAAAAGCTTTAAAATAAAGAGAAAACATTATGATTAATTCTAACAACGAAAATCAGGATAAGTTGCAGAAGGTGACCTATCAGACACACGGCACCTGTTCAAAATACATCTGCATCAGTGTGGATGAGGACGGAATAGTAAGGGATGCTGAGTTTATCGGCGGTTGTGACGGCAACACAAAGGGCGTCTGCGCTCTGATAAGAGACATGAAGGCCAAGGACGTGATAGCCCGACTGAAAGGCATCACCTGCGGCAATAAGCCAACCAGTTGTCCAGACCAGTTGGCTACTGCCCTTCAGCAAATGGGATATTAATTTCGCATGGCGATACGTTCAAGCTTTAGTACTTGAACGTATCGTCCAACAATATTTTCTGGGGATTGGAAGCCGAACGATAGATGAAACGGAAAGAGAAGTGGGCTTCCTTATAGCTCTTGAGCGCCGGGTTGTTGTCGAGTGCCTGTTTCTGCAGGTTGTGCAGTTTGTTGCGGTTCAGTGCTATCGCCTCGGCATTGTCAGCCTTGTTGCGCAAGGTGAGATAATAAATGTAAGTATGTGTGTCCTTGTCAAACACAGCGCTGTCGGTACGGCTGTCGTTGATGTAAGGGGTGGGACATACCTTCTCTGTGTATTCGCGGGCTTCGCGTACAGCCCTGTCTTCCATGCTCTCTGTGCATGATGCCATGAGGGCAAGGGTCATGATACCGAATAAAATCTTTTTCATCTTTTTTTTCTTCGTTTTTGAATTTTGTCACAAAGTTACTGCAAAATTCGTAATCCTGCAACATTTGACCCTGATTTTTCTGTCAGAAGCTCTAACTTCTCCAACTTTTGAACTTGCTAAAGTTGAGTAAATGCGAAAAAAAAGCGCAAAAAAATTGGTTTTCTCCTAAAAATAAGGTAATTTTGCATTCTAAAGTATAAATATTTTATGGAGAATATCAACAAAATACGAAATTTCTGTATTATTGCACATATAGACCATGGTAAAAGTACCCTGGCAGACCGATTGTTGGAGAAGACACAGACCATCAAGATCACTGAGGGTCAGATGCTCGACGACATGGATTTGGAGCGAGAGAGAGGTATCACCATCAAGAGCCATGCCATCCAGATGGAATACAAGGCAAATGACGGACAGACCTATATCCTCAACCTTATTGATACTCCGGGACACGTCGATTTCTCTTACGAGGTTTCACGTTCCATCGCTGCCTGCGAGGGAGCGCTCTTGGTCGTTGACGCCACACAGGGTGTGCAGGCGCAGACCATCTCCAACCTCTATATGGCCATAGAGCACGACTTGGAAATCATTCCTGTCATCAACAAGATAGATATGCCTTCGGCCATGCCCGAGGAGGTGGAGGACGAGATCGTAGAACTCATCGGATGCAAGCGTGAGGAGATTCTGCGTGCCTCAGGAAAAACTGGTGAGGGCGTAGAGGATGTGCTCGAGGCTGTGGTGAACCGTGTGCCTCATCCCGAGGGTGACGACAAGGCACCTTTGCAGGCACTGATTTTCGACTCAGTGTTCAACTCCTTCCGTGGCATCATCGCCTACTTCAAGATAGAGAACGGAACCATCCGCAAGGGCGACAAGGTGAAGTTCTTCAACACAGGAATGGAATATGATGCCGACGAGATAGGCGTACTGAAGATGGACATGATAGCCCGCAACGAGCTGGGAACAGGAGAGGTAGGTTATATCATCTCGGGTATCAAGAACGCCACTGAGGTAAAGGTGGGTGATACCATTACCCATATAGCACGTCCCTGCGAGAAAGCCATTGCCGGTTTCCAGGAGGTGAAGCCAATGGTCTTTGCCGGTGTCTATCCCATAGACCCCAGCGACTACGAGAACCTGCGTGCCTCGTTGGAGAAACTGCAGCTCAATGATGCCAGTCTGACCTTTATGCCTGAGAGCTCTGTGGCTCTGGGCTTCGGTTTCCGTTGTGGCTTCTTGGGTCTGCTCCACATGGAGATCATACAGGAACGACTCGACCGTGAGTTCAACATGGACGTCATCACCACCGTGCCCAACGTATCCTATATGGTGTACGACAAGCAGGGCGGCGAGAAAGAGGTGCACAATCCTTCGGGACTGCCCGACCCAACGATGATTGACCATATCGAGGAACCCTATATCCGCGCCACCATTATTACGTCGTGCGACTATATAGGTCCTATCATGAAACTTTGTCTCGACAAGCGAGGCGAGCTCATCAAGCAGGAGTATGTGAGTGGCAACCGTGTGGAGCTGCACTTCATGCTGCCTCTTGGCGAAATCGTTATCGACTTCTATGATAAGCTGAAAAGCATCTCCAAGGGATATGCTTCCTTCGATTATCACATAGACAGCTTCCGTCCTTCCGACCTGGTAAAGCTCGACATCCTGCTCAACGGTGAGCCTGTGGATGCCCTGAGTACGCTGACCCACCGTGAGAATGCAGTTACCTTTGGTCGCAGAATGTGTGAGAAGTTGAAAGACCTGATACCCCGTCAGCAGTTTGACATCGCTATCCAGGCTGCCATCGGAGCCAAGATTGTGGCACGCGAAACCATCAAGCAGGTGCGTAAGGACGTTACCGCCAAGTGTTATGGTGGTGACGTGAGCCGTAAGCGCAAGCTGTTGGAGAAGCAGAAGAAGGGTAAGAAGCGTATGAAGCAGATCGGTAATGTGGAGGTGCCACAGAAGGCATTCCTTGCCGTATTGAAACTCGACTAACCATTTCAAGTAAGATAAAAGCTATCAAGCAACATAAATCAAGGAGGTAGAATAATGAATGATTTAAGAACCATCACTCCCAAGCGAGATATTGCCAGGGAGTTGGCGCGTAAGTACAGTACGATGACTCACGACGAGCTCGACATCCTGGAGGGCATCCTGGAGCCGGTGAAATACGGTAAGGGCGAGATGATCCTTTCGGAAGGTGAGGTGTGTCGTGGTATCTCATATATCGAGAAGGGTCTTGTGCGCCAGTTCTATCATAAGAATGGCAAGGAGGTGACCGAGCATCTGGGCGTCGACCATACCATCTTTATGTGTATCGAAAGTCTATTCAAGGAGGAGCCTACTCGTCTACAGGTGGAGGCTCTTGAGGCCACCTTGGTTTACATCTTGCCTAAGTCGAAGCTGGAGGCTGCCGCCATCCGCAATGTGAACATTCAGATGTTGTATCGTAAAATTCTGGAGGAGAGTCTTATCCAGTCGCAGGTTCATGCCGACCTGATGCGTTTTGAGACTGCGCCCAACAAATACAAGCGTCTGTGCGAACTGAGTCCTCAGGTGGTGTTGCGTGCTCCATTGACTTACATTGCCAGCTATCTGCAAATGACTCCTGAGACATTGTCCCGCATCCGTTCGGGTGTGTTGCTATAAAGATGTAATAACCAAAAAGTCCTGCTTCACAATGATGAAGCAGGACTTTTTGGTTATTGAAAATTCGCATATTTGCCCCACATGCCCTGAACAGAATGATCGAAGCTAAAGGTCAGAAGCTCACAGAAGCAGCACGCCCTGAACCAATGGTCACCGACCGAAGAGAAAGGTCAGAAGCTCACAGAAGCAGCACGCCCTGAACCAACGGTCATCGGCCGAAGGTAAAGTTTTCTATAAGCAGCACGCCCTGAAAGGGCAGAAGCTCTTAGCCCAGGGCAACGCCCTGGGTAT
>CAVACC010000093.1:0-12023 GCA_963587495.1 Clostridia bacterium | reverse complement strand
CCGTCATCAAGGCCATCAAGCAGGGCAAGGACAACGTCGACATCAGCAAGCCTGCTTCTCCTTCTACTGGCGGCGGCACTACCGAAGGCAGCGGCTCTCAGAATGGCGGCGGCTCTCAGACTGGCGGTAGTACCGACAACACTCAGGGTGGCGGTGGTTCTCAGACCGAAGGCGGCGGTACTGGTGACGGAGAATAATTTTTAGTCAAGAGTATTTTTAGTCAAGAATTTGAGAAACAGCGTTCGGCGGCCGAAGGGAAAGCCAATTAGAGAAATAACGTTTATCGCGCGTAGCGGATAGGTAATTAGAGAAAAATTCTTAAATTCTCAAATTCTTGACAAAAACAAAAATCTTCTTGACAAAGACAAAAAATCAGTCTTGATAAATACTTATATTGATGAAAACATTCTATGTCTCGCTCATTCTTTCCATTCTTCTTCTCGTAGGTGGATTTCTGAGCCCTCCATTAGGAATCATTGACAGCAGTGTTCTTTCCGCCGTAGGACTCCTCTTCGCATTCGCCACTCTTGCCCAGTTTCCCCAATTGCTTGCAGCCACTACCCAGGGCCGCACCTTCCGCCTCACCAAGGGCGACTTGACAGCAGAGGTGACAAGCAATTCTGGTGAAACGTGACAGGAAAATCTAATACAATCAGGCTCGTTCCATAAGGGGTGAGCCTGATTTTTTGTATTGTGATCAAAGTGGTCATGGTCAAAGTGGTCAAACTCGATTTTTTGATGAAACTTTTCGCAAAAATAAGTCATTTTGTGTCATTGTCATTTTGTGTCATTTTTCAAAGTTTCTCCCGTATTCCTTGCACCATTCAAATAATAAACGTATCTTTGCAGCAAAATAAATAACAATATAATTAATAGGAGGAACAGAATTATGGCACTAGCAATAAAAGCAATACCTACACTCTATGGTGAGGAGGCTCGTCGTTTCCAAGAAATGGCAGACGAAACAGAGCGCAAATATGATATTAGTCCCAAGCGAGATATCAAAAAAGATCCTCGCTACCGTGCAATGCGCACAATACTCGAAAGGTCGAGCATAAATTATTAACAGTATGGGATTTCTTGAAGATAAATGCATTTTAGACTTGATAACGGATGACATTCTTACCGAGTGTCATCCTTTTGTTTGTGGCGATGATGATATGGATGAATTCTTTGCCAGTTAAGAACAAGACTGATGTTTAGTGATTTGCTAGCCGATTCCCTATAAAACAAGATATTTCAGGACAGGACCAAATGCCGCTTGTGAAAGTTCTATCTATAAATTATATTCCCCAACTCTGACACTCGAAACAGAATTCTAGCGACCCCGCATTTCACGGAGTCGCTAGAACTAAAATACTGAATAGTAATCTCGTAATAAGCTAAACTCACTTACGAAATTCCGTCTTTATTCCTCTTTATATAGTGGTCATTTTTGTCAAAGTCATTTAGTCATTTTCGATTTTTAAAGAGATTTCGAATGAGAGGCAATAAACACATAGACATGGCTTTCTTCGTACACCTAAAATGGTAGCTTCTCGTAAAAAAATCACCCCAAAAGTTTGGTTGTTCTTTTAAATGTTATTATCTTTGCGACATCATAAGTTAGAAAGTATGAATAGTGATATTGTTGATTTCGTAACATACTGCATTGGCAACCTGTCTCGACGATTAGGAATGAGTCCACGTGAAATATACCAGCGCCTAAAAACATCTGGTATACTTATGGATTATATTGTGCCAAGTTATGATGTACTTCATACCTTTGGTAAAGAGTATTTGATGGAAGACCTTACCGATTATATGAAGGAGAAAGGAGTGTTTGCCTAATGGAAGTGTATCATGCCTCAATGGTTAGAGTGGAACGCCCTGATGTGTATCACTCACGTAAGTTCTTGGATTTTGGTCAGGGCTTTTATGTAACGACATTGAAAGACCAAGCCGTCAAGTATGCCCAACGCTTTATACGGAGAGGAAAGGAAGCTTGGCTCAATATTTACGAATTGGATGAGGATTTTATGTCTTCTTCTTTCATTATTAGGGAGTTTGAAAAATACGATGCAAATTGGTTGGATTTTGTGGTGGCATGTAGAAAGGGAATTATTATTGGCAATTATGATATTGTAAAAGGAGGTATTGCAAATGACAAAGTTTTTCGTACTGTTGATTTGTTTTTTTCCGGTGATATTACTAAAGAGGAGGCTTTGCGCCGTCTTTTGTTTGAATTGCCAAACGACCAGTTGTGTATTCGTTCTCAAAAAATATTAGACAATTATTTGACTTTTAAAGACAGTATAAGATTATGACGACAAATGTTACATTACATGATGAAGGCTGGCATGCAATATTAGAGGCCAAATATTCTCGTATTATTTCAGAAATGAGCCAAATGTATCGTATTCCACTCGAAAAGGCTATGGATATGTTTTATCAGTCCGACACCATGCAGTTGATGGAGGAAGGTGTTGCTGATTTGCATTGTCGAAGCGATAAATATTTAGCAGAAGAAGTATGGAGAGAGTTTCAATAGATCATCTGGACAAATCCTTGCTGTTATTTGTATGCCATCATATTAGGGCTATGGCTTTTAATCATGTAGTAGTAGCGATGGCAATGAATTCAAGGCAGATTATGGTTTGATTCTTTCAAATTTTCAAATGGCAGTAAGTCTTATGTTCTAAATGGAACTGTGCAATTAGATTTAGAAGAGGATTAGATAAAGTTATGATATAGTAACAAAATAATTGCTATAATACAATCTTTCAAAATAAAGAGGGTGTGTCATAAGCTTCTTTGGATATAGATAAGGCACGGATTACACGGATTACACGGATTTATAGTGCTAATATAAGTAAAGCGATTATCATCTCTCTTAAAAAAATCCGTGTAATCCGTGTAATCCGTGCCTTAAAACTGTAAAGGACTGACTTTATGACACACCCTCTTTTTTGTATTTAGTCATTAGTCATTTTTGTCAAAGTCATTTTTGTCAAAGTCATTTTTGTCAAAGTCATTTTTGTCATTTTCATTTTATTTATTGCCATAGAAAAGCACAGAATGACTTCGGTGTCATCCGTCACGAAGGATGTTTATTTCTTCACTATGCCACGAACCACAAACCAGGCATGAACGAAGAGGGTGACAGGCAGACCATAATGGGTGCGCATCACATGGAAACGCTCACGAAGTGAAGCCCGATGGTTCTGCACCGACATGCCGCCATCGAGGTAATGGGTGATGACGGCACCTACATTGCGCAAAGGCAGATGGCGACTCGCTGCCTCCTTCATGATACGGATGCACCAGTCGACATCGGCTGAATAACGATAGCTGAGGTTGTAATGGATGGCTTTCGCCAAGTCGGTACGGGCATAGAATGACTGATGACACACCAACATGCCCCAACGGAAAGAACGCCAGGAAAGACGGGCTGGCGGCTGAAGACGGCGATGACGAAGGAAATGGCCTGAGGCGTCCACGATGTCGGTGTCGCCATAAAGCACTCCCGGCAATGTCTCACCCTCGCCCACACAGCCTGCCACATACTCCAAGGTCTCGCCTGAAGGAAACACGTCACCAGCATTGAGAAACACCAGATAGTCGCCCGTGGCACGGTCTATCGACTTGTTCATCGCATCGTAGAGTCCTCGGTCGGGCTCCGACACGACTACGATGTCGTGGGCATTCTCGCCCTTGCTTATCTTGTGCTGGTAGGCTCTTACCATGGGCAGGGTCTTGTCGGAAGAGCCTCCGTCCATGATGATGTGCTCGATGTTGCAATAGGTTTGCTTCTTCACGCTGTCGAGGGTTCGCTGCAGCACCCCTTCTGCGTTGTAGGTGCAGGTGATGATGGTGAACTTGATCATATATGGTAGTTTTTATAGGCCATCGCCTGATTGTAGACTTCGATGTACTTGAGCGCCACGACGTGCTGCGAATAGTTGGACGACACCTTGTGAAGACAGTTGTGGCGAACCTCGTCGGCATCGGCTTCGAAGAGCACCCAGTGGATTCCTTCCGCCAGATCGGCTGCATCACGATAGCCTGCCACATAACCGTTCTTGCGATGATCTATCATCTCGGGAATGCCGCCCACCTTGAAACCTACGCTGGGCACGCCGCAAGCCATCGCCTCCATGATGGTATTGGGAAGATTCTCGGAAAGCGAGGGAAGCACAAAGACGTCTGCCGAACGATAAATATCGGCGATGCGACGGTCGTCGCTCACGTATCCCAACGAGATGGACGGGAAGGGCAACTTGCCCTCCAGTTCCTCACTATGGCCGCCAAGGATGGCGACGCAGGTGTTGTCGCGCATCTCGGGATATTTGTCTGCCAGCTGCTGACAGGCCTCCATAAGATAATTCATGCCCTTGTAGGGATTGGTGGCCCGCTGGGCTATGAAGAGGATGATGCGCTTGTCGGCTGGCAGGATGGCACGGGTGCGGGCTTCCTGACGATCGGATGGACAATATACTCGGGAGTCGATGGGATTGGGGATGCTTACCACTTTCTGCCCGGAGAGCAGCAGACTCGACTTCGCCTCGCCTGCCAGCCACTTGCTGCAAGCCACAAAGAGGATGTTGTTCTGCCTGTAGAGATTCTGCTTGCGGTGCCACACCTTGGCTGCCAAATCGCCCCAAAAGCCTCCCGAGGGCAGATACTTGCACTTCGCGCAACCGCTGTGGAACTTGTTGCACCCCATGGTGAGATGGCACACCGAGGTGGCTGGCCACATGTCGTGCATGGTCCACACCACGGGTTTCCCGCTCTTGAGGATCTTGCGGATGGAACCCAACGAGAGCATGCCCTGATTGATCCAGTGCAGATGAATGATGTCGGCTTCCTTGAACTCGGGCAAACCTGTTATGTCGTAGCCCGAATTGGCGATGTCGATATCGAAGAGATGCAGCTTGGAGAAGCGCATGTGCCAGAAGATGCACCAACGCTCCCACAGGAAATGCCACTGTCCGAAGATGGAACGGGGCATCTGGGCCACGGTGATCGACTCTGTCTCCTTATCGCGCACCAACATCTTGGCCTTAACACCATTGTTGTTAAGGGCATCCATCAGACGGTTGGCTGCTACTGCGGCGCCACCGGTCTGCTCGCTTGTATTTACTATGAGTACTCGCATCGTTTGCTTGTTTTAATATTCGACTGCAAAGCTGCCCGGCTCTACACGGCAGGACGTATGCAATCTTACACTTGTGCAAAGGTAATGCAATTTGGGGAAAACACAAAACAAAAGACACTACAAAATGATAAGTGTCACTAAAAAAACACGCTGCAACTCTCAACGAGCTGCAGCGTATCATTATGTTTAACTTTTAAATTTCTAATCCAAAGGCAATCTCACGATCCCCTTTGTTATCTGTTAAACAATCTACCTTAAAACCTAATAACTAAAAACCTAAATCTATTACTACTAACCTAAACAATCTATTAACCTTTTGACGATGCAAAGATACAACATTTTTTGCTATATCACCAAACATTTTGAAAGGAAAATGATAGATTTTAGTGTTTATTTGATATAAATCAATCAGATGTGCCCGAACACAACACATTTTAAACTTCCATTAACGGTCGTTAAACTTTCACTATGAGAACCGTGGCATAAGCCGATATTCCTTCCATCCTGCCCGTGAAACCCAACTTCTCGGTAGTGGTTGCCTTGATGGAGATGTTGTCCTCGTCGGTATTCATCACTTCTGCCAGGCAGGCTTTCATGGCTGGCACATGAGGATTGAGTTTAGGGCGCTCTGCACACACCGTGGCGTCGATGTTGCCCACCTGATAACCCTTGGTGGCTATCAGTTCGATGGTTTTGCGAAGCAATATCTTGGAATCGACATTCAGCGTCTCAGCCGATGTGTCTGGGAAATGATAGCCGATATCGCGCATGTTGGCTGCTCCCAAGAGCGCATCGCAAATGGCATGTATCAGCACATCAGCATCGCTGTGCCCCAACAAGCCCAACTCATAATTTAGTTTGATGCCGCCAAGCCAAAGCTCGCGCCCTGCCACCAACTTGTGGACATCATAGCCGAATCCTACTCGAATATTCATCTTATTGTTTACTGAAGGTTTGCAAATGGGGGAAGTCAGAGAAGTTGAGTGACCTATCTTCTCTTGAACAGGTCCTTGATGCCGTCCATGTCGAAGGTGAGCGAGAAGCGCAGCGTCTGGTCGAGCGGATTGCTCTTGGCGGTGGCTACTACATAACCGGCATCGAGCTGGAACACACTCATCTTGAAACCGGCACCGACGGTAAAGTACTTGCGGTTGCCCTTGTTCTCGGCTTCGTGATGATAGCCTGCTCGGAGCGAGAACTTGTCATTATAGGTGTACTCTGCTCCTACGCCATAGTAAATCTCCTGCAGCTCTTCCTTGAAGCCGCCAGGCGCATCGCCGAAACTCTTGAAGATGCCTCGGATGGCTGAAATGTCATTGTACTCGCGGTGCACACGGTCTTCGTATTCTGAATTGTCCTCACCCTCTTCCTGCTTGGGAACGGTGGGAACCAACAGCTTGTTGGCATCGGCGGCTATGGTGAGGCGGTTGTACTCGTCGATAGGTATCATCAGCGAGGCACCCAATCGGAGGTTGGCTGGCAAGAACTCGCTGTACTCGTTGCCGCTAAACTTGATTTTGCTACCGATGTTGGAGATGTTGAGACCGATACCCAACTGGCACTCGCGCTGGCCGATGTTGATATAGTTCTGATAATAGGCTGCTATATCGGCTGCAAAGGCTGAAGCGGGCGAATTGTCCTCACGCTCATCAAAACGCATGTCGGAATAAATCCAGCGCAAAGCGGCAGAGAGTGAGAATGTCTCGCTCAGCATCAGCGAGTAGGCTACGTCGAGCGACATCTCGTAAGGATTGATAGTGGTTCCTTCGCCCGACTCGGCTCCCTCGTAAGAGGTGTAGACTTTACCCAGGTTGAAATAGCGCAATGAACTCGACACGGCGCTGTGGTCGCCAATGCGGTAATAGCCTGCCAAATAGGCAAGGTTCATATCGTTGACCAACGAGCGAAGCCAAGGTGTGAAGTTGAGCGCCACGCCTGCACGCGAGATACAGAAAGGATATTTGGCAGGGTTCCAGTACTGAGAGTTGACATCAGGGTCGGTGGCCGCACCCACGTCTCCCAAACCGCCGCCACGGGCATCAGGAGCTATGGTCTGCGAAACGACCGCATAGTTGACTGGATTGAAAAGATCCTTCTTTTCCTGAGCACTCGCCTGCAGAGAGAGCTGCATCAGGAGCACCGCCAGTAATATTCTGAATGCTTTGTTCATATCTTCTTTGTGGTTTATTATTCTGTTGCCTAAAATAAAACGCAGAAGCTGCTTTTTTATTTTGCCGTGCGCCTTATTTGTTGTTAATATCCTCTTTATTTTTATCACCCAAAGTCTTATCTGTTGCTGATGACGATGAGCTTCTTCGTCTTAGACACATAGCTGCTGCCTTCCGACGACACTTTGACACGATAGAGATAGACGCCCGTCTGCAGAGGACGGCCACCGTCTACCGACAAATCCCAGTCGACCGTGTAATTGCCCGTAGCCGACACTCCGCTCTCGGCATGACGCCACATCTGTCTGCCTGCCGCATCGAAGAGTTCGATGACTACATCCATGTTGCTCTCCATACGGTCATGACTGATGATGAACGTGGTGGAAGTACGGGCTGGATTGTTGGTTACGCCGATGTTGAAGAGCTGCGGACGCAAGCCTTTCACCACATTGAAGTGGAGCACGGCTGTGGAACTGTTGTTCTGAATGTCCCATGCACGGAACTGCAGTCGGTGAGGCCCTTCCTCCAACTCTGGAATACTATAAAAGGTGGAGCCACTGGTATAGGTTCCGAAATCGTAGCTGAAGTTGTTGTTGAGCGTATAGGTCTTCGCCATGTCGCCATCAATGACGAGCTGAAGGTCGTGACCTATTCCGCTGCCTGCGGCATTGATGCCGTCCTTATCCTTGATCTCTGCCACAAAATAAGGGGTGCTGTTCACATTTCCGCCATCGACAAACGAAGGCGAGTTGAGATAGCAATAGATGGAAGGGCCTACAGAATCGTTCTTTGCCTCGGCACTTCCTCCCACAATAAACTGGTCGCAGGAGCCATTGGCTCTGATGGTCTTGTCGGTATTCAGGGCATAGAGATTGATCATTCCCTGACCATCGGCATAGTTGATGTCCTTGGGCACGGCAAACGTCAGCTCGAAACTGCTGTTGCGAATGCTGTCGGAGCCATGATAGAGCGTCTTGGTGCGGTCTAAATACTTGAACGCCACCTCTGCGCCGTCATTGCTGGTGTTGTTCAGCTTACAGGTTATCTCTTCCTGAGTGTCGCGCACCGTTGCTGTCACCACACCATCGAATCCTTCTACTCCTGCCACATGTCCTTTCATCTTGATCACAGATCCTGCCTTGACCGTAGGCATCGTTCCTGAACCGACAGCCACGCCGTCAATCTCGTCGACCACAACCTGGGCTGTAGGAAGATTGAGCGACAGGGCAGGATCGCCCAACAGCGAATACTGCAGGTGATTCTCGGTATTGTCCTGTTCGGGACTCGTCTTGTTGGGGTCTTCCCGGGTAGGGGTCGGATAACGGTTGGTTCCCAACATCACATCGTTCTGCGCCAGTCGGTGAGCCTCGCCTAAAGCAATGGGCTTGCCGTCCTGCATGGAGAGCACACGCTTCATGAAAGCATGGTTGATGTATTTGTTGGCGGATGTGAAAACGGTACGGGCGGTTCCATAGAAAGCTACGGCTCCGCCCTTCTCGTTGAGCACGGCTGCCTCGCCTATTGTTTCCGTTACGCCGTCGAAAGGCATAATGTCGCAGGCTGCTGTCACCCACAATGGCAGATTGGAGGTGCGCGACTCGCTAAAATCGCTCAGTCCAAGTACTGACTCGTGCGAGATGAGGGTGGCGCTGCCATGCCCTCCATAGTCCATGACCAAGGCTCCGTTGGCCTGTTGCTGGCGGATGATCTTGCTCACCTCCGGATATGTATTGCCAGTGGCTGAACTCTCACGGGTATAGGCGTCCCACATCACTTTCTTGATCAGGAAATTGGGATAATCCCTGCCCACGCTATTGGCCACAGAGTCGACATCCTTCATGTGAATATTGTCATTTCCATCGTCACCCATGAACATGATGGTGTTCTGCCAGGCTCCGCCATTCTGATTCTTGCTGTAATTGATGGTCTTGTCGACCATGATCTTCGCCTCGGCTACTGTGGTTACCGGGAATCGGCCCACGCCTACGTCCTGCAGCTCACGTCGTGCGTCGGAACCTGCACCTTCTGCCAGGATGCCCATCCAGCTGTCACCTGCATAGCAGGTTGTCTCGCTAAACGAGTTCTCGCTCTCATAGACGAGAAGGTAATCGTCTGGATCAAACCGCTTGCAGTCGGCTGTGAGCATGCGGTTGTCCCAAACGCAGTCGCCAAAGAGCAACAGATACTTAGGCATGTCGGCCTCTGTCGCAGCTCTGTCCTGCAACATTCTGAGATAGCGACGATAGGCATTGGCATCGGGTGTGCCACTCGAGAACTCATTGTACAGCTGGTCGGCGGCAACTATATTCACCCGCATACCGTCATGACTTTCATGGAACTCCTTAAGGCGCTGTGCCTGCTTCGACAGTGCGCCTGAGGAGGGAACGATGATGACCAGGTCGGCCTGACCGTCAGCATGAAGATCCTGATTGGTAATGTTCTTCACATAAGTGGCTGTAGGATGCTTTCCCGACAGAGGCGACAGCGGAATCGCCTTCTCCCAAGCCATCGACACATAGTCAAGACGGGCTGTCTCACCGCTCACATTCTCGATGGTGACGGTGTCCTTGGCGTCTATCCTAAGATTGTCGAGCGAATAGGTGCCACTCACCTGCCCTGCTTTGCAATAATCCAGAATGCGCACATCCTTGGTTCCTAACTCCTTGCCATTGAGAAGTATTCGAATTTGATTGTTTCCTCCTGCCGAGACATTGACGGTAAGGCGTCCTTTCTGACTGCCAGTAGTGTTGGTAATCACTACCTGCTGACTGCCGCCTACGCTGATGGGCGTGGGGTCGAAGAGATTTCTTCCGCCATTAAACCAGCTGTAGCCATCGACCTCGTAAAGCGAATGATAGTCATCGGGCGACGGATAGAAAGAGGAGACAAAGGCTGCCGAGTCGACCGTAGCTGGCTCCTCGTCGCTCTGAGTAATAAAATAATAACCGTAATCGGAATAAGGATTGCGCCTGCGGACAGTCGATGAGTTGGATGTCCAGCTGACAGGACCCTTGGCATAAAACAAATGTTTTCCGCCTACGACACACTGGGGCACTTCCTTCAAATCATCGGTGCGGGCCAGGTCGTTGGCATAAAGAGCCTCGTTCTGCAGATTGCCGCCATAGCCATAAATCTTCACCTTATTGATATTGGAGAAGCCTGCCTGACGAACCGTGGCTTCGGTAAGCTGGTAGACACCTGAAGAGCTGACTCTTATCTTTGCCCACTTGCCCGAGGCAAGTAAAGAATGTTCGGCATAGATGTCGGCTGCCGAGGCATAAGCCTTGTCGTTCTTGCGCTGGCGCAGCACGCTGTTCTTCACGGCCTTTGCCTTGACATCGAGCATGAAACTCACCAGCATCTGATACTTATTGTTGCGGAAAACCAATGGGCAGAAGGAAGCCACAAGATATCCTCTCCTTCTGCTCACGGAGATATTCTGACTGAGAGGCACCTGCGAAGGCAGCGCTGCACCGGATATGCGATTGTAGTTGGCCACATCGCTCACGGTCATATCCATATATTCGGGATATTTCACCGAGACGGTGTAGACGGAGTCCTGATAGTTTTCGGGCAAAGGAATGGAATACAGAAAATGTGGCAACACAGAGTCGACCTTGACCTCATCGGCTGTCAAGTTGAAGAACCGCTGCTGTGCCTTTGCCGGCAAAGCAAGAACCAGCAAGGCTATCCACACGAAAAATATCCTAACTCTTTTATTCGTCATATCTTGGAATAACAAACTTGTTTATTATGAGGCGGAAGATAAATTCCACCGCCCTGTTCTGTTAACCCGTACTGTTCTTTCGAGTGGCTTGTTAAAAGCACTTACTCAGAAAACCTTACGAACAGCTTTCATCGGGGTTGTTTGCAAATGTAACTACTTGCAATGGAAGTCGAGCACCTTCCAGTCTTCAAGATAACCTTCGAGATGGTCGTCAATGCTGACTGGTCCGCAACCGGTAGGACAGCCTGTATAAAGCAAGTCGCCCGTCTTCAGCGTGAAGTACTGACTGATGTAGGAGATGATCTCGTCCACCTTGTAGAACATATCGCTGGAGCAGCCTTCCTGCACTGTCTTGCCATTGATGTCGAGATGGAAATGTATCGCCTGTATGTCGCGGAACTTCTGCACATCCATCCATGTACCTATCGCCGCCGAACCATCGAAGCCCTTGGCAAGTTCCCATGGCTGGCCGGCCTCACGGAGCTTCTTCTGCATCTCACGGGCAGTGAAGTCGATTCCTACCGTCACCGCATCATAATATCTGTGGGCGAAGCGCTGCGGAATGGTCTTTCCCAACCTGCAGATGCGAACCACCAACTCTGTCTCGTACTCTATACGTCCCAGATGATCAGGGATGAAGAAGGGTTTTCCATCCTTCAGCAACGCCGAGTCGGCTTTGGTGAAAATGACAGGTCTCTCTGGTTTAGATAACGTGTCATGTAGCGATTTATTGTGTTCGGCATAATTCATGCCAATGGCAAATATCTTCATATCACTGTTTTTGCTATAAAAAAGAAATGGGAGTCAGAAGCAAAGCGTAAGCCTTGACTCCATAACTCCCTGATATTCTAATTTAACTATAAGTCAAATTAATCTTGCCATGCCAAGCATTTCGTCCGCAACAGCAGATTACTCAGCAGCAAGAGTGAAGCGCTTGTAAGCAACGATCTTGAGATCCTTGCTCTGAGAAGCGAGGTACTGAGCAACAGTC
>CAVACC010000092.1:0-12458 GCA_963587495.1 Clostridia bacterium | reverse complement strand
TCCCTAAGGAGGCTG
This sequence comes from Clostridia bacterium, assembly GCA_963587495.1. Lineage (GTDB taxonomy): Bacteria > Bacteroidota > Bacteroidia > Bacteroidales > Bacteroidaceae > Prevotella. The sequence continues at coordinate 12,443 of CAVACC010000092.1, read as the reverse complement.
ATGAGCTCTTCTCTCAGGCAGAGAAGATGGCTAAGCTCCGCTACCAGACTTACGTTCGCAAGAGCCAGGAGGACTGGAGCGAGGAAATCTAATCTGATTCTTCTATATCAGTAATATAATGCAAGCCGAGAGGATTTTTTGGTCCTCTCGGCTTTTTTTATGCGTTTTTGCATATTTATCGAAAAAAAGTCGTAACTTTGCAAGAAAAGACCAACATGAGACTAAACAAAACATTACTTACCTTCGGCCTGGCCACTGCCCTCCTGCAGATGCCAGCCACTACGTTTGCCCAATCCGCTGGTGCCAGTTCTTCCACCCATAATCCGCTTCTCGTAAAGAGCACTCTGCCTTTCGGCGCTCCCGATTTCAGCAAGATTCAGGAGAGCGACTATCTTCCTGCCTTCGAGATAGCCATCAAGAGCCAGCGTGAGAACATCCAGAAGATTGTCAACAACAAGAAGAAACCAACCTTCCAGAACACCATCCTCGCTTTCGAAGAGAGCGGACTCCTGCTCGACCGTGTGAGCAACGTCTTCTTCGGACTCACCAGCGCACACAAGACTCCCGGCATTGCCGAGACTCAGAAGAAGGTGATGCCGCTGCTTACCGATCTGGACAACGAGATTTCATTCAACAAGCAGCTCTTCAACCGCATCAAGTACGTTTACGACAACGAGCTGAAGAAACTCAAGGGCGAAGATCTTCGCCTGACCGAGCAGACCTACAAGAGTTTTGTTCGCTCTGGCGCCTTGCTGTCGGCAGAGAAGATGGAGCGCATGAAGCAGATCAACACCCGCATCTCGCAACTGCAGGAGCAATGGGACAACCTCTTGCCTGCAGCCACCAACAATGCTGTGGTATGGGTACAGAGCAAGGACGAACTGGCTGGTCTGAGCGATGCTGATATAGCTCAGTGCAAGAAAGATGCTGAGAGCCGTGGCGGTAAGGCTCCTTACTGCGTGGTTATCATCAACACCACCCAGCAGCCTATCCTCGCCTCACTTGCCAACCGCGACCTTCGCCGTCGTGTGTACGAGGCAAGCATCCACCGTGCCGATGCCACCAATCCTGAGTTCAACACCTTCCCTATCGTTACCGAAATAGCCAAGTTGCGTGCCGAGAAGGGACAGCTCATGGGATACAACAACTACGCCGACTACTCGCTCGAGAAGACCATGGCGAAGAACAGTCAGAACGTGAACAGCTTCCTGGGCCAGCTCATCAAGGAGTACACTCCCAAGGCTGAGTCTGAGACCAAGGCTATCGAAGAATACGCTCAGAAACTGGAGGGTAATGACTTCAAACTGCAGCCCTACGACCGTTTTTACTATTCTGCCAAGATGAAGAAGGAACTGCTCAACATTACAGACGACGAGATCAAACCTTATTTCAATATCGACAGCGTACAGATCAACGGTGTGTTCTATGCAGCCCACAAGGTCTATGGTCTTAACTTCAAGCAGCGCAAGGACATCCCAACCTATCACCCCGACATGAAGGTGTTTGAGGTGAGCGACAAGAACGGCAAACCTCTGGCTCTCTTCTATAGCGACTTCTTCCGTCGCCCTACCAAGCGTGGTGGTGCATGGATGAGCGCTTTCGCCAAGCAGAGCAGACAGCGTGGTCAGTTGCCTATCATATATAATGTATGCAACAATGCCAAAGCTCCCGAGGGACAGCCTTCACTCATCACCTGGGACGAGGTTTGCACCATGTTCCATGAGTTCGGTCACGCCCTGCACGGCATGCTCTCCGACTGCCAGTACAACACCCTTTCCGGTACAGCCGTAGCACGCGACTTCGTAGAAATGCCTTCGCAGTTTAATGAGTCGTTTGCTTCCATTCCTGAGGTATTCGACCACTTTGCCCGTCATACCGAAACAGGCGCTCCTATGCCAGCAGCCCTGAAGGAACGCATGCTCAAGAGCATCAACTTCCAGACAGCTTATTCTCTGGGCGAGAACTTGGCTGCCACCTGTCTCGACCTGGCTTGGCACGAACTGACTCCCGAACAGGTTCCTTCTGCCTACATGGCTGGAGCCTTCGAGAAGGAAGCTCTCTTCAAGGCAGGAGTTCTCAATACTCAGATACCTCCACGCTACTCTACCACTTACTTTAACCACGTATGGGGAGGTGGCTATGCAGCAGGCTATTACAGCTATCTGTGGACAGAGGTTCTCGCTATCAACATAGCCGACTATTTCGCTCAGCATGGTGCACTTAACCCTGCTGTTGGTCAGGCTTTCCGCACCAAGATTCTCAGCCGTGGCAACACCAAGGATCAACTCGAAATGTTTACCGACTTCACTGGTATGAAGCAACCCGATGCCTCTGGTCTGCTCAAAGCAAGAGGATTGTTATAAAGGTAAAAAGGTAAAAAGGTAAAAAGGTAAAGTAAGCCTTGCTGCCGATTTTAAAGAGACAAGGTAAAAGCTACCTTGCTACATGATATAACAGGACAGGTGTCTCTACAAACACTTTGTCCTGTTTTTCTTTTTACTTTTTTTCTGAACTTGTCTTTTTACACTTTCTTACTCTTATAAATGTTCTTTTTTAGCTATAAAAGTTCTGTTCAAAGCCTTTGAATGTCCGTTCAGAGTCTTTGATTGTCCGTTCAGAGACTTTGAATGTCCGTTCAAAGGCTTTGAATGCACGTTCAGAGGCTTTGAACAGAGATTTCAATGTACGAATCGGAGATTTCTACAAGACAGAATAAATTCTTAACGAGCCGAAAACAATTTGTATTAAAGTAACTACTCATCTCCTAAAACCACATTTTCTACCATTTTTTTTGTAATTCTCAAGAAAACGTTGTATCTTTGCAGAAAATAAGCTACACTCGGCAATTTGAAAGCAAGCTTTCATTGCGCTCGTTTGCATTATCTTTGCACGAATAACAGACAAGATGTTATATATGAGCAAAAAAATTACAGGAACACAAAGACATTACTATAAGAATCTATTAAGCATTGGCATACCTATCGTCATAGGACAGTTAGGAACCATCATCTTGGGTTTTGCCGACACCATCATGATAGGTCACCACAGCACGGAAGAACTGGCTGCGGCTGGACTTGTCAACAACATCTATACCCTGGTGTTCGTCATGTACATGGGCTTCACTTATGGTCTGACTCCTATCATCGGCCGACTCTATGGCGAGGAACGTACCGACAGCATCGGGCAGAAAGTACGCAACTCTCTCTTCGCCAATATGCTTACGGGCACCCTTCTCTCCATAGCGCTTGTGGTGCTCTACGTCAACCTCTCGCACATCGGACAACCAGAGGAGCTGCTCTCGCTCATTCGTCCCTACTATATCGTCAACCTCATCTCAGTACTCTTCATGGGTATCTTCTACACCATGAAGCAATTTCTTGATGGCGTGGCAGAGACACGTGTGGCGATGTGGGTGATGATAGCAGGCAACGTGGTCAACATCTTCGGCAACTGGCTGCTCATCTATGGTGTGGCAGGTTTCCCCGAACTGGGACTTCTCGGAGCCGGAATCTCCACCTTGCTGAGCCGTGTGCTCATGGCAGCAGCCATGGTGGGCATTGTGATAGGCAGGAAGAAGTTCGCCCAGTACCGTCACGACATTTTGCATAGCAGCATCACCAAGACCGACTTCCGCGAGATGAACCGCTTAGGATGGCCCGTAGCCCTGCAGTTGGGCATGGAGTCTTCGGCCTTTACCCTCAGTTGTGTGATGGTGGGATGGCTCGGCACCATACCCTTGGCAGCCCACCAGGTGATGATCACCCTCTCCCAGCTCTTCTATCTCGTACTCTCGGGTATGGCTGCCGCCATGGCCATCCGTGTAAGCCACTTCGTTGGGCAGAAAGACTATCAGGCGGTTCGCCGTAATGCCTACGACGGCTGGCGACTCAACCTGATGTTCTCCATCTGCATGGGACTGCCCGTACTGCTCCTGCGCCATCAGATAGGAGGCTGGTTCAACGACAACGTGGAGGTGCAGCAATACGTGGCGCTGCTCATCATCATGATGATGGTCTATCAGTTTGGTGATGGACTGCAATACAGCTTTGCCAACGCCCTTCGCGGCATCGCCTGCGTGCGTCCGATGGTGCTCTATGCCTTCATCGCCTACTTCGTCATCTCCCTACCTATGGGCTATACCCTCGGATTCCCTCTCGGGATGGGTATCCTGGGCATCTGGATAGCCTTCCCCTTCGGACTCACCATCGCGGGTATCCTCTACTGGCGACGGTTTGAGAAAGAGCTCAGAAAAATGGAAGAAGCCAAGTAACAAGTAAAAATTGATAACTTAAAAACCAACATAACCGTGAAACATCAACAGATATACAACCTGGAAGAGTTTGCCAATAGATATCAGTTGACAGACATTTTTGGCGCTTTTGCCGCCTATTTTTCAGTAGGGCTCACCCTACCAACGGGTGTCGACGTGCTTCCTCATTTCAAGGAAATGGTGCAGCAGCGCACACTCTTTACCAAACTCCTGCTCATCAGGAAAGGCACAGCCACCGTAGTCATCAGCGAACAAGACGAGAGGAAGACGCTCAACGCCGACAGCCTCCTCGTCATGACCTCACGACACGTCATCAACGAAATAGAACTGTCGCCTGACTTTGAGGCGGAATGTGTTCTCGTAGATACCGACATGGTGAACGAAAACACCATCTACCACCTCACGGAGGAGAAGCACAAGAGCGTGAGCGATGTGTTCAACATCATTCACAACATCGTGCGCCATCAGCACATCAACAAGGTAGAGATGATTCAGTCGATGTTCAACGTGCTTCGCCTCATCCTCGAGGAACTGCCCTACGAGGAACGATCCATCTCCCACGACTTCAAGCACAAGAAGGAGGTGTACGAAATCTTCCTCCATCACCTGTACCGCAACTTCCGTAAGGAGCGCCAGATCCGTTTCTACGCCAGCAAGATGAATGTCTCCACGGCCTACCTCTCGCGCTTGGTCAAGGAGATAAGCGGCTCTACCATCAACGAGCACGTCACCTCGCTCGTCTACAAGGAAGCCTGCAACCTCCTCTCCCATTCCGACATGTCGATTGGCGAAATAGCCGACGCCCTGAGTTTCAGCGACCAGAGCGCCCTCACCAACTTCTTCAAAATGCGTGCCGGCATGACTCCCCTCGCCTACAGAAACAAAGGCTGAGAAAGACAATGGATAGCCATGAGCATGGGTTTCGGGAATCATCTCTACGCTAAATTTAAAAAACTACCACAATTATTTTAACTTCTTATAGCCATAGGCTGCGCGATTACCCAGTTGCTCTTCGATGCGGATAAGCTGGTTGTACTTAGCCATACGGTCGGTACGACTCATTGAACCCGTCTTGATCTGCCCCGAGTTGGTAGCCACAGCAATATCAGCTATTGTAGTATCCTCGGTTTCACCCGAACGATGGGAAGTAACCGTAGTGTAACCATGGCGATGAGCCATCTCAATAGCATCCAGGGTCTCAGTAAGAGAACCTATCTGGTTTACCTTGATAAGGATAGAGTTGGCAGCACCCATCTTGATACCCTTTTCCAGGAACTTCACGTTTGTTACAAAGAGGTCGTCACCTACCAACTGGCAATGGTCGCCAATGGCAGCAGTCAACTTCACCCAGTTGTCCCAATCGTTCTCATCAAGACCATCCTCAATAGAATCGATAGGATACTTGGTAATCAGTTCTTCCAGGTATTTGATCTGCTCTTCAGCAGTCAGTTTCTTGCCATTAGGATCCTTCTTCTTACCATCCTTCAACTGGCGATAATCATAATACCACTCACCATTCTCTTGAACGGCAAACTCACTGGCAGCACAGTCCATGGCTATCTTCACATCCTTTCCTGGCTCATAGCCAGCATCCTTAATGGCCTGACAGATGCTCTCGAGTGCATCCTCAATACCATCGAGTGCAGGAGCAAAACCGCCCTCATCACCCACTGCTGTAGACAATCCGCGACTCTTCAGCAGTTTAGCCAATGCATGGAACACCTCGGCACCCATACGGATGGCCTCCTTCTCGGAAGGAGCACCCACAGGACGAATCATGAACTCCTGGAAGGCGATAGGTGCATCAGAGTGAGCACCACCATTAATGATGTTCATCATAGGAACAGGAAGGGTGTAGGTATTGCAACCGCCGATGTAGCGATACAAGGGGATGTGCAGATACTCGGCAGCAGCATGTGCCACAGCCAGAGACACACCGAGAATAGCATTTGCACCCAAGTTCGACTTGGTCTTGGTACCGTCGAGTTCCAGCATCTTGTAGTCAATGGCGCGCTGTTCCAAGGCAGAGAAGCCCACCAAGGCAGGCGCAATCACCTTGTTCACATTCTCCACAGCCTTCAAGACACCCTTACCACCATAGCGGTTCTTATCACCATCACGAAGTTCCAAAGCCTCGTTTTCGCCTGTCGACGCACCTGATGGAACAGAAGCACGACCCACAATACCCGACTTTAATGTAACCTCAACCTCTACTGTAGGGTTGCCGCGGGAATCCAAGATTTCTCTTGCATGAACATTTTCAATAATCATAATACTTTAATATTTTTAATTACATAAAACTTTAACAAAAACGCTTGAAGCACGATACTTATCGTCTCTATACGATTTCTGTTTCTGAGTGCAAAAATAGATATAATCTGAGATATCTCCAAATTTCGAACGTCATCAAAAATAGGTATTCCGATTAAATACCTACTTATGAGTAAAGAGACTCACACTATCCGAAACTGCTATCATTTATTCAACTTTCGCAAATAGAGAACTCAAAGAAATTAGAGAAGTTAAAGCCAAATGTTTTATGGCTAAGTATTCAACCCCAAATGGCAGGAAACAAAATGCCTCCAGCCCCAGATTATCAACCTTAATTCAGAAAAACTTAAATACGATGCTAAACTAAAAATATAGATTCGTCTGTACGTAAAGGCGTGTGAATAGCCACAAGAAATCCGGAAGAAATCTTAGGCTGGAAAACTGAAAGAAATCCGGAAGAAGTCATGGGCTGAAAAGCTATGAGAAGAAGCCCGCCCCCTGACGACCAAAGCCACAGGGGCTGCAGGCTTCAACATAGCTTTTTACTTAAACCTTTAACACAAACGCGAAACATTCATTATTTCAAAGTGAACTTATGCGACTGCAGCATCTCGTTAGGATCGAGCGCCTTGTCGAGCTCCTCCTTGCTCATGATGCCCTGCTCTATCACGATGTCGTAGACTGAACGGCCTGTTGCATGAGCCTCCTTAGCCACTTTGGTACTTTTCTTGTAGCCAATGATGGGATTGAGGGCTGTCACGATACCGATGCTGTTTTTAACCATTTCGTAGCAACGCTCCTTGTTCACGGTAATGCCGAGGATGCACTCAGAGGTAAGGGTCTCAATGGCATTCTTCAACCATGTCAGGCTCTCGAAGAGGCTCTCTGTGATGATAGGCTCCATCACGTTCAACTCCAGCTGACCGGCCTCTGCTGCGAAGCTGATGGTGGTGTCGTTGCCGATAACCTTGAAGCAAACCTGATTGGTCACCTCAGGGATGACTGGATTCACCTTGCCCGGCATGATAGAAGATCCAGGAGCCTTAGGAGGCAGATTAATCTCGTTGAGACCGCAGCGAGGACCAGAAGCCATGAGTCGCAAGTCGTTGCATATCTTAGACAACTTAACAGCCAGACGCTTCAGAGCTGACGAATAGCTCACGTAGGCACCCGTATCGGGAGTAGCCTCAACAAGGTCGGTAGCAGTCTCGAAGTTCTCGCCCGTCAACTTGCTCAGGTTGGCAGCACAAAGCTTGGCGAAGCCTGGAACAGCATTCAGACCTGTACCGATGGCAGTACCACCCATATTGATTTCGTGCAGCAGCTTCACGTTGCGCTCCAGATTGAGGATTTCCTCCTCCAGATTGTTGGCATAGGCGTTGAACTCCTGTCCGAACGACATAGGCACAGCGTCCTGCAACTGTGTGCGTCCCATCTTGATGGCGTCGGAATACTCATCAGCCTTATAGCGGAAGGCGCTTATCAATCCTGTAAGGGCACCCACGAGATGCGTGTTCATACGGATGAGCGCCAGACGGATACTGGTAGGATAAACATCGTTGGTACTCTGTCCGCAGTTACAATGGTCGTTGGGTGAGCAATACTGGTAGTCGCCCTTCTCATGACCCATGATTTCGAGTGCACGGTTGGCGATTACCTCGTTGGCGTTCATGTTGACCGATGTACCAGCACCACCCTGTACCATATCTATAGGGAAGTTCTCATGCCATTTGCCCTCAATGATTTCGCGGCAGGCCTGTGCGATGGCACCCGAGATCTCATCGTTGATCACACCCAAGGAATGATTGGTCTCAATGGCAGCCAGCTTCACGAAAGCGATAGCGATAATGAAGTCAGGGTTGTCGACCATAGTCTTGCGCGATATGTGGTAGTTGTTGATACCACGCTGTGTCTGCACACCATAAAGAGCTTCTGCTGGAACTTTGAGTTCGCCCAGAAGGTCGGACTCTACTCTGTATTTCTTTTCTTCAACCATAATACTATTATATTAAGCGTTAATATTTTTATTTTTTTTCTCGATGCAAAAGTACTGCTTTCTTACCACATCGTCTTTATAAAAAGAGAACGATTATTTGTAAAAAACAAACAATCGTGTAGTTAGGGAGTTAAAAGAGGAGTTTTCTGGAGTTGAGGAGTTAATGGAGTTAAGGAGTTAAGACAACAGCCTTAAAGGTCGAAGAATCAAGATATTATAGGCGGTAAGGAGTAAAAGGGAACAAGCCCTTTGCTCCACATAGCATTCGGAGATAATTTCATGGCATTCGGTGTGAGATATCTCAGAGCGAGTGTGAGAAACATGGCGTTCGGTGTGAGATTTCTCTGAGCGAACGTGGAAAACGCGGCATTCGGAGATATTTTCGCAGAAATCAAAGAGAAGAATCACAATAACCTTATATATTAAGGAGATTATGCCAACATACGCTTCATGTAGCCCCGCACTTCCTTTCGTGCTGCACCCAGTCGGTTTTCCACACACTTGTAGTTGAGCCCCAGTTCACGGCATATCTCTCCCACCTTCATGCCGTCGCACACGTTAAGACGATACACATTGCGCTGCTTCTCGCTAAGACGGGCGATGCCACGCTCCAAGAGCTCGGTAATCTCCACAACCGAATAAACCATCTCAATCGACTCGCAACAACCAGCCGCACCCATGCTGCCCTGTATGAAATGCTCATGCTCTTCTACCCGCTTCCTGTGCCGCCAAAAATCACATATCAGATGGCGAGCCATGGTGTAGACCAGGCAAGGAAGCGTAATTGGAGTAATCATCTTATCGGTTTGCAGGAGACGCAGAAAGACATTTTGGACAATGTCCTCAGCCTCGTCAGAATAAACATGAAGGCGAGATGCCACGAAGGCAAGAAGCTCCTCGTAGTGAAATGTATAGTAATCAGCAATAATAGCTTGTTTAGTTATTGTATAGTCCATGATTGTCAAAGTTCAGTTGGTATTAGTCGAAGACTCATCCACTTCTTGTTAGATGTTTGCAAAGGTAAGAAAAATAGTTGCTACGACCAAATAAAAGAGAGCAAAAAGCTAAAAATAAATCAAAACATGACTGATGCCCCTCCTTTTTGGCACACATTTTGCGAAGACATGGTCAATCGAATGAATCGAACAATAATAAAAACAACTAAATAAAAATATCAATATTATGGCACAAAAAGGTAATATCGGAGTAACGACAGAGAACATCTTCCCTGTCATCAAGAAATTCTTATATTCAGACCACGACATCTTCCTGCGCGAGATGGTTTCCAACGCCGTAGACGCCACACAGAAGCTCAAGACTCTGGCTGCTCAGGGCGACTTCAAGGGCGAGATAGGCGACACCACTGTTCGCATCACCCTCGACAAGGAGGCAGGAACCCTGACCATCAGCGACCACGGCATCGGAATGACCGAGGAGGAGATAGACAAATATATCAACCAGATAGCATTCTCGGGAGTGACCGACTTCCTCGACAAATACAAGGAGAACGCCAACGCCATCATCGGACACTTCGGACTCGGCTTCTACTCTTCATTCATGGTAGCAAGCAAGGTGGAGATCATCACCAAGAGCTATCGCGAGGGAAGCAAGGCCGTGAAATGGAGCTGCGACGGATCGCCAGCCTTCGAGATAGAGGACGCCGACAAGGCGGAGCGTGGTAGCGACATCGTGCTCCACATAGCCGACGACTGCAAGGAATTCCTCGAGAAGAACAAGATAGAGGAGCTGCTCAACAAGTACTGCAAGTTCATGGCTGTGCCCGTGGCTTTCGGCAAGAAGACAGAATGGAAGGACGGCAAGAACGTAGAGACCAACGAGGACAACATCATCAACGGCGTAGATCCCCTCTGGACCAAGGCACCAAGCACACTCAAGGACGAGGACTACAAGAGCTTCTACCGCACCCTCTACCCCATGCAGGACGAGCCCCTCTTCTGGATTCACCTCAACGTGGACTTCCCATTCAATCTGACAGGTATCCTCTACTTCCCACGCATCAAGAACAACATCGACATGCAGCGCAACAAGATTCAGCTCTACTGCAACCAGGTGTTCGTTACCGACCAGGTGGAAGGCATCGTGCCTGAGTTCCTCACCCTGCTGCATGGCGTCATCGACTCGCCGGACATCCCGCTCAACGTGAGCCGAAGCTATCTGCAGAGCGACAGCAACGTGAAGAAAATCGCCACCTACATCACCAAGAAAGTGGCCGACCGACTCAACTCCATCTTCAAGGAGAACCGCAAGGAGTACGAGGAAAAATGGGACGACCTGAAGATCTTCATCAACTACGGAATGCTCTCGCAGGAAGACTTCTACGACCGCGCCAAGGACTTCGCCCTCTTCAAGGACGTGGACGGAAAGTACTTCACCTTCGAGGAATACAAGACCCTCATCAAGGACAACCAGACCGACAAGGACGGCAACCTGGTATACCTCTACGCCAACAACAAGGAAGAGCAGTACTCCTACATTGAGGCTGCCAAGAACAAGGGCTACTCGGTACTCATGATGGACGGACAGCTCGACACCCCAATGGTCAATATGCTGGAGCAGAAGTTGGAGAAGTCGCGCTTCACACGTGTGGATGCCGACATCATCGACCGACTCATCGTCAAGGAGGATGCCAAGAAGACAGACCTGACAGACGAGCAGACTGCCAATCTGTCACAGGTATTCCGCTCACAGATGCCTAAGCTCGACAAGACAGAGTTCTTCGTAGAGATACAGGCCCTGGGCGAAGCCAACCAGCCCGTACTCATCACTCAGAACGAGTATATGCGACGCATGAAGGCCATGAGCCAATTCCAGGCAGGCATGAACTTCTACGGACAGATGCCCGACAGCTACAGCATCGTTCTCAACAGCGACCACGAGCTCGTGAAGAAGGTTCTCGCCGATGCCGAGCAGCATACAGCCGAGGCACTGAAGCCTGTATTGGCAGAGCTGAAGGGACAGGAAGCCCGACTGGCTGTTCTGCACCAGTCGCAAGACAAGAAGAAGCCCGAGGAGATTACCCAGGAAGAGAAGGACGACCTGCAGAACACCCAGAAGGCCGTGAACGACGAGAAGCAAAAGCGCGACAACATCATAGCCGATTACGCTAAGGACAACAATATCGTACATCAGCTCATCGACCTCGCCCTGCTGCAGAACGGCATGCTCAAGGGTGCTGCCCTCGACGCCTTCCTCAAGAGAAGCGTCAGCATGATCAAGTAAAGCGCTGATATGCAGAGAGTAATATGACTCTACTTTCTCAAAATTGCAAGTTAAATCTTCCATAACTTCCGTACATGAGAAAGTTCTATAAAGAAAGGTAAATCGCTTCATAATAAGACCCGACATCTCGCTAAATATAAATTTAGTTTGATGTCGGGTCATCTTTTTGTTTATAGTATTTGCACCATTGAATAAAATGTTGTAATTTCGCAATCGATATTCAACCTCAGATATACAAGTAACTCAACTTTCGTATGTATAGCAGTTGAAGAAAGTCCAATCATACAAAAATAGAATATGTTAGAACACATAGCAAATTTCACTGCATGGCCAATCCTTACAGGTATCTTTATTGGCTATATTGCCAACCGCATCATGAGCGGAGAAGGTAAAGGATGTTGTATGAATCTCTTCATAGGTATCGTAGGCAGTTATGCCGGTGCCATCATCAGCAGTCTGCTGAACATTGAGTTGTTTGGCAAGGGTTATCTCACCAATTTCATCTTCTGCGTCATAGGCGCCATAGCGGTATTGTGGATTTGGAAGAAGCTCTTCGATTAGTATTCTTTTTATTGGTTAAAACATAAAATGATGACAAAAAGAATTGACACTCGCTCAACTTACCGCATTTCTGAATAGAAAGATTAGTGTTGCCATTATCACTTA
>CAVACC010000091.1:0-12735 GCA_963587495.1 Clostridia bacterium | reverse complement strand
ACAGTGCAGGAGTGGTTCTTCGCTTCAACTTCGTCAGCAAGGTGATGCCAAGCAACAAGGCCCGCTACTACAAGGCTCTGAGAGACCAGGCCGAAATGAAGGAAGCCTACGAAAAGCAATTGGCAGAAAAGCAGCGTGCATACGACGGACTGTCTGAGAGTCTGAAGGCTTGCCGCAAGGACAATGCCGAGCTGCAGTCATTGCTCGACGACTGCGAGAAGTCGAAGAAGGTGAAGTCTTACGAGGTATTCTTCACCGTAGACAAGACCAACATCACGACTCAGGAAAGACTTCGCTTGAAGAAGTTTATCAACACCCTGAAGGAACAGGGCGACTACAAGCTTACCATCATCGGTGAGGCTTCGTCGGACGGAGTTTCTTCAAAGAACTACAAACTCAGCGAGGGTCGTCTGAACAATGTTGTCAACTTCCTGAAGAAACAAGGCATCAAGGACTTCGACATCAAGTTGGAGAAGGCCATTGGCGACAGCAACGGCTGTCCAATGGAGGAATGCCGCAGAGTTTTGATTACTATTGAGTAATAATACTGGGTAAATCTTTTCTTTTAAGCCGCCACAGATAGCTTTAAGCTTCTGTGGCGGCTCTCTTTATGGGGAAGGAAGTTTTTTCTCAGGAGCAACTCCCCTATTGATCCTTCAGCCAGTCGCGGTCTTTTTCGTCTTCCGCAGTAAAGTTCTTATCGTCGAAGAGGCTTGTCTGTCCTGTCAGCTCATCGATAATCTGCTGCTGGCTCTTTCCTGCATCAGGATCGAGGTTCTCGTCGGATGATTTCGCCTTTGTCCTGGACGACACTTTGCCGTCGGCAGCTTCGCCCTCGGCAGTCGTCTCATCACCCTCGGCAGCGTCTACAGCATCGGCTGTATCTGCAGGCTCCGGGAAACGGGTCGGCTCTATTTCCTCGATAGAACCGATGTTCCAGGTAGAGAGTCGTTTTCCCTTAGCCTTGAAACTCTTCTGTGCGATAAACTGCTCGGCGTCGATTTCCTCGGCAGGACGCACAGCATCCACACCTCCATAAGTCACCTTGATACGAGGATAAACAGTATCGGTAAGGAGAATCAACTTGCTGTTGACATTCTCGCCAAGGAAGTTCTGATGGCGCTTGGTAGCGTCCATGGTGAATCGCTTGATGTAAGGATAGCCTTCGTTGTCGGCATCATAGAGAACGGCAGTCCATATCTTATGCTCGTCCCACTTTTCCAGTCGCAGGATATTGTCCTCGTAGTGGTTGTTGGGGTCGAAGTTGGTGATATAGAACTCGCCATTGTCGAGAACCACCAAGATATATTCATCGTCATTAAACTCGCCGAGGAAACGACCGTTCTCGTCGTAATTGATACGGTTGACATCAGGATCGAACCACACCTTTCTTCCTCCCAAGGTACTATGGCCATGACTCTTCAGACCAATGCGTCGGATGGTTCGCCTGGTGAGCAGATTGCCCTTGGCGGCACGTCCCTTGATGATAATATCCGAGAAGTCTTTCTCGATAAAGATGCTCTGTCGTTTCTTCGAGAGGTCTGGATCCAGTGTTATCTTGATGATTTCAGCCTCGCCGTTAGGGTTGGCCGTGAAGTAGATGACACGGCTTCCGGGCGTTCCCTGCGTGATGTCGTACATCTTGTCGCGTGTCATCGATGTCACGTTGAATCGCTTGATGAAGTAGTCACCCTGCTTGCCGTCGCGATACACGCAGTTGTAGATGGTTCGCTTGTCATTCTTCTTGAACACCTGCACATGGAGGATGTTCTTTCCTACGAAGATCTTGTCAGCCACCTTGGTCACCTTGAACTTACCGTCCTTATAGAAGATGATGATATCGTCGAGGTCGGAGCAGTTGCACACCAGCTCGTCCTTCTTCAGTCCTGTACCCACGAATCCTTCCTGTCGGTTGATGTAGAGTTTCTGATTGGCCTCCACCACCTTGGTCACCTCGATGGTGTCGAAGTTTCTTATCTCAGTGCGTCGTGGATGCGCCTTGCCATACTTGGTCTTGAGATATTCAAACCAGTTGATGGTGACATCAGTCATGTGGGCGAGGTCGTTCTCTATCTCCGCCAGCTCGGCTTTGATTTTCAGCAAGAGGTCGTCGGCCTTGTCCTTATTATATTTTAGGATGCGCTGCATTTTTATTTCGAGGAGTTTCAGGATGTCCTCACGCGTTATCTCTCTGTGGAAGGCATATTCCACCTTGCCTTTTCCGTCGACAACGGCAGTGAAGAGCTTGTCCTTGAAAGGCTCCAGCTTCGAGGCGATGAAAGCCACCACCTCGTCCTGGCTCTTGCTCTGCTCGAACTTGCGCTCCTTGTAGATGCGCTCCTCGATGAAGATACGCTCAAGAGAGGAGAAGAAGAGCTGTTCCTCCAGCTCACCCTTGCGCAGCATCAGCTCCTTGCGCAGCAGTCCCATGGTGCGGTCTACGCTGTGGCGCAGCACATCGCTCACGGTAAGGAAGCATGGCTTGTTGTCCTCGATGACACAGCAGTTGGGCGAGATGTTGATCTCGCAGTCGCTGAAGGCGTAGAGTGCGTCCATGGTCTTGTCGGAAGAGGTTCCGGGAGCCAGATGGACGAGGATCTCCACGTTGGCAGAGGTTACGTCCTCTATCTTTCTGGCCTTTATCTTTCCCTTCTCCACCGCCTTGGTGATGGAGTCGATGAGGCTTCCGGTAGTCTTGCTGAAAGGAATCTCGGTGATGACAAGCGTCTTGTTGTCGAGTTTGTCTATCTTGGCACGCACCTTCAGCACGCCTCCACGCTGTCCGTCGTTATACTTGCCCACATCGATGGCTCCACCCGTAGGGAAGTCGGGATAGATGGTGAAAGGCTCGCCCTTGAGATAGTGTACGGCAGCATCGCAAAGCTCATTGAAGTTGTGTGGCAGCACCTTGCTGCTCAGACCTACGGCAATGCCCTCTGCGCCCTGTGCCAGTAGCAAGGGGAACTTGGCAGGGAGCGTAATAGGCTCCTTGTTGCGGCCGTCATAGGAGAGCTGCCAGTCGGTGGTCTTGGGATTAAACACCACGTCGAGCGCGAACTTGGACAGACGCGCCTCTATGTATCGTGAAGCCGCCGCACGGTCGCCGGTGAGGATGTTTCCCCAGTTTCCCTGTGTGTCGATGAGCAGGTCTTTCTGTCCCATCTGTACGAGTGCGTCGCCGATAGAGGCGTCGCCATGCGGGTGAAACTGCATGGTGTGTCCCACGATATTCGCCACCTTGTTGTATCTTCCGTCGTCCATTCTCTTCATCGAATGCAGTATGCGTCGCTGCACGGGCTTCAGTCCGTCCTCGATATGAGGCACGGCACGTTCGAGAATCACATAGGAGGCATAGTCGAGGAACCAGTTCTGGTACATTCCGCTAAGATGGCGCACCGCCGAAGCATCAAACCTGTTGACAGGCTTGTAGTCGGAATGCTGTTCAGTCGCATCCAAATCTTGTGGCTCACCACCCTTCTGAAGTTCGTCTTTGTCTTTAATTTCGTCGCTCATAGATAGCTTTTAATACTTATTTTATATATTTTAGGCAAAAATACAAAGAAAATTCGAGAAAAAGGCGTATCTTTGCCGAAAATTTGAAAAATATAAGATTTCATCATGGCACAAGAAGATGTTTTTAAGAAGATTGTAAGCCATTGCAAAGAGTATGGCTTCGTGTTTCCAAGTAGCGAAATTTATGATGGTTTGGCAGCCGTTTACGACTATGGTCAGAACGGTGTCGAGCTGAAAAACAATATCAAGCAGTACTGGTGGCAGAGCATGGTATTGCTGCACGAGAACATTGTGGGTCTCGACGCAGCCATCTTTATGCACCCTACTGTTTGGAAGGCTTCAGGCCACGTGGATGCGTTCAATGATCCATTGATCGACAACCGCGACTCTAAGAAGCGCTATCGCGCCGATGTGCTCATCGAGGACCACATGGCCAAATACGAGGAGAAGATTGCCAAGGAGATCGCCAAGGCCCAGAAGCGCTTTGGCGACAGCTTCGACGAGGCTCAGTTCCGCGCCACTAATCCTCGCGTCTTGGAGAATCAGAAGAAGTTCGACGACCTTCATGCCCGTTACACCGAGGCCATGCAGGGCCCTAACCTCGAGATGCTGAAGCAGATCATCGAGGACGAGGGCATCGTATGTCCTATCAGCGGCACCAAGAACTGGACCGACGTTCGTCAGTTCAACCTGATGTTCTCTACCCAGATGGGTGCAGCGAGCGATGCTACCAGCAAGGTTTATCTGCGTCCTGAGACAGCCCAGGGTATCTTTGTCGACTACCTGAGCGTTCAGAAGACAGGCCGCATGAAGCTTCCTTTCGGTATCTGCCAGATAGGTAAGGCATTCCGCAATGAGGTTGTGGCTCGCCAGTTTGTATTCCGTATGCGCGAGTTCGAGCAGATGGAGATGCAGTTCTTCTGCCAGCCTGGCACCGAGATGAAGTGGTTTGAGTACTGGAAGAAGGTTCGCCTGGCATGGCACGAGGCACTCGGCATGGGCAACGAGAACTATCGCTACCACGACCACGAGAAGCTGGCTCACTATGCCAACGCTGCTACCGACATCGAGTTCAAGATGCCATTTGGCTTCAAGGAGGTAGAGGGCATTCACAGCCGTACCAACTTCGACCTTTCTCAGCACGAGAAGTTCAGCGGCCGCTCTATCAAGTACTTCGATCCTGAGAAGAACGAGAGCTACGTGCCTTACGATGTAGAGACTTCTATCGGTGTAGACCGTATGTTCCTCAGCGTGATGTGCCACTCTTACTGCGAGGAGAAGCTCGAGAACGGCGAGAGCCGCGTGGTTCTGAAGTTGCCTGAGGCATTGGCTCCTGTGAAGTGTGCCGTATTCCCACTCGACAAGAAGGACGGCCTGCCCGAGTTGGCTCACGAGATCGTTGACGAGCTGAAGTTCCACTTCAACACCCACTATGGCGATCCTAAGGACTCTATCGGCAAGCGCTACCGTCGTCAGGATGCCATCGGTACTCCGTTCTGTATCACCGTAGACCACGATACTCCTAACGACCACAAGGTTACTCTGCGTTATCGTGACACGATGAAGCAGGAGCGTGTTGCCATCAGCGAGCTTCGCGGCATCATCGAGGACCGTGTGAGCATCACGAGCGTACTGAAGAAGCTTGGCAAGGAGATCAAGGACTTCTAAACGATAAAAAATCAAATACACATAGATGAATTTGAAGAATTTGAAATATCTGTTTCTGCTCATGATGTCGGCTCTTGTGCTGGCATCATGCAGCGAGACTGACGAAAACACCGACTCCGAGTACGACGACTGGCAGGCAAAGAACGAGACGGCTTTTGCCGAGATTCTCGTCAAGGCCAAGCAGGAGGGAGAAGCCAACGGATGGCACGTCTACCGCAATTGGAGTATGGAGAACCAGACGGGAAATACGGATCTCAACAACCAGCCTGTCACTCCTACCTTCAATGAGCAGGAAGACAACATCGTGGTGCAGGTGATGCAGCAGGGCGAAGGTTCTGCCGTGCGCCCTCTCTACACTGACTCGGTGATGGTCAGCTACAAGGGCATGCTGAAGAACGACTATGTCTTCGACCACAATTTCACCGGCGACTATGATGTCAACAAGGCTCAGACCAGCAATTTCATTGTGAAGGGCGTTGTCGACGGATTTGCCACTGCCCTGATGAAAATGACTCATATCGGCGACCACTGGATGGTTTATATGCCTTACACCCTCGGCTATGGCTCTTCTCAGAGCAGCAGCTCCACCATTCCCGCTTACTCAATGCTCAAATTCGAGATTGTGCTCAAGGGTTGGTACACCGATGGAAAATGGATTAAGAAATAAATCAATTCCCCCATACACAAAGTCCTGTGCTTCGGCACAGGACTTTTTTATTTTCCCCATCAACTCCTTAACTCCTGATGCTCCAAAATTCAAATTCTAAAAATATGTTTCAAAGAATAAACAAGTGTATGTGCCCGCACACATTTTAGGCTTATAAGCAAAAAAAATGTTATTTTCATGCAAAAATATGGGCAAAAGTATTGCAGATTAAGAGAATAGTAGTACCTTTGCATCAGAATTATAAGTTTTAGGTTTTTAGTTAGGTAATAGATTGTGATAGGTTATTAGTTTTAGGTAAACAAGAGATTGTTATTCAAGGACGACAGGTATTAGAAACTAAAGGTAAATAAGAGATTGTTATTCAAGGACGACGAGAAGTGAATGAAGTTAGGATATAGAAAAGAGTTTTCAAGATTCTCTTTTTCTTATCCGCTGAATTCAACCCAATAGATAGAGGTTTTGTTAAAAGGTGATAAGATCTTGTATTTTGGGATAAATAGAAATTTAACATTCAAATCATAAAAATGGCGATTCCTTTTAGGAGGGATCGCCATTTTCTCGCTTTGACTGTTCCGACATACTACCGGACAGTTCAACAGAAAACAATAATTGGCAGTACAAACATTATGTTATATAGCAAAAAGACAGAATATCTGATGGAATCGATACGGGCAGGACGCTCCATGCACCGCGGTGAGAAACTAAGCCTCATCGTAGGCTTGAGTATTCCCTCCATGCTGGCACAGATTTCCACTGTCATGATGTTCTTTATCGATGCCTCTATGGTGGGACATTTGGGTGCAGAGGCTTCAGCGAGCATCGGACTCATCGAGTCCACCACCTGGCTTATCGGCAGCCTGCTGAGTGCCTTTGCCACAGGTTTCTCGGTTCAGGTAGCCCACTTCATCGGAGCCAACGACTTCGGCAAAGCCCGTCAGGTGTTTCGCCACTCGCTGCTCTGCGGCATCATCTTCAGCATCCTGATAGCCCTCATCGGCGTGGGCATTCATTCTCCCCTGCCCCACTGGTTGGGCGGAGGCGATGACATTGCCGACAAGTCATCGGCCTACTTCCTGGTCTACAGCCTCGTGCTGCCCTTTGTCTACCTATACCACATGTCGGGCATGATGCTCAAGGCGGCAGGCAACATGCACACGCCCAGCGTCATGGCTATTCTGATCTGCCTGTGCGACGTCGTGTTCAATTACATCTTCATCTATGTGTTGCACATGGGCGTGGTGGGCGCAGCCTTCGGAACTGCCCTGGCTTATGTCTGCATCTCGCTGCCCAACCTTTGGCAAGCAGCCTGCCACAACAAGATTCTCAACCTGCGTCAGGACAAGATACGCTTCTGCTGGGTGCGCGAATACGTGCGCAATGCCTTCAAGATAAGCATTCCCTTAGCCATACAGAACATCCTGATGAGCGGTGCACAGATCGTCAGCACCATGATAGTGGCGCCACTGGGCAACATTGCCATTGCAGCCCACTCCTTTGCCATCACCGCCGAGAGCCTGTGCTATATGCCTGGCTACGGAATAGGCGATGCCGCCACCACGCTCGTCGGTCAGACCCATGGCGCTGGCCGCATCGATTTGTGCCGCAATTTTGCCTACATGACGGTGGGGCTGGGCATGGGCGTGATGGCAGTGATGGGTGTTGTCATGTATCTCTTCGCACCGGGCATGATGGCAGTACTCTCTCCCGTCGACGCCATCTGCGACTTAGGCACCCGCTGTCTACGCATAGAGGCTTTTGCCGAACCGTTCTTTGCTGCCAGCATCGTGACCTATTGTGTCTGCGTGGGAGCAGGCGACACCTTCAAGCCTGCCGCCATCAACCTGGGAACGATGTGGTTGGTGCGCCTCACCCTGGCCTATGCCCTCTCGCAGCGCTTCGGCCTGGAAGGTGTATGGATAGCCATGGCCACCGAACTGACTTTCCGCGGCATTCTGTTCCTCGTCCGCCTCTATCGTGGCAGCTGGATGAACAGTTTTCTGAAAGCGAAGGGCTGAAAAACAGAGCCTAATGTTAGGTTATGTTAGTGGAATGTTAGTTTAATGTTAAGAATGCAGGCATTTTGGAAAAAAACTTCCCAAATGCTTGCTTTGTCGTTAGAAATGTGCTACTTTTGCAGCACCAAGTTTATGAAAGAAGAATAAATACACATTATTATATATATATAAACCAACATCAGCTATTATGAAACTTAAGAAGTTTTTTGCAGCAGCCATCGTGCTGCTTACTGCCGGACAGGCCATGGCTCAGATGATGCCACCTATCCCGGTAGACAAAGATGTGAGAATAGGCCATTTGGACAATGGTCTGACTTATTACATCCGACACAACAGTTTCCCTGAGCATGTAGCCAGCTTCTACATCGCACAGAAAGTAGGCTCTATCAACGAAAACGACGACCAGCGCGGTCTGGCTCACCTCTTGGAGCACCTCGCCTTCAACGGCTCTGAGCACTTCCAGGGCAACAGCCTGCAGGAATACCTTCAGAGCATCGGTGTGGAATATGGCCGCAACCTCAATGCCTACACCTCTATTGAGAAAACCGTGTACTACTTCACCGATGTGCCCACCACACGCGTGTCGGCAGTAGACTCATGTATGCTCATTCTGAAAGACTGGAGCAACGGCATCTCTCTCACCAAGGAAGCCATCAACGACGAGCGCGACGTGGTGCACAATGAGTACCGTATGAGCATGGTGGGACAGCAGCGCATACTGGAGCGTGCCCTGCCTAAGCTCTACCCCGACTGCAAATATGGCTACCGCATGCCTATCGGACTGATGAGCGTCGTCGACGGCTGCGACCCTGAGACCCTGCGTGCCTATTACCGCAAGTGGTATCGCCCAGACAACCAGGCTGTCATCATCGTCGGCGACGTGGACGCAGACCATATCGAGGCTCAGATCAAGAAGCTCTTCGGAGGCATCAAGGTGCCTGCCAATGCTGCCAAGGTAGTGCCCGTGGAAGTGCCCGACAACAACCAGGCCATCTACGTGGTAGACAAG
Organism: Clostridia bacterium; assembly: GCA_963587495.1. Taxonomy (GTDB): domain Bacteria; phylum Bacteroidota; class Bacteroidia; order Bacteroidales; family Bacteroidaceae; genus Prevotella. The sequence goes on along the minus strand of CAVACC010000091.1, from coordinate 3,863 downwards.
GACAAGGAGCTGCAGATGGGCATCTTCCAGATTCTCATGAAGCACGAAGCCACACCCGACTCGCTGAAGAACGGTGTCGACTATCTGCTCAAAGGCTATATGGACAACATCTTTGCCAGCATGATGAATGCCCGCTTCAACGAGAAATCGCAGGAGCCCGACTGCCCTTATCTGCAGGCAGGAACCAGCATTGGCGACTATCTGCTCTCAAGCACCAAGGAGGCTCTCTCTTCCTTCGGCGCTGCCAAGGACGGACAGATGAAGGAGGCTTATGCCGCTGTGATGCGCGAACTGAAGCGTGCACACGACTTCGGTTTCACTGCCACTGAGTATCAGCGCGCCAAAGATGAGTTTATGAGCCAGATGGAGAAGGCTTACACCAACCGTGACAAGATGAAGAACGAGCAGTTCACCACTCAGTATGTGGACAACTTCACCGGCAACGAGCCTATCCCTTCGGTAGAGGACGAATATCAGATCTATCAGATGCTGGTGCCTCACATCCCTGTAGAGGCTGTCAACCAGTACGCCAAGCAGTTGATTTGCGAAACCGACACCAACCTGGTGTCTCTCATCATGATGCGCGAGGCCGACGGTGCTGTTTATCCCACCGAGCAGGAGCTTGCCGACATCGTGAAGCAGGTGCGCGGCGAGAAGCTCGAGGCCTATGTGGACAATGTGAAGCAGGAGCCTCTCATCGCCCAGAAGCCTAAGGCTGGCAAAATCAAGAGCACAGCTGAAGACAAGAAGTTGGGATTCAAGACCCTCACCCTCTCCAACGGTGCCAAGGTGGTGCTGAAGAAGACCGACTACAAGGACAACGAGATACAGTTTGCTGCCACAGCCAACGTAGGTTACGCAGCTCTCGACAAGGCCGACTACACCTTCGCCTTCATGGGCGGCATGCTGCTCAACGCCAGCGGTCTGGGCCAGTTCTCAAGCAACGACCTCGAGAAAGCCCTCGCAGGCAAGCAGGCAAGCGTGGCTTACACCGTCACTCCTTTCAAGCACGGCCTCTCGGGCAACTCTACTCCTAAGGACATCGAGACCCTCATGCAGCTCATCTACCTCAAGATGACAGCGCTGAGCAAGGACGAGAAATCGGCTGCCAACCTCCTGAGCACCATCAAGACCGCACTTGCCAACCAGAGCAAGAACCCACAGATGGTTTACCAGGATTCGCTGCAGAGCACCATCTACATGGGCAACAAGATGGCACGCATCCCTAAGACCGAGGACCTCGACGCTGTCAACTACGACCGCGTGCTCGAACTGGGCAAGCAGATGTTCACCAACGCCAAGGACTTCACCTTCTTCTTCGTGGGCAACTACGACGAGGCTACTCTCCTGCCACTCATCGAGCAGTACATCGCCTCTATCCCAAGCAAGGGCGCCAAACTGAAGAACAAGGCCATCCCTGTGGCTACAGGCGAGGTGAAAAACATCTTCACCAAGAGCATGGAGACCCCAATGTCGCAGGTGACTGAGATATGGTACGCCAAGACTCCTTACACCCTGCAGACAAGCGTGCTCGCCGACATCTCTGCACGATTGCTCCAGATGGACTATCTGCGCAACATACGCGAGAAGTTGAGTGCAGCCTACCATGCAGGAGCCGAGGCAAGCATGGAGCTCGACTGGGACGGACAGTTGGCACTCAGCCTGACCGGCAGCGCACAGCTCAACCCCGAGAAGCTCGACGAGGCTCTGCCTTACTTCTTCTCAGGTCTGAAGAATACCGTAGAGCAGCCTAACGCCGGCGACCTGCAGAAGATCAAGGAGATTCTGACCAAGCAGGCTTCGGTAGACGCCAAGACCAACGGCTACTGGACTGGCATCCTGCGCAACTATGTCATCAACGGCATCGACCTGCACACCGATTACGTGAAGACTGTAAACAGCGTCGACGGCAAGGCTATAGGCGACTTCCTCAAGAATATCGTCCTCAAGCCAGGCAACCACCTGGAAGTCATCATGAAGGCTACCAAGGAAGAGGCTGGAAAATAAAAGCTCAACGAACTTTTCAGAAATGGGAAGTTAGAGAAAAACAATAAAAACCATAAAAGGTCCCGTCGCAGAACCAAGTTCTGTCAACGGGACCTTTTACGTTGCACGGGAAACGACGTTCCCGGAATGTCAATTCTTTCAGTGTCCTTTTTTGAGAAAACAATCTCTGGTTTTTAAGCTCTTCTTCTAACCTTGTTAGCGAGGGCTTCACGTCGGTCATGAAGAATCTGCTGGCATTTGTCCTGTGCAAGATTCTCAACCTCTGCATTGACCTTAATTAAACTATAATCCATAACCTATTGCGATTTGTAATGATGCAAAGGTAAGATATTCTGACTACAAGCACCACGAAAAAAGTGAGAAAAGAACACTAAAAACCTCATTTTTTGACATAAATCAAGGAGAAATAGGGAAATACCTACAAAAAATATCCATTTCCCTTTCTCCATCTGCGCTTTTTTTGCGAAATTTGCATCCTGAAAAGCAGAAACTCCACACCGGGCTTCCCAACACAAGAGATTCAGAGGTCCAAAGAGAGAGAAAAAAGGAGTTCTTCAACTTGAAAACATCAAAAAAGTATCAACAAAAATGAAGAAAGTATTCATGATGGTTGCCCTTGTGCTGGCATGCACCACAGGCAGCCTTGCCAACGAGACATGCGCCGAGAGCGCCACAACATCCGAAATGAGCAGCCTTCCTGCCAAGAAATCAACCAAGAAAAAGAAGACAACTACTAAGAAGAAGTCTACCACCACTGCCAAGAAGACTTCCTCCAAATCTTCAACATCGACTGCAACAACAGCTTCCACAGCCACAACAGACTCTTCCAAGACACATTCTGCCGACACTGTCAACACCAAGGCTTCTGCAGCAGGCGTCTTGGCCGGACTCTTGGGCTATGCCGGCGGAAACAGCAGTAACACCACAGGCTCCACCACAAGCAAGGTGGGAAGCATCGTGGGAAGCATTCTCGACAACGTGATTGGCTCTACCACATTCAAGAAAACCGACCTCTGCGCCTACACATGGAAGTATAAGTCACCAGGCTGCGCCTTTACCTCAGAGAACCTGTTGGCGAAAGCCGGTGGAGAAATCGCTGCCAAGAAGGTGGAGGAAAAGTTGAGCACCTATTATCAGAAGGCAGGATTCAGCAGTTCGAACACTTACTTCAAGTTCAACGAGGACGGCACCTTCAATGCCAAGATAGACGGAAAGTCATGGAGCGGCACTTACACCTTCGACGAGAAGACTCACGCCATCGACCTGAAAGGCCGTCTGCTGCTCAGCCTCAATGGTTTCGCCACCAAGAACACATCTGGCATCAGCATCCTCTTCGAGTCGAAGAAACTGCTTACCATCATCCAGACACTGACCGCCCTGAGCGGCAACACCACTCTCGGCACTATCGGCGAAATCTCCAAAAACTATGATGGCATCCGCGTTGGTTTCGATCTCAGCAAATAAATAAACAAATACAAATTTGAGATTTATCGACCTGTACGGTAGTGTTCAAAATCTATCAATTTTTCGACACGTTTTTTGCGTCGAAATACAAGTTAATTCACACGAAATCAACATGTTAAGAATTCAAAAATGTGACTTTTTTTAGTTCTGCGCAATATTCGTGTCGATAATTATTGAAATATCAGTTAGTTAAACCGATTATTCGACTAAAAAACGTGCCAAATTTTAAACGGATTTTGAACACCCTACCTGTACGGTTGGAACGCCCTGAAAGGGCAGAAGCTCTTAGCCCAGGGCAACGCCCTGGGTATAAAGGCTGTCAGCAAGGCGCCCTGTAAGGTAGGGTGTTCAAAATCCGTTTAAAATCCGACGCATTTTTTACCTATGGTATT
>CAVACC010000090.1:0-13340 GCA_963587495.1 Clostridia bacterium | reverse complement strand
AAAAAAGTATCTTAGGATACTTGCTCATGTATCTTAAGATACTTGGCAATGTATCCTAAGATACTTTGCAATATAACTTCATGTGCCAATGAAGCCTGTTTCATCGGCCAACGAAGTAAGCTTCAATATAAGATGAAGCCTACTTCTTGCACATACCCAGAAAATACTTGTGTATCTCTAAACTTTCGTTCAACTCCGGATGGAAGGCAGTGACGAGTTGGTTACCCTGACGGGCAGCCACAATCTTACCATCTACTTCCGCCAGAACCTCAGCATCTCCCCACACCTCTTTAATATAAGGAGCACGGATGAAAGTCATAGGGATATTACCCTCGATGCCTTTCATCGAAGCCTCGATATAGAAACTGCCCAACTGGCGACCGTAGGCATTACGCAATGCCGTGATGTCCATAGAGGCTATGCGATGACTTGGCTCACCTTCTATCTTCTTGGCAAGAAGTATCAAACCGGCACATGTGCCATAGACAGGCAGACCTGCTGCAATGGCCTCCTTCACAGGTTCCATCAATCCCAGTTCATTCAAGAGCTTCGCCTGAGTGGTACTCTCTCCACCAGGAATAATCAAGCCATCCTTAGGCTGGTTCCAATCCCTCAACTGGCGAACCTCAAAACTATCCACGCCCAACTGAGCCAACTTCTGTCTGTGCTCAGCAAAAGCGCCTTGTAAAGCTAATACTGCTATTCTCATATTTTTCCTAATACAAAAGCCCCTTCTTTTCAGGAGGGGCCTTCCAATTAAAACATCATCATCTATTACTTACCTCTTTCAGCCATGAGGAGCGCAATCTCCTGCTCATTGATACCAACCATCGCCTCACCGAGATCCTCACTCAACTCAGCCAACATCTTGGCATCGTTGTAGTTGGTAACAGCCTTCACGATAGCCTGCGCACGCTTAGCAGGGTTACCGCTCTTGAAGATACCAGAACCTACGAATACACCCTCTGCACCGAGTTGCATCATCAAAGCTGCATCAGCTGGAGTAGCCACACCACCGGCAGCGAAGTTGACAACTGGCAACTTGCCATTCTCATGAACATACTTCACCAACTCGTAAGGAGCCTGCAACTGCTTGGCTGCCTCGAAGAGTTCATCCTCGCTCATAGAAACCAAGCGGCGGATTTCGCTCTGCATCATACGCATGTGGGTAACAGCCTGAACAACATCACCTGTTCCTGGCTCACCCTTGGTACGGATCATGGTAGCACCTTCAGCGATACGGCGGAGCGCCTCGCCCAAGTTCTTGGCACCACAAACGAATGGTACGTCAAACTGAGTCTTGTCGATGTGATAAACGTTATCTGCTGGAGAGAGCACCTCGCTCTCGTCAATATAGTCGATTTCGATAGCCTGAAGAATCTGAGCCTCAGCTAAATGACCGATACGACACTTTGCCATAACAGGAATAGAGACTGCCTCCTGAATACCCTTGATCATCTTAGGATCACTCATACGAGACACACCACCTGCCGCACGGATGTCGGCTGGAATACGTTCCAAAGCCATTACTGCACATGCACCTGCTGCCTCTGCTATTTTTGCCTGTTCTGGAGTTGTTACGTCCATGATTACACCACCCTTGAGCATCTGAGCCAAGTTGCGGTTCAATTCTTGTCTGTTTTCTGCCATAATTATATTTTTTTGCTTAATTATGGCTGCAAAGGAAACACTTTTCAACGAAATAGGAGAAAAGTGTTCCAATAATTACAAACTTTGCGTCATTTTGTACAAAATGCATTTCTCAAATATACAAAGGATATTCCCAAATGTATAAATTGCCTTGTTACTTCTTCCGATATTCCGAAGGCGTAAGCCCTCGCATCTTCTTGAAGAACTTAGTGAGATGGGCTTGCGAGGAGAAGCCGAAGGTATTGGCAATCTCCTGCACAGTATGCGTAGTGGTGGATAACTCTCGTTCTATCTCCTTTACTATATATTCATCTATGATTGCCTTCGGTGTCTTGCCCGAGATACGGCGGGTTACCTGAGCCAAATAACGGCTGCTCACATTCAACTGGTCTGCATAGAAATGCACATCACTATAGGTGCGGCAGAAGTTATTGACCTGAGAGATAAACTGATTATAGAGTTCCGAACTGCGTCCCTGCAGGTTGCTCTCTCGAGTCAGTTCCACATTGATGAAATCCTGTGCCATCGCCAAGGCATCCGTCATCTTCTTGCCCTGGTTCAGATACACAGCAAGGGCAGAAGAAAAGCGGTTGGTAAGACCATGCGAATTGGCATTGTCGAGCAGAAAGACATTCAAGCCCTTGTCCTCCGCCATGCGCAGCAACTTGGTGTTTTGCAGAATGATGTCATTTTCCTTCTTTCGTGCGACAACTACCGAACAGAGTGGCAGCAAGCGATACTTGATCTGACTTACCACATCTTCTGTCATCAGCGCATCACCATTACTTGACCAGATGGCAGGGGCATAGATGATATAGTCGGGACGATACTTTGTCAAGGCATCTATCACTACATCAAGCGTCTCCACCCGACGGATCATACCCACCTTCACAATGTTCGGTTGAATATCATTCATGATAGCCTCTATCTGACCCGAAACAATCTCGGCTGGAATATCAAAGAAAGCCTGAATACCTAAAGTGTTCTGCACAGTAATGGAAGTGATGGCTGAAACAGCATAGCCTCCCAACTCAGAGATGGTCCTGATATCCGCCTGGACACCAGAGCCACCGGTACTGTCAGAACCCGTAATGGTCAATATCGGTTGTATTGTCTTCATGTTTACCTATTTCTGTTCGATAAAAAACAATATTATTATAAATCTAATAATGTATCAATAAAAAAATGCCGATGCTAATGATAAGCATATGCAAAAATACGAAAAAAAGATGATATTATCAAAATAATATTTGTATATTTGCACCGAACTTAAAAACTAAACACAAACTATTGACATATGAAAGCATTTTATCTTTCTATCCTGATGGCGTTGGCCCTGTTGCCAGCCCATGCCCAGCGCAGGTACAATGCGATGAGGGAAACAAAAAAGGAGTTCTTCAAAACAGAGCAAGCCCGACTCATCGGCGACCAGATTCTCGACTATCAGAGAGTGACGGGCGGATGGTCAAAGAACATCGACATGGCAAAGCCCATGACTCATGAGGAACGGCAGCAAGTACTCAAGGACAAAAGCCGGCGAGACGACTCTACCACCGACAACGATGCCACCAATATGCAGATGACGTATCTGGCTCGGCTCTATCAGGCCACCAAGAGCAAGAAGTACCGTGAGGCTTTCTGCCAGGGCGTGGAATACCTGCTGAGCGGACAGTACGACAATGGCGGATGGCCACAGTTTTGGCCCGGGATGCGTGGCTATCAGGTTCATATCACCTTCAACGATGACGCCATGGTCAACACCATGGAAATGCTGCGCGACATCTATCTGCAGAAGGCTCCCTTCGATGGCAAACTGACCGACAAGGCGCTGCGCCAGAAGGCCATCAAGGCTTTCAACAAGGGTGTGGAGTGTATCCTGAAGTGCCAGATTGTCAAAGACGGCAAACTTACAGTATGGTGCCAGCAGCACGACCGCGTAACCTTTGAGCCTCGTCCGGCACGAGCCTTCGAGCTCTCGTCCTACAGTTCTAACGAGAGTGCACGCATCGTGGCTATGCTGATGGAGATACCTAACCCAAGCGAAGAGATAAAACGCGCCATTCGTGGAGCCATGCAGTGGTTTGACACCTATAAGCTGACGGGGCTGAAAGTGGTACGCAAGGGCGAGCCTGGTTCTCCTTTCAGAACAACCGAACTCGTTAAAGACCCCGATGCCACCACACCTCTGTGGGCAAGATACTACGACTTAGAGTTCTGTGAGCCTTTCGTATGTGACCGCGACGGTGTGCCCCGCCGACATCTTTGGGAGATAGGCACCGAGCGCCGCAACGGTTATTCATGGTACAGCGAACGTTCGGCCTTCATCTATCCTCTCTACGAAAAGTGGGCCGACAAGTATGATGCTGCCAACAAGCTGAACCTCCGCCTCAACTCTCCCGGTGCCAACGAGCGTGGACTCATCAATATGGACCGCTTCTCGAAGCCCGAGCTGTCATGTTTCGATGCGATAGTCAATGCCGGCGAGCGCATACAGGATGCCATAGAGAAGGCTCCCGAGAACCCTGCGAAGCCTTTCAAGATTCTCATACGCAACGGAGTGTATCATGAGAAGGTCATCATCGACCGTCCCAACATCGTGCTCGTAGGCGAAGACCGCGACAGTGTCATCATCCAATACGCCGAGACAACAGCCTCACAAACCATCAAGGAATACAAGGGAAAGCCTGTCCACATGGGTGTCATCGTACTGCAGGACAATGCCAACGACTGTATCATCAGCGGCATCACCGTATATAATAATTATGGTAGCACGGTGGAGAAGACCACCACACACCAGATGGCCATCTATGGCAAGGCGACACGCACCATCGTCATCAACAGCAATATCTTTGCCGACGGCAACGATGCCCTCTCACTATGGTGCCAGGATGGAGGAATGTACTATCATGCAGACCTCTACCTGCGCTGTCCTGGGGTCGACTTCATGTGCCCTCGTGGCAGATGCTATGCCACACGCTGCAAGTTTGTCGGCGACAGCAGAGCCATCCTCTGGCACGACGGCAGAGGCGACATCAACAATAAGTTTGTCGTAACATGCTCCTCCTTCGATGCCCTCTCCCCCACCAAGTTGGGACGCTATCACCACGACCACCAGTTCTATCTGGCCCACTGCCGCATGTCGAAGAACATCCTCGACAGCAACATCAGCTACGCCTATAGCGACAAGGTACTCGACCCTTGCCCATGGGGATTGCGCGTATATTATTATGGTTGCGAGCGCGAGGGAGGCGACAGCGGATGGCTGCGCGACAATCTCGACCAGGCTCCTGGCCATCCTGCCTTCCATGGTCTTACGGCCCTTTGGACCTTTGATGGCAAATGGGATCCCGAAGCACGCATCAGAGACCTGTGGTATGTTCTGAAATACCAAACAAAATAAGAACTTTTAGCAGTATTTAGCGTTAAATGTGTTAAATACTGCTAATTTTATATCCAATTTGTCCACTTTATAAAAGATTATTGCTACTTTTGGCAGCAACAAACGAAGTTATCTACTGACAACTAACGACAAAAAAGCAAACAAACATATCTAAATGTATAACTAAAAACAAACCATTTATGTATCAACAAATCAAGAAGGGAGCATTGGCTCTGTCTCTTAGCTTGTGTTGCGTCGGTGCATTTGCACAAAAGACCATCACGGGTAATGTGAAGGATGCTACAGGTGAACCATTAATTGGTGTAACTATCCAAGCCGGAAAGGGCGGAACAGTTACTGATATCGATGGTAACTTCAGTCTCCAAAACCTAAAGCCTGGTGACAAGATCACCATTTCCTATTTAGGATGTAAAACACAAACCATCACCGTGGGCAACCAGTCGGCGCTGAACATCGTCATGCAGTCTGCCGACAAGAGCCTCGACGAGGTGGTAGTTATCGGTTATGGCACGATGAAGCGTCGTGACCTGACGGGTGCCGTAGCCTCGGTTACAGGTGACAAGCTGGCTCAAAACCCTGTATCCAACATCGCCGAGGCACTGCAAGGCCAGTTGCCAGGTGTGTCTATTACCTCTCAGGATGGCCGTCCAGGTGCCACTATGAGTATTCGTGTGCGTGGTGGTGGTTCCATCACCCAGAGCAACGACCCTCTCTTCATCGTCGATGGTGTGCAGGTGTCTCGTATCGATGATATCCCTGCCGATAATATCGAGAGCATCGATGTGCTCAAGGATGCTGCCTCTACAGCCATCTATGGTGCACGTGGTGCCAATGGTGTTATCATGATTACTACCAAGAGCGCCAAGGAAGGCAAGGCACAAGTGAAGTACAACATGTACTACACAGCCAAGGAGAAACCTACTACTTACGATACCGAAAGCGCTTACGACTATGTATTGCGCAACTGGAGCTACGCCACATCTTATGGTGATAGCTACGGAGCCAATGTAGCCAAGTATTTTGGTTTGGGCAACGCAAACGGCAACCACCTGGAGGAGTATCGCAATATGGGTACTCACAACTACCAGGACGACTTGCTCAGCAGTTCTCATGCCTGGAACCACGACTTGAGCATCAGTGGTGGTACAGAGCATACCAAGTATTATGCTTCTATCAACTACACCAATGATAAAGGATCGCTGAAAGACACCGGTTTCCGTCGTTGGAATGCCAACTTTAAGTTGGCTCAGGACATCACCAAGAACTTGAAGTGGAACCTCGATGCTCGTTATAGCGAGATGCGCTTCCAGGGCTACAAGTTTGAATATGCTACATCTTCTTATGCATATCGTCCAATTGATACCCCATTAGGTACTGACGATCCATCATTGTTGGGTATGGGTGATGTTAATGTCGATCCAAAGATGAGTCCTGTTGCTATCTATGACAGCTATACTCAGATGAATACACATCATCGTTTGCGTGCAACAAACTCTTTGACATGGACTCCAATCAAAGGCTTGACTGGCAAAACAGAATTGACATTGGCTCGCAACTGGCGTGACCAACAGACATGGGATGATGGTTATGAGAATGGTTACAACCACGCTAAGCAGGTAAAGAGTGATGGCTACAATGTACGTTGGACTTCTACCATCAACTATGCTGTTCAAGGCTTGGGTGAGGATCATAAACTTGATTTTTTGGTAGGTAATGAGGTTTTGGCTAACAAGTCAAAGACAACTACATTTAATGGATATGGTTATCCTTTGGGTTGGGACATGGATACAGCCTTTGGTAATCTTGGCGGTACTCATCAAGATCCAAATGTAACCAAACCGGATACTTATAAATCTGAAGTATCTACACCAAGTCACACCACCTCATGGTTTGGTCGTGCAAACTATTCTTATTTAGGCCGTTACCTCTTCACTGCTACATTCCGTGCTGATGGAAGTTCTAAGTTTGCTCCTAACCACCATTGGGGGTACTTCCCAGCAGCCGCTGCTGCATGGCGTATCTCTGATGAGCCTTGGATGAAGGGAACACAGAATTGGTTGAGCAACTTGAAGCTCCGTCTCTCTATCGGTTCTTCTGGTAACGATGATATTGATGCATCATTGTTTAAACCAACATGGACACAGGAAATCGTTGAGGTAAATGGTCAGCAAGTTACAACATATAAGCCAGGTGAGATTATGGCAAATCCTGACTTGAAGTGGGAGACAACCATTTCTCGCAACTTAGGTCTCGACTTTGGCTTCTGGGATGGCCGTCTTCGTGGTTCTTTGGACTTCTATTGGAATACCACTAAGGATATCTTGATGAAGGTGCCTGTTGATACATCTACTGGCTATCCTTATCAGTTCCAGAATGTAGGTAAGACTTCTAACAAGGGTATTGAGCTTGCTTTGAGCTATGACATCGTCAATAAGAAGGATTGGGGCTTGACATTTGGCATGACCTACAACTACAACCACAACAACGTAGATGAACTCTTCGATGGTGTTTTGGCTGATACCCATACCAACTGGGGATCACAGATGCGTATGCCATACTACGACTACATTATCCGTGTAGGTAAGCCTGTTGGCTTGATTCAGGGCTACAAGTCTTTGGGGTACTATACTGTTGACGACTTCAATGTTAGCGCAGATGGTGTTTGGACTTTGAAACCAGGTGTTCCTGATAATACAGTATGCAACTACTCTGCAGGTTGTGCCAAGGCTTATAAGACTCCTGGGGAACAAAAGGCATTCCCTGGTATGTATAAGTTTGCAGATGTAGATGGTAGTGGTACTGTTACTGCCGATGATGTTACTATTATAGGTAAGACAAAGCCTAAGCATACAGGTGGTTTCAACTTCTCCGGTCGTTATAAAGGTTTTGACTTCAATGCCAACTTCACTTATCAGATTGGTGGTGATGTTTACAATGCCAATGTAATGCACGACTTGATGGGCAACAAGGATACAGGTTTCGGTTCTGCACGTCTTTCTCAGTTGTCTGATTGCTGGAAGATGTACAACGTGGATGGCAATGGTAATCTCTATGCAGTTACCGATCCTACCGAACTTAGTGCATTGAATGCTGGTGCCAAGTATGCCTTGCCATACTGCGAGTACGGTCTGGTGACCAGCGAGTTCATCGAGGACGCTTCTTATCTGCGCCTCCAGAACCTCTCTGTAGGCTACACATTCCCTAAGACATGGATGAAGCCTCTCGGCATTAGCAACCTCCGTATCTATGCTACTGTAACCAACCTCTTCTGCATCAAGGGTTATAGCGGAATTGATCCTGACGTCAACACAAATATGAACGCAGGTAACAATGGATTCCCTACACCAAACTATGATTATCAGGCTTATCCTAAGACTCGTTCTTGGACATTCGGCCTTAACTTAGCATTCTAATCTATAAAAAAGAATTTTGACATGAAAAATAGATTTTTATATATAGCTCTATGTGCGGCTGGCATCCTTGGTGGTGCTACCTCATGTAGCGATTATTTGGAAACTAAATCGCCATCAACCAATGATGCAGACTTTGTGTTTTCAAATATAACAACAGCTCAGGCTGCTCTTAATGGCGCCAAGTACCAAATGCATGGTGCGTTTGGTAGCCATATCTTTGGTGATGGCTTGTTCTATGCAGCCGATATTGCTGGTTCTGATATTATGCGTCATCCTGAGGCTTATTCAAATCAGCCTGGACGTCATATTGTAGAGGGCCTTTATCGTAATGGAACGGAAGCAGGAACCTATGGATTGCTTTCTTATCTGAAGGAAGGAACTGATGGCTCTTATGGTAATTTGTTCTCTGTAATTGGTAGATGTAACGCTATCACTACTGCCATCGAAGAAACTGATGAATACCAGCAGATGATGCAGCAAACAGAGCCAACAGAGTTGAGTCAACTTTATGGTGAGGCAGTGGCTATTCGTGCTACTTGCTATCGTGAGCTTATCAAATACTTTGGTGACGTTCAGTTCCAATCTACCTTTGGTGTGAAAGCAGAGGGCTTAGCTTCTCGCGATTCTATCTATGATGTTTGTATCGACCAGCTGAAGAAGGTGGAGCCTTTGATGTATGTGTTGGGTAAGTGCCCTACATACGAAGCTAGTGCAAAGAACTATTATTCTCGTACATACGTAGATGGCTTGATTGGCCGTATGGCTCTTGAGGCTGGCGGTTATCAGACTCGTCGTAATGACATTAAGCGTGTGGATGGACAAGGCAACACCTTGACATTCGAGACTATTGGTACAGAAAACAATGGTTCTACTTATGGTCGTCGCTCTGATTGGCGCAACCTTTACGAGACTGCCAAGACTTACTTTAAGAAGGCTATCGATAATCCTGGTACTGCTGTGTTCCATGATACCGATCCTCGTAAGACTGATGGTCAAGGACGTGTGTATGGCAACCCTTATCAGTATTTCTTCCAGCAGTTGCATGGTGCAGACGATGGTTATGCTGATGAAAGTATTTACGAGGAGCCTTATACACAGGGAGCAGATGGTATCATCAACAATGATGCTCGTCCATATTCTTTAGGTCGTCCTTCTAGCGGTGGTAGCAAGAATGCTTACCCATGTAAGAGCTATGGCCAGGGACGTATCAATCCTGCCTTCTATTATGGTGTATACGATCCTAAGGACTTGCGCCGTGATGTATCTTGTACAGTTACTGGTAGTACGGGTAAGGGCTATGAAACCTTGATACCTCTCAAGCCTAACTCTAAGGCTGCTGGTGGTGGTATCAGCTGTAACAAGTGGGATGAGAATCGCCAGAGCAATATCTGGACAGCTAATCAGCGTCGTTCTGGTATCAACGCTCCTTATATGCGTTTGTCTGAAATCTATTTGGGTTACGCCGAGGCTTGTGCTACAATTGATCCTAACAGCGCAGAAGCTAAGACTTACCTCGCAAAGATTCGTAACCGTGCATTCCGCACACCTGCTGAGGCTAACGTAGAAGGCTTTATCACTAAAGAGGGTTCTTTGCTCAAGGCCATCATCGATGAGCGTGGCTTCGAGTTTGCTGGCGAGGGCGACCGTCGTTTCACTTTGATTCGTACAGGTTTGCTTCCTGAGAAGATTCGCGAAATCAAACAGCTTACTCGCAAGATGCTGGATGGCTTGGAGGCCAATGGCTATTATACTTTCGACAATGGTAATACCATCTCTGAATATGTTTACACCAAGAGTGTAGATGCCAAGGCTGAGAAGGGCTATCGTTTGACAGCTCAGTGCCCAGAGGGTCAGGAAAGCGATCCTATTCTCTATCCTTCTTGGCGTGGCCAGAATGATAACTGGGAGGCTTACGGATTGAGCTATGGCTCAAAGACAACAACTAACCTTGCCATCAAGGGTTTGTTCACAAAAGTTACTGATGAGGAAGCTGCAGCTCTTGAGAACGCCGGTTACACGAAGGTTAATTGGGGTAAGGATCTTGAGGACAACGATGACGAGTATTATAAGTATCTCTTCTACGACTACGATTATGTCAAGGCTCCTATTTACCTCTGGCCATTCACTCCTAATATGATTTCAACAGGTGGATTCTTGAATGGTTATGGATTCAAGAACGAATAATACGAGCATTCAAGAAAGAATAAACTTAGAGTTTATAAAAAGTCATCAGGCGGGAGGACGCAACAGGCGTCCTCCCGCTTTTCTTTTGTCTCTGTCAATACTTGGGCATTACTATAGGAAGCCTCTGTCAATTATAGTTGCGCTTCATTATCTCCTAAAGAAGCACATCGTCAGCTATTAATAAATAAGGTACTCCGCAGAGCATCACACTTGCGAACAAAGGTATTAAACTGAAACCAATTTTGGAATGCTTAATAACGGCAAAGAAAAAAAAGTTCCAACCCCATTAGAATGTCAAACTAATGACATCAAACGGAGTTGGAACACTACACAATCTTTTTATAAATTCACAACTTATACCATAAGTTCAATTACATATTCACAACTTTCTTGACGGATACGTGGCCCAGAGTGTCTGTAGCCTTGACGATGCTGATGCCATGGCAGGGAGCAGACAGGCGCTTGCCAGAGAGGTCGAAGTACTCGGTCTTGGCTGTCTGAGCAGCGGCATAATCAAACATCTCGATGCCTGTAGTAGAGGCACCCGACATCTCCTTTCCGGCAGCATCATAGGTCTTGGCTGTGCAGTAGTTCTTGATGGCATAGTCGAACTCGGCTATATCTGCTGTAGGAAGTGCAGAGGTATAAGTCTTCCAGATTTCTACCTTACCTGCGCCAGAATACTTCTCGCAGATGGCAGGAACATCCACTGTCTTATCGAGATAATGCTGGGTGTAAGAGGCTGTTGTCTGAGTAGGAACCCAGCCTATCTTGGTAACAGGAAGAGACTTGCTAATCTTAGCGCCATCAATATTTGTGTAACCTTCCATCAAGTTGTTACAGCCCTTATAGATACAATCGTACCCTTCAGCCTTAGAGATATTCAAGCTACCACCTCTGTCTGAGCGGATAGGCGACTTAGTATCTTCGAAATAGCAACCTTCTTCGTATGCCACAGCTCCTGTACGGATATCCCAGCCATCCTCACAGCCACGCATATAGTTATTATAATAATGTATATGACCACCACGCTGGAGAGGAAGACGGGAGCCTTCGATTTTATCAAAGAAATTGTGATGGAAAGAGATGGTACGGCAGTTCTCATAAACATCTGAATCACCTTTACCCCACAAACAGCTCTTGTCATGGTCGTGGAAATAGTTATAACTGAATGTCAGCCACTGCACATTGTTCTTGCAGTCGAGCAAACCATCATAGCGGTCTTTATTGGCAGCACCGCCATTGAAGAACTCACAATGATCTATCCAGATATGTCCACCCCAATTGGTCTTGGCACTTACCTTATCAGCCTGGATTCCGATACAATCTGGGTCGCCAACCTCTACTTGTGCACCATTACGCCAAGCCACAATCTTATTCTCACCCGTTCTGAGCACAGGAACACCCTTCATGGTGAAACGGCAGTTACGGATGATGATGTTGTCAACCGACTGCATCACGAAGGTGATATGAGAGAAGAGAGGAGCCTCGCCTGTTGTTGGGTTCACCACACCTATCAAAGTCTTGTTAGGAGCTATCATAATACGTTCACCATAGACAGACTCCACGCCAGAATTACCGCTCTGGTCGTCAAGCAAATGACCGGTACTCAAATCATCTACATAGCACTTGATACCTGTAGTGATATCATGATCTACGATAACGATGTATGGGTCAGTTGCCTGGAGATAGGCCTGCAGCTGAGAGAAGTTATCAGCCTTCACCACCTTGCCACCAGCGCCACCAGTAGTACCACCGGCACGATACCAGTTGGTACCAGGAACACCTTCGTAGGCAGCGAAGCCATCCATAGAGAAGTTACGACCATCCTGGGTCTGTGCATTTGCCATCATAGAGAAGCCACAAAGCAAAGCCGAAGCCAAGAGGGTTTTACGACAAACAGCCTTGAGCTGTGCAGAAACGGTAGAGTTAATTTGTTTCATTGTAGGATTAGTTTAGTTTTTGTTTGTTGTTTTGAGAAAAAGGGCTGTCCTCGTCAAGAAGAGACAGCCCTTAGTTTGTTTCATTTTATATATCTTTCCCCCTCGTTGGGGAAAACATGTTTATTATTCTGTTACAGGTACAAGTTTGATGAGAGCGATTGCGGAACTTTCACCCTTTGTAATCTTATGAGCACCAGCCTCAAGTACAACTTTAGTAGGAGCTCCTGTCTGCTTTACACCATCTACCTTTACATTAGTATTAGTAGCAGAAGTACCATAATATACATACAGAGTCATCTTCTTAGATGTTGTGAAAGAAACTTCAGTTTTAGTTTCCATCTTAAGACTTGCAGTATAAGTAGCATCTTCAATAACAGTATTTTCTACTTTTACGTTCTTAGCTTCACCTGTCAAAGTAAATGCACTATTAGAAGGGACAGCCTCTTTTCCGTTTGCTGTAAAGCTACAAGTTACTGTACCCTCAATAGGAGTAACTGTGCTGCCACCTTCTGAACCACCAGTAGAGCCACCAGTGCTGCCACCTTCGCCAGAACCTGTACCTTCACCAGAACCACCAGTCTCGCCACCAGTGCTACCACCTTCTGTAGAACCACCTTCGCCAGTTGCATTGCTCTCACCGAAAACCTTAACAACGCCAGAGGTATAAGAGTCAAGAATGTTTGCCAAAGCAGGCCATGGCTGCTGATGACCATTAGTTACGACTGTCTCATCAGGAATAACGAAATCAAT
>CAVACC010000089.1:0-13448 GCA_963587495.1 Clostridia bacterium | reverse complement strand
GGGTTATATGGAGCGTAAAGGTTCGGGAATGGGCAAGATTATTAATCCGATTAAAGCCCTTCCCTACTTTGAGGAAAAGATGCTTCCAACCTTCTTCTCTGATCGTGCCCAGTTTACTGTCACATTCCCTAATATGATTATGGCATGGCAGGAATCTCATCCAGGCATAGAGGCTAATATTATGGAGAATGATGATGTCACTCAAGGTGTCACTCAAGATGTCACTCAAGGTGTCACTCAAGATGTCACTCAAGGTGTCACTCAAGGAAAAGATTTGGATGCTTGGATAGAGCGCCAAGTAGCTGTATATCCCCAAATATCTACAGAAGAATTGGCAGCACAGTCTGGTTTGACATCAAGGACTATTAAACGTCACATCATAAAAATGCCTCATATTGTTTATGTTGGTAGCGGCTATAGCGGTCATTGGGAGGTTAAGAAAAAGCAGGAATAACTGATATTCAAAAATAGAAACAAAGTGGCAAACAAAAGTGATTTCACATACGAGCAACTTGGCAGAGTATTCCGAAGTTATCTATCGGAACGCTTTGACGGTGATGCCAAAGAAGTAAGTCTGACCGTTGAAACGGCAGAGCGTATTATACCCAATACGCTCAATGACTACTTTGGCACCAAGTACGAGTCTATCTACGATATTACAGAAATAGATGACGTAGAAGAATTCCGCAGGAAGATCAAGACGCACCCTATCTTGAAGAATCTCGACATGAGTGTGGAACCACGATACACAGAGGTTCTGAAATGGTACCGGCTATTCTTGAAAGCCCTGAATGCCAATACTGTTCCTATGCCAGTATATGGTGAATATGATGATACCAATCATCCTTCTGGAACGAAGGCAACCGAACCGCCTGTTACACCCAAGCCTATGGTGGAAACTACCATATACTTGGAAGGTGAAGCCGGTGAAGCACAACCAACGGAACTCAGAAAGAGAAACAAGATTCTCAGACAAGCCTGCATCAACTATTATAAGGCATTACATGGTGGACACATCTTCTGTGAATGTTGTGGTTTTGATTTCACCAAGGCATATGACATTGATGACGAATATATTGAGATTCATCATCGCTTTCCATTCTCACAAACAGAAGGCGAACATCCTGTGAATTCTCAAACCGACCTTGTACCCCTTTGTGCCAACTGCCATAGGATGATTCATCATGGGCAGGGAGGCAAAGGTAACTGCATGAGCTTGGAAGAGTTAAAAAGAAAATATAAAGGAATACGTTATAAAAACGAATAAGGATTATGGCAACAACTCCATATACAGAAGAGGATAAAAAACTGCTGGCATGCTTACCTAAGTGTCAAGAACAATTTAGGAAGCAAATAGACGTAGGTCGCCCCTACGTCTGGGAGCTCAGACTCTCTTTAGAGCAGTTCTATATCCTTGAAACGGCTATAGCAAACAGCATCTCCTCACATAGTAATGATTATCATCACTTGCTAAGTGAGGATTTCGCCGTTATATTAGTGCTGTATCTGGCAGAGTGGTACAAACGCTTTTATAAGGGTGCAGACACCATGGATGACAACAAGGTTATAACCCTAAGCACAGAAGAATTGAAGAAGTTGTACCAACTGGCAAAGATTGATGCCAACACCTTCGTTTATAACGCATCAACTAATCCAGATAAGACCTCTTATCGATGGTTGGAATCTTTGCAGGTGTTGGGTGGACTGGCTGTACAAGCAGAGCTGAAACGAGATAAGAATGATGCTCTCCTACCCCAGCTTTGCAAGATCTTCCATGGCGAAGAAATAGAACTGGATGATTTGAAAGACCGTAACCGTGCTGTTGCCTTCCAAGAATCAATAGCACGCAAGCATAGTCTCTATGAATACCTGGACTGTATTCTCAGCAAGGAAAAAGAGGCTCCTTTTGCCAAGGAAGACATGAATCGTGAAGAAACCTGCATACCGCAGTTACTCCACAAGATTCTGGAAGCTGACGAGGTGGCAAAGAAAAATAAATTTGACTTTGAATGGGTGATTGCCTATACTGCAAGCAGAAACCAGATGGTTCGCCACCTGAGAGTAAAACTGAAACCTGAAGAGATTGGTGGAGGTAAAAAACAATACATAGGCTACGACAGACTGCTTAAACCGGAATGGGGAATTGAACATCCTGAGGAAGTGGGTAGAATACGCTTTTATCTGCGATTCAAGGATAATGGTCGCTATGTACAGAAAATAGATAAAACAGAGGAACCTCTGTTTAAATATGATAATACAGGAAGTGAAAAGACTGGTTTCTTATCGGTAAACAAAATCGACGAGAATACCTATACCGATATTCCTGTATGCCATTTCGACAAGGTTGAGATGGTGATGAAGTACGACGAAAATCAGACAGACGGCACAAGTATTTCCGTGACAAGAGTTGTGCAGGAACTGCATGTAGCAGACTATATGCAGGTTTATGCCTTGCCTAAGACAAGCAACAGATTCAGCACGAGAAAGAATGCACAGGCTGCAACAGCCGTGATATTCTCTTCGGCCTATCATCTTGCTGAACCTTACAGAGAGTTGCCAGTGGTGTATGCACATTATAGAAATGGAGAAGAATGCGGTACTGACTATTGCTGGTGCCCTATCAATGATAAGGTTATACTGGTTGGTCCGGATGGCAAGGAGATATTGCCACCCTTCTTCAACCGTAATGGACTATACCAGGTTGTTACAAAGAAATATCTGAAGACCATCAAGTATAAGGATAATGTCTTTGTACTCTACAAGTATATCGATACAGACTACGATGACGAAGAAATGCAGGAAGATAATCTCCCTGTTCTTTTCGGACGCAGTGGTCTGGAAGTACGACATTATGCTACAGGTGCTTCAATGGAAGGCGAACCTGTAACTGACTATGATCTGGAATGGCTGAAAGGATCACGCTATGTGGATTGGAACGAAGAAGAACCAGAGCAAGGTACAATTCGCCTAAGAGTGACGGTAAAAGGCATCGCATTTAAACCGCACGTGTATTATGTACCTTTCACTCCTGTCTCTGCCGGACAGCAACCTATCTGGCGAGATTTCGAACATATGCGTATCTGTACAGCTTTGGAAGGAGTAGATGACATACAAGATAACTTTGAAAAGTTGCTGGGTGTGCGTGAGCCTGATACCAAACAGCTGAAAATAGGAAATGACCAGGCACAAATATTGGTGGACGTATATCGTCCTATCATTATGCGTGAACTATCGCAGAAGGATAGCAATGGGAAAAGTCATATTGTGAGTTACGCTGGCAAAGAAGAGGATATACACATTCCTCTCATCAACAGTAACCAGTTCTCTATAAGAGATTTCTCAGAAAATGGCGTGAAGGAATATCAAATCAAAAAGAACAGTAGAATGTTCTATGGTTTTCCTACCTTCAATGACCCTAACCTTTCTGTAGATAACTACAAACTGGAAATGCCGGTAGATGAACTTACAGAAGAGTTTCCTCTGGATTATCTGAAAGTATATATTTCAAAGGCTTTGGATGCTCCAACAGATTTATATGCATGGAACTACAAAACGGATCCTGTGGCTGTAGCTAACAGCAACGAACTATCAGGTGACGGCATCGTATTCCAAAGCATGAAATCCAATTCGTTTCCACGGCATTATGCCTTACCTTATATAAAAAAGGTAAAGTCTGGTTGGGGAGGAAAAAAATCGCAGATAGTAGTCGATGCATTATATTGCTTTGAGATCGTGGCTGAGCATAAGACATACTTCTTTCTCTTCAATCCACTCATAAAAGTGGTGAAAGCAGGCAGACAAATTGGAGATATATTTCTTCCTCTTGTCAAGAAGCGTGGTTATCAGCTAACCGATACCGACATTGAAAATCTGTATCAGTTTGCCGTAGAGTTCCACTTCGACTGGATGCTTTTACCAAGAGAAACGTGGAGCAGGCAGATTGAAGATTTGTCAGAAGATGCTGACGAGGTAAGCAAGATGAAGGAAGCTGTAACTGCATTCTTTCTGAAGACGCCAAAATGTTCGGATGAACGAGAGGAGAGTTGTCTAAAAGAGTTTCTTAAAAGATACTGGACTTTTAATGTTTGGCCAAAGATAGAGGAAGTTGCAGATAAGGCTCTCAAACTCATACAAGATAACCCAGATGCTTTGGGAAAATATGAAAACTTGAAAGAGTTTCTGAAAGACTATGATGAGTGCAGATACAAATTTAGCGAGATGAGTCACGCTATAGTTTCAAATGAAAATTAGAATATCGAGATATGAAGCAAAAATTCAGATTTGCAGAACTATATAAGAATAACCGTACAGCAGTAGAGAAAACTCTTGCTGCCATGTGGTGCGGTGAAGCAAGGAACGAAAGCCAAAAGGGATATATCAATCAGTTGAAGATGATAATCCCTGAGGTATTCGCTCCTAAGGATGCTATGCCATTGGTACAATGCATGAACAGCTACGAGACTGTCTATCCAGAACACGAAGCCGAGGCTAATGAAATGGTGGGTACACTCTGGCAGAAATGTATGCCTAATGAAGATACTTACTATCCACCTTATGAGCACCAGTATCAGTGCTGGAAGACTTTGTTGAAAGAGAAGACTCCTGACGGCAAGAATATGAGTATCGTTGTAACAACAGGAACAGGTTCGGGTAAGACTGAGTGTTTCATGCTCCCTCTTGTACAGGATCTGATAGAACATCATATACCTGAACAGGTACAGGCCATCTTCCTCTACCCTCTCAATGCACTGATGGAGGATCAGAAGGCACGTATGGAAAAACTGCTGGCAGGAACAAATCTCACTTTTGCTGTTTACAATGGTGATATGCCAGAGTTTCTGCCTAATGAAGAGGATAAGAACTACAAAAAAGTTCTCCGTAAGATTGATGCCATCCGTGGTATAACCAGGGATGAAGCTGGAAATGTCATTGAAGAAAAATACCCTCATGTTATAGCCACTCGTGCCGAATTGCGTCAACACCCAGCTAATATTCTGCTGACAAACCCAACCATGTTGGAATATATCTTGCTGCGTGATAAGGATAGAAAATTGATTCATGAAAAGCAGGAAGAGGAAGGCGAAGGCACACTGAGATGGATTGCGTTGGATGAGACTCACACCTATACTGGTGCTGGAGCCGCTGAGATTGCCATGCTTATCAGACGTGTGCTCATGGCTTATGGTGTGACTACTGACGAGGTACGCTTTGCTACGTCATCCGCAACCATCGGAAATGGTAGCGAGAATGCCAAGGAAGAACTGAAGGATTTCATTGCTGGCATAACAGGACTGCAGACTAACCAGGTGAAATATGTGGATGGTAAGCGAAAAGGCATCGATGTCATTCCTGAAGAGGACAAGGAGTATTGGCTCAAGCTTATCAACGATAATCATGACGGATATATCAAACTCGATGACTTGATAAAAGAAGGTGAGACTATCGAGGAGAAACTTGTGCGACTGGATGAGATGTGCCAAAAAGCAGAAGATATGGGCTTGGAAGACTTGCGTGTGAAAGTACATTACTTCTACCGTGTACCAAACCATGGCCTGTATGTTGACCTTGCAGACTCACACTATACCGAAGATGGTAGTTTCCGTGTCTATTTGGAAAACAAATCTGGACAGAGAAGCAAAGACGATGCACCCTTATTGGAAATGAGTCGTTGTAAGCATTGCGGTGAGTACGTTGCCATTGCTGAAGAAGTGAAGTATGATGACGGCATTGGCTATCAGCCTATTACTATGGATGATAGTGATATGTTCGATCTTGACAACACAGAAGATACAGGCAAAACTCTCTACGTATTTGGCACTACAAAAAGTGAGAATGCAGAATATGACAACAATATACCTTATATTATTAAGGGTAACAGACTGCTGAATGTAACCGCAAGCAATCCTGCACCAAAAGGTTGGAGAATCATTGCAAATGCTCATTGCCAATGCCCTTATTGTGGTACAAAGCTGACTAAACAGACAAAGCAGGATGAGGATAATTCTGATGTGATTCAAACAGACGAAGAAGATGCAAAGAAACTGCAGAAGTTCCGTGTTGCTCCAGATTTTATCTCCAGATTGATTGCTCCTTCTACTCTCGACTTGATGACAGAAGGAAAGCCAAAAGATGAATCTAAGATATACCTGCATAAGGGGCAGCAATATATCAGTTTTGTAGATAGTCGCCAGATGGCTGCTCGCAGTACTATCAAGCAGAACCTGGAAGAAGAACGTCTGTGGGTTTATGGCACCTTATATCATGAGTTATGCCGAATGGCTACTGCTGGCAGTATGACAAAGGAAGAGGCTATTAAGCACTTCGAAAATATTTACGATACTACAGGTAGAAAAGATCCTCAGCACAAGCATGCAGAAGAGAAACTGGACATTCTTGAAGGTAGCGATGAAAAAGCTATCCAAGCTCTGCTCAATGAGCTGAAACCTAATCAGTTCTTGTCATGGCAGGACATTTTAGATGTGCTTATCAATGATAGGCTGGCAGATATTTTCTGTCAGCAGTTTGCCGAACGCTCAGAACTGAGCCCAGAACTTGATGAAGATGGCAATATAAAGCCAGAGACGAAACGTAAATATATTCTATCCCTCATGGTGGAATATCTGTCTCACAGACCTTTGTCAGCTGCAACTCCAGAAACAATGGGCTTGTTCGCCTCTTACTATGCCGACTTACAACCAGCATTGACTACTAAGTTGCCAGATGCTGTGGAGGTATTCAATGGTAAGCTATCACCTGAAAATCAGATTTCTAAAAAGGATTGGCACGCCTTGATGCAGTTGTTCCTGGACTATACTGCTCGTCAGAGTGAGTGTGTATTCTTGACCATGGATGACCAGGACTCAGTTGATATATTCCAAACGGTGAGATTTGCCACTAAAAAGGAAATGCGTCGTCCTGTCCACAAACCAGTCATCAGAGACAAGGCTGCTAATCCGTCTCGTATCATCAGATTGTTAGCAAAACTGATTGCAAACGAGAAGCATATTTCTATAGTGAATGCTATCAACAGTTACAAGCAAGACATCCAGGATGTTATTGACTGCATGTGGAATGAGTTGACATTAAAATACGAATTACTGGAACATGGTAAGCATTATGATACGGAGTTACGCAAACAAGTAAAAGATAAAGACGAGGTAAAAGATGGAGTTCATTTTACTCCTTATCGACTCAATCTTGCCAAACTTGGTTTTAAACTCTATGATGATGTATATTTGTGTGACACCAACCAGTCTGGTAGCAGACATCATGTAGAATGTCTGCGTCCTGTAGAGATTACCTTCCATGGTTATTCACCATATGTCATCGGCGGCGAACCAGTAGCTTTGAAAGAAGAGCTACATGAGAAATGGGTTCCCTACCCTTATCATAACCATAGCATGAATCCTAATCCTGCTGATGAGGTTATAGAAGAATGGGCTAAAGATAATCGTAAGATTCTCTGGAATAATGATTTATGGGGAGAAAACGGTTCGTTCTCAGATCGTCTTCTTCAAATTCATCAATTCCCTCAACTCTTCATTCAGGCTGAGCATACAGCACAGGTGGATAAGATGATTAGTCGTCAGGTACAAGAAGATTTCAAGGATCATAGACTCAACATCCTTGCTTGTTCTACAACAATGGAGATGGGTGTTGACCTCGGTGACTTGGAATTAGTGATGATGACTTCTGTCCCACCAATGCCTTCAAACTATAAACAGAGAGCCGGTCGTAGTGGCCGACGCGGCCAGGTTCGTAGTGCCTGTGTTACACTGTGTGGATCTGACGCTGTAGGTGTAAGGACATTGCTGAATCCTATGGAGAATGTCATCATGCGCAACGTCAACTCGCCTACTGTTGATCTGAATAGTGCCCAGGTGATTCAACGTCATATTAACTCTTTCCTCATTAGAGAATTTGGCGTTTTTGGAATGGCTGGTGGCAGTATCACAGAGCAAGTAATCAGTTACTATACTAATTATCAGATAGTTCCTGATGGTGAAAGTAACCACTTCAAGGTTAAGAAAAAGGCAGATAATGCTCCTATTAGCCCATTGGATGGATTGGGTGACGAGACTGGTACACCTTATGAGGCATTTAACAATAAATGCAGTGAGTCGCTGAGTGATGATTTGAGAAGAAAGATACGAATTCTGTTAGACGGTACTATCTTTAGTAGCCGTCCGCCTCAGTATGTCGTTTCCAAAGCTCGTGAAATGAACGAGAAATGCTATTCTGAACTGGAATTGCGCATTCAGGATTATGCAGAACCATACAAGAAGGCAAAGAGTGCAAGACAACAGGCATTCTTTGAAATGAAGTTCATTGAACCATTAGCTTCCCGTTTACTTTCATATTGGGCAACTCATCGCTTTACGCCAAATGCCAATATGCCAGTGAACGTGGTAGAGTTTGATATTAATGCTTCATCACAGACATCATATACACTGGTTACACCATCGAACCCATCATACCCTCTTCGTACTGCATTGTCTCAATATGCGCCGGGCAATCCTATTGCAAGAGACGGTATGGTAAGAATCGTGCGTGGTATTAGATACACCAACTTCTTCAAACCAGAAGTAACATTTAAAAAGCTTTACTTCAACCGTGAGCAAGTGGTGATTGATACAAAAGAGGAATTGGACTCGTTAGAAAAATGGAGAGTTAGTGCAAGTACAGAACTCGACTTGTTGCAACCTGCTGAATTTATTCCAGACATGAATGAATCGGCAAGTCGAATTCTTGACCAAAATGTATATACTCGTGTTAGTGCTCAGTTGATTGGTGCTGATGAATGGAAGCAGGATCGTATTGAGCCACACCTTTTTGACACCCGTAGCAGTAGAGAAAGCGGCAACGGTCAGATACTGTATTATAATGAAGGTACAGGATTTGGCTATTGTCATTGTACCAAATGTGGAAAGACCGTGCTTGAAAGCTGGCCTGCAGCCTCATCAAGTGATCCTGATAAGCTGCCGAACGAAATGAATCCTATCGCATCAAAAGATACAGATAAGCCAGATTATCATTTTGCACTCGTGAAAAAAGGTCCGAAACCGAATAAGTGTTTGGGATGTGGCAGTACTGATTACATCAAGCGCAATGTTGTTTTGGGTGATACAATCCAAACAGATTATACAGAGATTAGAATACGCCATTTCCAGAAAGACTGGATTAATAATCGTAATGAAGAAGAAGATCTGCTCATCACTCTCGGATTGCTCTTTGCAAGAGCCTTGTCTGAGGAATTGAATGTTGAGCGTACAGACCTCGACTTTACCATTACACCTAATGGACATATTTGCATTTTCGATGCTAATCCTGGCGGTTCCGGTTATTCTAACCAGCTGGCTGCTATGGACTTGATGAAGTCGGCTATAGAACGTGCCTATACTATCATTGAGGCAGCAATACATTCAGGCAATAAGGAGGCTTTAATAGACAAGTTCACCCTACACTATATCAATCATATCGATATAGATGCTGCAAAGGCATGGATTGAAGAAGAACGCTCTGCAAGAAAAGTTCTGCCAAATGCTGTATTGAGTGTATTCGGAGAAAGTGCTACAGAAACTTCTCTTGCCAAGATGGAACGTACATTTGCATTGTCACAGAACGAAAAGTTCATTTTCGTTGATGATGACTATGCTAACTGGGAGTATGAAGGCACAGACCATTGTTGGAAAGGTCAGTTCTTTAACTATTTTGCTCCTCATGGCCAGCAGACATCTTTCTGCGTAGTAAAGAATACTGATATAGCTATACCTACTCCGGCGATGAGCATGATTCGTTCTGTTAAGGGCTGGACAAACGAAGTGATGGAAATAAAGAATCCATTTGCAGGAAATAGGCTTTACCCTTTGGCATATATTGATGGTAGATTGTATTTTACAAACAACCCTAACCATATCACAATGAATGACAAGTGGGGAAATGGCACCATATTCTATATCCGTACAAACAACTTCGCAAGCAAGGCAAAGTTTATAAAGACTGATATTGTGGATGCTACAACGAAGATATTCAAACTCGTGGATGGTGATCCAACAATCATCAAGACATCTGGACTTGCCGGTATCATCGACGATAGAGCATCACAGATTGTTCAGGCATTTGTAGCTCATTGTCAGGCTAACAGAGAATCTATAGTAAATGTGTCTTATCAAGATGAGCACATGAAGAGCATCCTGTCTATCATCTTGTGTACACAAACTATCAAGTACTTCATTAAGAAGATTGGTTCTCCTTATAACTTGGAGTTCTTGGTTGAGCGATACAATAGCGACAACGGAAAGCGTGATAATCTTGGAGCCAATCAGCCTACATCAGAAGACCGTGACTCATGGCTTGAAAACCTGGCAAACGAGTTAGTTGAAGGATTGGAATACGAGGATGGAATAGAAGGTACTCTCTCCCCTGTCGTATCAGCACCAAGACGTAGTCTAACGCATTGGCGAGTCCTCACATTTGAATGTGCAGGAAAGAAACTATGTATCTATCCTGATGGAGGTTTTATGAACGGATGGTTTATCTACAACGCTCCAGGTGAGCGAAAGATGTACAATCTATCCACTATCACCTACGATACAGAAATAGACATCTGCAGGAACCAGGATATAAAATTTGATGTAACAATAGAAAGCTGTTAATAAATATTACAAAGCATATACGTATGAAAGAAAAGCTTATAGATATTGTTCAATCCATTGATACGTGTGCCGAAAAGAGAAAAGGTACACGTATCGTGGTTGTTGCCAGAGTACATTGTTTGTACAATGGTCAAGATAAAACTTTCTGGTTTACGCAAGGACTCGTAAATGCTAAAAGATTTGATATTCCTGATGAAATAGGACAATTCGTACCCAAGAATGCGCCTATCGCTGTTAAATTTCAGAAGAATGACATTGGTTCATCATTTGAGTATAGTGTTAAGAACATTATCAAAAAAATAGAGAACTATCATGTCGTTCTAGAAAATCGTGCCAACTTTGAAAATCATATCATTACTATTGCAGGTGATGATATCATGTATCAGTATAGAAATATTAAGGAGTTTCTTGGTGCATTAAAAAAGAATCGCCGCGAAATCGAGGAGGTTGAAAATAATATTCTTAAATTGCAACAGCAGAAAGAAGAACTTAAAAAGAAAAAGGGGAATCCTTCTCAAATTGGGCAAATTACGAAGTCAATAAATAAATATAAAGATGAATACAAGGTCTTGACCCAGCAACAAGAAGATTTGAAAAATATTACCATCTACATCCGCAAACAGGGTGAGATGCGTTATACGCTTATTGTTGATCCAGTACAGACAAGTATTAAAACCCAAAACCTCTATGATGGCAAAACTGTCATCATAGAGGGTGGTCCTGGAACGGGTAAATCAACCACTATGATTCATCGATTGGCATATCTTACGGATAAGTTTGCTATCGAGGAAGATGAAAAGAACGGAATTGGTGATTTTAAATTAAGCTCTCTTCAAAGAAAACAATTATTTCAAGCCATAGATACTCAGAGAGACTGGATGTTCTTCTCTCCTTCTGATATGCTCAAAGATTATCTTGCCCAAGCAATGCAAGAAGAGGAACTGCAAAATACTTCACAAAAAGTATGGTGCTGGAAAGACTATTGCCGTATGGTTCTTAAACAACATTATGGATTAATGGCAACAAATACGGACAAAGCACCATTTAAAGACTGTTACTTTACAGATACTCTCTTCTATCAAAACTCTGGTATAATTGAAGAATTAAAAGAGTTCTATTTAGCTCAGATTCGACAATTAGTACATGAACTCCCTAAATTCAACAAAGAGGGTGATATTTATAAGTGGACTGCTATTGCTACAAATATGTCTAATCGTTTAGAAGGTTGTGAAAATTATGACATATCCCGTTTTGTGTCAATATTTCGTTCATTCGAGTTGTCATATAATGATGAGTGCAAAATTATTCTGAGTGAAAATGAAGAAGTAATCAACAAGATTGCTAAGAATATTTGTGATTTAGTCGAGAAATATCCAAATGATAAAGACGATATAATTGATGCACTTGATTTAAGTCTTGATGAATCGGATATAAACGAGGATGATGAACAAGATATACTTTCATTCAATGAGGATAAGAGTAAGGACAATTCGTCTCTTGACAAAATAGGATATAACAGGGAGTTCTTTAAAGGCATCAAAAAATGGCTTAAAGCTTACACGTACAGCAAAGTCAACAATGATTATTATTTGTCTGAGAAGTTCCAGATAATTTCGGACATTATATTGCCTATGTTGTCTGATAAATACGACAAGCAAATCAAGAAGATGGGCGAATTGATGCTTTTTGAACAATATGCCAAACTCAGCAGAGGTGTTATACCTATGTTGTTAAACGGCTTACCTGAATGTTACAAGAAATTTCGCAAACATCTTATCAAGACCCAATTCAAGGGGTGTAATTTCAAATTGTTAAGAGAAATCATACAGCGCAATCAAGGTAAGGAATTGCACTATCAAGAACAGTCTTTGCTACTCGGTTTTATCAATAATCTGGTAAAGCAGATAAAGGCAAACGGAGTCTCTAATGCAAAGCACAAGTACATAGAAGCGTATGATGAAATTTCTAGACCTATTATTGGTGTAGATGAAGCAACGGATTTCTGTGTATGTGATATTTATGCCATGCAGTCTCTTTTAACAAGGGGCTTCAACTCTTTTACTTTATGCGGAGATATGATGCAGCGATTAACTGATTATGGAATTAAGTCCTGGTCAGAATTAGAAGGAGTGATACCAAATATTATTGAGGTAAAAATGAAAACTTCATATCGTCAAAGCAAGAAATTACTTGATGTCGCTAAACGCATTTATGCTGATACATTAGACAAAAAACCGAACTATTCAGCATTTATGAAATCCAACAAAGTTCCAGAGCCATTAGTATTTGTCGATACTAACGAGGATGCCAAAATTACATGGATTTCAAAACGAATAGAAGAGGTATATCGTGCGTATGGAGAGCAACTTCCTTCAATTGCGATATTCGTTAATGATAAAGGCTATATTCCTGCGTTCATACAAAGACTTCAAAATACCGATTTCTTCAAGGCTCACAAAATTCATGTCCTTGATGGTACAGATCACGAAATAAACAAAGGACTGAATCACATTTGTGTGTACCCTATTGATGTTGTAAAGGGTATGGAATTCGATGTCGTCTTCTTTCATAATATAGACAAATCATCAATCATTGACACAGAACGTATTAAACGTTATATATATGTCGGAGTATCACGTGCAGCCTTCTTTCTGGGTATTACAATGATTGAACCTATAGATGACATCTGTAAATACTTTGTAAAGAATAAAGATTGGTTTAAAATATAATGTTATCATACTGAAGTTTCGCAAGTGAATAAATATCAACTTGCTTGTTTATAAATATACATAT
>CAVACC010000088.1:0-14051 GCA_963587495.1 Clostridia bacterium | reverse complement strand
ATTATCATAGAATCCCATGTCTATCATACCTGGATTTCCATCATTACGAGTAATCAGCAAAGGACAGTCCTCGCTTTCCAAGGCCTTGACTATCCAACCCTTATCCTGCCAGTTTTTAACCGCTTGTTCCCATGTTTCAAGAGGCTCCACTTCATCAGAATCAGACGTTTCTATATATGCTTCCTTGAAGTTCTTTATTGTCTTGTCCTTGATATCTGAGCTAAACAACATCTTGCTTAAATCATCATCGTTCTTCTCTGCATCTTTTCCTTTATCTACGCCGTAAAGGTCAATTTTCAAAGCTTCCACTACACCCAACAAACTTTCCAAGAGTGGGATGTTTCCTTGGCTTTTCTGCTTTTCCTTTTCGTTAGACGGACAGAAAGAGGATATTACATTTCGAACAGCTGCGCTTACCAAGTTCAAGCTCTTGGGTTTACAATGCATTGCGACCAAAGATGTCTGAAACTCAAGCTGGAGTTTTTCCTCTTCTGTCAGTTTTCTGTCTTTAACAACATCAAAAAGAGTAGAGAGAAAGTTTTGATAAATCTTCAACTTTTCCTCAAAGACCTTTGAATTTCGTTTTGCCACCTGTTCCTTTCTTGACTGCCCGTCAAGCAAGACAACAGTTATGGTTGCAGTGATTACCACGCCAAGTATCGCTGCCATCAGGCGTGCAGGAAAATCTTGATAGGTAAACACGATGATGGCACATACCATGACAAGAGCCATGCAGCCAACAATCTTCAATACATATTGATTTGACTTTTTCATATTTCGTTCTTGTTATTGTAATTGATTCCAAACATGATTACCACCATAACTACAAGCACCCATTTGAGGCACATCATTTGTCTGAACTTGAATACCGCAATTTTGACACTGATAAGTGTGAGCGGAACCAACTTTGCATAAGCGCACCCAACGATGGAACGTCCAAGTGGACATACTTCCTGTAAAGAAGTTGGCTTCACAGAGACCACTTTCAGGTTTTGTTTCTGACTTCACCACCTTATAGCAGTTCTGACAATTCCAATAATATATAGGATGCAATTCTTCTATGACTTTTTGGTAGTAGGAGTCAATTTCCGGTGTACCAAAGGCTGTTACAGGAATCTCTACTCCAGAGACGTTTACAAAATTTGATTTGCTGGTGATTTTTCCATGAAAATCCATTCTTGCGTCATACGAACAGTTTTCAAAAACCAAATCGGGAGGCAAACCTCCCGGCATACCGCTCAAATAATCACGGCATTGCCCAACATAAGACAACATAAATCCTCGCTCATCTTCTTGAACATCTGCAGGATTGCCCATATAAACTTCCATTTTCTTGTTCAAAAAAGCAATGAGAGTTTGCTGAGTTGTAGGAATAAGAACATAGTCTCTTTTGTGAGCTTTCAATTCTGAGAATTTTACAATTTTCCCTTTAGGATAAAAAGTGTCATCGCTAACCATTATTTGTCTTTTTGCAGTATCTGCTTTTATAGTACAATCTGTACTATTATAACGTTCCAAACTGAACTTACCATCATTAAAATCCACATTAGGCAAATACTGATATGTTTCCACTTTGCCCAACGGATACACCTGCAACGAGTCACCTAAAGTGTCAACAACGATTTTGTCTGCATCAATATAAACGATGTAGTGTTCTTTACCCACAGAATCATTGTACTGATTAAGGATGTACTTGCCTTCCTTATTCAATTCAGCAACACGCTCATTAAACAAAGCGTTATAATCCTTTGCACATGATATGGTCAGTATCATGGAAAGGAACATTAGAAATGTTAGCCATTTATTTTTCATAACTTAATCTTGTATTATTTTAAACGAAATATCACAGGGACAGAATAATACACCCTTACTTCTGTTCCGTTGTTTACCAGGATTCCATTTGGGCATATTTTTTACTAATCGCAGAGCTCCATGGTCCAAATCTGTGTCAACAAATCAGCTTACCTCGGCGTTACTTATGCAGCCGGCTCTTTCCTACGACAAGCTTTACAACAACCTTTCCAGGTTCCTCTCTTGTGCCTTTTCTGGATATTGTTGGTTATTCTTATATATGAGTTCAAAGCACTTTGTCCGTCAGGGAAAGAAAGCATTTGTTCAACAGTATCAAAAACTTTATCGTCTCCTTATGAAGGCATCGATGGTTTTTCGGTATCTGCAGGCAAGCAAAAGGAGATGGCTGGCTCTGCACCAGATACTATGGAGTCTGCTACTCCAAAGACTTGTTGTCGTCATACCAAAAGCCCCTTTTACATTTTACATTAAGTCCTTTGCGTTTGGCAGGTTTGTATTTCAGCATTTTAAGACATCTTACTAATTCCTCCTTTGCAGCATTATCCGAAGGCGATTTTGTAAAATGTATATCTGTTACATTGCCATACTCGTCTACGACACATTCCAACTCTGTACCATTCAATTTATAAAGGATATCAGGAACTTTACTTTTAGCCTTTAAAAACGCTTCATCATCGCCATATCCCCCATAATCGCTCTTTGGTAAACTTTCACATTGCCAATCTTCTGCCGTTTGTTCCTTTATATATTTTACCCAACCTGTATCAAGTATTATGCCGTCCCATGGCACACTGCCTCT
Organism: Clostridia bacterium; assembly: GCA_963587495.1. GTDB lineage: Bacteria > Bacteroidota > Bacteroidia > Bacteroidales > Bacteroidaceae > Prevotella. Next base: position 11,440 of record CAVACC010000088.1, on the reverse strand, counting down.
ATAAACAAAGTCTTCCAATTTTGAGCTACAATTAGAAACCAAATCATATATGGCACCATTAATATCTACGCTTTCGTATGCAATTTTATCGCCAGTAGTATTGTCTATACAATAAGCTTCCTTGAAAGAACCATGATTATACGAGACATAAAAAACATCAACAGCATCACTTACATATTTCATCGTAATTTTCCAAATACCGTCAGCATATCCGGAATCATCAGTCTGTCCAGTAAATGTAGCATCTCCGATATGTATTTTTTCCGGATATCCACCTGCTTCTTTTGCATCAAAACTAACTAAATGTCCGGAAATTGCCCCTATCGCATTGCCGTTTTTTATGTTTGCCTTAAGTGACCGAATAACTTTTTGCTTGCCTGTCTTTGAGTTGTATTCTATTTGAGAGTAATTGTAGATGCCCTCAACACGTCCTTGGTTGTTATAATTTACTCTCAGTGAGGTTGTGCGTCCCTTACTTTTGGAAATATAAGTCCACAATCCGACTTTATTGTCATTGTGGAATTTGCCTGTAGCTCTATCATAAGCTACGTTTGCCCTATGAGTACATTGCCAAGTAAAATTGCCTTCGAAAATGCGTGTACCATCTTCTGCATTTTTATAGGTATAAGTTGCTTTTGGCACATCGAGTGCCATATAACGACTATCATTATAAGGTCCCGAATATGTTTTCAGTCCCTGAGCATTCATAGCCATGCACATACAGAAGAGCATGACTATACAAAATAAAAATCTTTTCATATCATTCACTTTTTAATTCTTAAACAAATCTTGAAATACCTTAGCCCATTCTCCCCAAGAATAAGATCGAGATGGATGATGTTGACGAATCATTAGTGCCTTGTCTTCACCACCGGTAGAAAACCAACGGGTATAAACCTTATCACCATTGGTAAGAGACATTTCTTCTCCATCCGTTTCCCCAAGACCACAAAGTCTATCAAAAAGACCATAGCCCCAAGTAATGATAACATCAGGTTTCAACTCTTCAAGAACCTCCTTGAAGGCAGGAATAGAATCGTTAAATTGTTCATCGGTCTCTTTCACACCAGGAGCCTCAAGATTGAACTGAATAAAATTGTAAAAAGCAAGTTGATTCCAAACGCATTCTCTATCATCTACAGATATTTCCCTGTTCAACAAAGCCTTTGTTTGGCTAGTATAGCCTCTATAGAAAGAGGCATCTTCACCACTTACAAAACCGTCCACAATTTCTTGAGTAAATGTATGGTGACAAGGAGCACCAGCATTTTCTTCATTATAATGGCTTAGTCCTAACAACAACACTTTCTTGCCACTATTCAGGAATCCTTTCTCGTAATCCTTACCAACAAAAGGATAAGCATTTACATGTTTCATACGCTATTCTATTTTAAAGTTATTAAATTCGGGGACAAAGATAGTTCTTCTATTGGAAACTATCAAGTCCATAATGGTTCATAAGCGAAATTTCTTGATTTAGGCTTAACAAAAGTAGTAAAAAGCGTTCTGTTTCATTGGTATATTATCATTTTGCCAGGTGTTCCCGAGACTTGGCGGGTTAAAATTTCGGTTTCGGCAAAATAAAAAAGCGTGGGAACTTACCTGTCACTCGTCCCACTCTCTGAGGCCTTCGCATTGCCCTGCACTGTTGAACGAGCAACGTCGAAGCCCACGCCGATATGTATACACTTTTCCCTATACGGATATAAGACCTATCGCTTTGACGCAATAAGCCATACCAGTAAAGGGATGTGAATTAACACATCCCGAGAGCACCTACCGTTGCTATGTTCGTTGACAGTGCATGAAGTTTGCGAAGTTTCAGAAAGTCAAGAACAAAGCGCTAAGTATGCGCCTTTTCCATTATGTCGTGATCCTTACTCAGAATCGTTGACAAATATACAAATAATGTTTGAAAGAACAAAGGGGAAATACCCAACTTCCCTCATTGAGGGATAAAAATACTTAAATTTATCCCTCAATGAGGGAAGTTTTCACTTAAAATCATCCCTCATTGAGGGATTTTTTGTATATTTGCCACGATTTTACATAGTATTCATCATAAAAAGCAAGATATGATAGACAATAAATTATACGAATACATGACAGAGCTGCTGAAACGCACCCCACTCGATTTCGTCAGATATAAATATGATGAAATAAATTGGAATGGGCGATTAGTAGGTATCGTAGGACCACGAGGCGTGGGAAAATCCACCATGGTACTACAACATATCAAGCAATCCACAGAAGGACACCATCTATATGTTTCTGCCGACAATATCTATTTTGCCAATCATTCCTTGATCGACTTCGCTGACGAGTTTATCAAGGAGGGAGGCACACATCTTTATATAGACGAGATTCACAAGTATGCAGGCTGGAGTAGAGAACTGAAACAAATCTACGATATGCACCCATCACTGAACCTCGTTTTCACAGGTTCATCAGTCTTGGACATCAAAAAAGGCGAAGCTGATCTGAGCCGCCGCGCATTGATGTATATGATGCAAGGCCTGTCGTTCAGAGAATATCTACAACTGTTCGAGGGCATCAAGACCAGGGTCTTTAGCTTTGATGAAATACTCAACCACCAAGTAAAGATTCCTGAGTTGGAACATCCTTTGCCTGTATTCAGAGAGTACCTCGATCATGGCTATTACCCATTTGCCATAGAAGGAGACTTCATGCAGAGAATGCAGCAAGTGGTTGACCAAACGGTAGAAGTCGATATTCCTCAATATGCAGATATGAAAGCCTCAACAGCGCGCAAACTCAAGCGAATGCTCGTTATACTCTCAGGTCTCGCTCCCTACAAACCAAGCACAGAGAACCTTGCTACGGAAATCGGGGTCAGCAAGAACAACGTGCCTGACTATCTCGTCTATTTGGAACGTGCAGGAATGATAGGTTTGCTGAGAGACGACACTTCGGGAATGCGCAATCTTGGAAAGGTAGAAAAAGTCTATGTAGATAATCCAAGCCTGATGTCTGTACTCACACCTTATCCCAACATTGGCAATGTAAGGGAAACTTTCTTCTACAATCAGATGAGAGAAAAACAGGATGTTACCTCTTCTAAGGCTTCCGACTTCACCATCGGAGATTACACCTTTGAGATTGGTGGTCGCAAGAAGGGCAAGAAGCAGATAGAAGATGTGAAAAATGGCCGCATCGTAAAGGATGACATTGAGACGGGGCATGGCATTATCATCCCTCTTTGGTACTTCGGCATGAATTACTAAACAGGGAGTTTTTGTACCAAGTTGGTACAAAAATTACAAGCAGTAAAAATGTGAACACATGCTATAGGTGTTTTTTACAAAATATTTCCTTCTTTTGGGGGATTTTCCGGGCGAAATGAATCTCATCCAAGTTTTTTGTTGTAATTTTGCAGCCGTGCTTGAAAAAAACAACAAACAGGCTCTCTAACTTTCTACCAGCTGGTAGGAAATTAGAAGCTATAGAAAATTGAAGAATTATACAAAATAAATGGTTTTAAATTACATTTGGATAGCGTTTTTCGTGATTGCGTTCATCTTCGCACTCATCGGATTGGCAATGGGAGATACGACTATCTTCCAGAAGATTGTAGATTCCACCTTCGACTCATCCAAGAATGCCTTCGAGATTTCTCTCGGACTGACGGGCGTGCTCGCCCTCTGGCTTGGCATCATGAAGATTGGAGAGAAGGCGGGAGTAGTGAATGTGTTGGCAAGAGCGCTCAGCCCGGTCTTCACCCGTCTCTTCCCCGATATTCCGAAGAACCATCCGGTGATGGGAAGCATCTTCATGAATATCGCTTCGAATATGCTGGGACTCGATAATGCGGCAACGCCTACCGGATTGAAGGCGATGCAGCAGATGCAGGAACTCAACACGAAGAAGGATACGGCAACGAACCCGATGATTATGTTCCTGGTTCTGAACACCTCAGGACTCACCATCATCCCTACCACCATCCTTGCCTTCCGTGCCTCCTATGGTGCAGCCCAGCCTACGGATGTCTTCATCCCTATCCTGATGGCTACGCTCGTGGCTACGCTTGCCGGAATCATCATCACTTCGCTCTGGCAGCGCATCAACATCCTGCAGCCGGTATTGCTCGCTACTCTGTTGGGAATGTGCGCCTTCGTAGGCATCATCATCTGGGGATTCGGACAGATGGATAAGGATACGATGAACACGGTTACCACCTTGGCTTCTAACATGATTCTCTTAGGCATCATCCTCTGCTTTATCTTGGCAGGCTTCTGGAAGAAAGTGAATGTATATGATGCTTTCATCGAGGGAGCGAAGGAGGGTTTTACCACAGCTGTGAAGATTATCCCTTATCTCGTGGCTATCCTTGTGGGCATCGGCGTGTTCCGTGCTTCGGGAGCGATGGACATGGTGATTCAAGGCATTTCCTGGTCGGTAGAACGATGTGGGTTGAATGCCGATTTCGTAGGCGCCCTGCCTACTGCCATCATGAAACCGCTGTCGGGAAGTGGCGCACGAGGCATGATGCTGGAGGCGATGAAGAACTATGGTCCTGATTCGTTTGTGGGCAGATTGAGCTGCATCTTCCAGGGTTCCACCGATACCACCTTTTATATATTGGCTGTATATTTCGGAAGCGTAAGCATCAGAAATACCCGCCACGCCGTGGCTTGCGGCTTGCTCGCCGATTTGGCAGGAGTCATCGCAGCAATAGCTATAGCATATTTATTCTTTTAAAGGTAAAAAAGTAAAAAAGACTTAGATTATATAGTCATATAATAAAAAGGGAATATGGGCAATAATGTCATTTATGAATTAAGTAAGAAATTTGCAATACGAATCAATATCCAATGATGTTAAGACTATCATAGGAACTCTCGTAAATATCATCAACAAACTGAAACAAAAAAATAATCAATAAACAAAAGTAAAAAGCGAAAAGGCAGAGGATCCAGCTTCCTTTTACCTTTTTACCTTTTTACCCTTTTACTTTTAAACATATGGCAAGTTTAAAATCACTCGCAAAGGATACCGCCATCTATGGTTTGAGCAGTATCATCGGCAGATTCCTCAACTATCTGCTTGTACCACTCTATACGGCTAAGATTAGCGCCGCCAGTGGTGGTTATGGTGTCATCACCAACATGTACGCCTATACGGCGTTACTCCTCGTTATCCTGACCTACGGAATGGAGACCACCTTCTTCCGCTTCGTCAATAAGGAGGGAGAAAACTCAGAAAAGGTTTATCACACGGTTTTGAGCATGGTGGGCTTCACCTCCCTGCTCTTCATCGCCCTGGTCTTCCTCTTCATCACGCCTTTGAGCGATGCGATGGGCTACGCTGACCATCCTGCCTATGTATGGACGATGTTCGTAACCGTGGCTATTGATGCATTCCAGTGCATCCCATTCGCTTACCTCAGATACAAGAAGCGCCCGCTGAAGTTTGCAGCCTTCAAGTTGCTCTTCATCGGTCTGAACATTGCGCTCAACCTGGTTTACTACGTCATCATGGATGGTCACGATGTGGGTTATGCTTTCTACATCAACCTGGTTTGTACCGCCTCCATCACCTTCTGTTTCTACAAGGAACTGAAGGAAGGATTCATGGGCGAGAAATGCTCCTGGAGCGAATGCAAGGTGCTCGTCAGGAAGATGATGGGCTACAGCTGGCCTATCCTCGTGCTCGGTATTGCCGGTATTCTGAACCAGACAGCCGACAAGATTCTCTTCCCTTACATCTATGAGAAGGGCGATGCGCATGCGCAGCTCGGAATCTACGGAGCAGCCAGCAAGATTGCGATGATCATGGCGATGATTACCCAGGCTTTCCGCTATGCTTACGAGCCGTTCGTATTCGGCAAGGCGAAGGATAAGGACAACCGACAGACTTACGCTTCGGCGATGAAGTATTTCGTCATCTTCACCCTGCTCGCCTTCCTGGTGGTAGTAGGTTATCTGGATGTATTGCGCCACATCATCGGTCGCGACTACTGGGATGGATTGAAGGTAGTGCCTATCGTAATGGCTGCCGAAATCATGATGGGAGTTTACTTCAACCTCAGTTTCTGGTACAAGCTCATCGACAAGACCATCTGGGGAGCTTACTTCTCAGGCATCGGCTGTGCGGTACTAATTGCCATCAACGTTATCTTCGTACCAATCTATGGTTACATTGCCTGTGCCTGGGCTGGCTTCGCTGGATATGGAACAGCAATGCTTCTCTCCTACTTCGTGGGGCAGAAGAAATATCCTATCAACTATCCGGTGAAGGAGATTATGATTTATGTGGTTCTCGCCCTCATCCTCTTCGCAGGAATGACCGAGGCTAACAGATACTTCTCTACCCTCATCGCCTGCCTCATCAACACGGCACTCATCCTCATCTTCGCCGCTTACCTCGTGAAGAAGGATTTTCCACTGAAGAGTCTGCCGGTGGTAGGAAAGTACTTTAGAAAATAGAAGATTCAAATCATCGAGATTATATCCCAAGAAGTCCGTGGACAAACGCACATTGCCCACGGACTTTTTTTCACACCTTTCACTTCCCTATATTGATTTACTATAAAAAGTTTGGCGATACGGCAAACTTTCCTTACCTTTGTCGAATATAAACATAAAAGGAACCATCATAATGCAAGACACAAACAATAACAACGAATTACAATCTCCTTTCGAGCAACTGCGAGAGGTAGATGCTGACGGCAAGGAATGGTGGAACTCAAGAAAACTGGCTCGGGTGATGGGCTATGGCAAGTACTGGAACTTCGAACGCGTCATCGCCAAGGCACAGGCTTGGACTTCACATAAAGGTTACCCTCTCGGAGAGCATTTCGTAGAAATCACAGAGATGGCAGAACTGGGAAGTGGCGCCATCAGAGAGGTGAGGAGTATTCGCCTCTCTCGTGCCGCATGTATGGCTGTAACTATGAACGCCGACTCCAAGAAGGAGATGGTGAAGTTGGCTCGCCAGTATTTTAGTTCAACCATCACGCCAGACGTTGCTGTTAAAAGTTTGGAATCGTCTATACTTATGTATAAAGGAGGGCGTGGCAAGATACAGGTTCAAGTCATCTTCGACACTAATACCTTCTGGCTTTCACAGCAGAGAATGGCAGAATTGTTTGGGGTAACAGTTCCGACCATCAACTATCATCTTGAACAGATAAACGAAAGTGGCGAAATCCATTTGTCCGATGCTATTAGAAAAATTCGAATACCTTCGGACAAATGGTCTGGAGAAGTCATGATGTACAACCTCGATGTGGTCATTGCAGTAGGCTATCGTGTGAACAGCTACGAGGCTACACAGTTCCGCATTTGGGCAACAGGAATTCTCAAAGAGTACCTCACCAAAGGTTTCGTACTGGATGACGAACGCCTGAAAGGGAAAAATGTATTCGGGGCTGATTACTTCGATGATTTGCTCGACCGCATACGTGAAATACGTATAAGCGAACGTCGTTACTATCAGAAGATAACGGACATCTACTGCGAGTGCAGTTCCGATTACAACAAAGACTCCGAAGAAACCCGAATTTTCTTCAAGACGGTACAAAACATAATGCACTATGCTGTAACCAAACAAACAGCAGCAGAAATCATCTATGACCGTGCCGACTCAGAGCGTCCTCACATGGGTTTGACCACTTGGAAGAACGCTCCCGACGGAAGAGTCATCAAGTCGGACGTGACCATCGCCAAGAACTATCTAAGCGAAAAAGAAGTGGAATCACTGAATCGATTAAGCAATGCCTTCATCGATATTGCCGAGCAAAATGCTGAAGACCATATCTTGATGACTATGGCGGACTGGTCAATACTCTTACAGAAGTACATGGACTTGAACAATCGTCCTATGCTTCTTGACACAGGACAAGTAACACATGAGCAAGCGATAGAGAAGGCTCTTACTGAATACGATAAATTCCGTGTCATCCAAGACCGTGAAATCATGTCAGACTTCGACAAACAGTTGAAATTGCTATTTGGAGACAAGGAATAATCCAGAGAGTGTAAAATCCTTTGTACGTAGTTTCGAAGAACATCCTATGAGAAATCAACTCACAAACAGATTAAGCATCAACGATATTTATTCTCTTTGCCTTCAGACGCAAGGCAAAGAGAATAATTGTTTAAAGGAGGAGCTTTACTTGCTCACATTTGATGAAAACGACCGCGTAGCCACCAATGCTCTTTGGACTTTTACTCATTTCGATGAAGCCAACAACGAGTGGCTTTTCTGTAAGCATGACGACCTGATAGATCGCGTTCTCATAGAGAAGAATGAGACCAAGCGCCGCTTGATGCTCTCTCTCCTTCTTCGTCAACCCTTTGAGAAAGATATGCTCCGCTCCGACTTTATCGACTTCTGCATCGCCAAGATTACCGCCAGTTCCCAGCCCTATGCCATCCGTTGCTACTGCATGAAGCTCGCCTATGAGCAAATGAAATACTATCCCGAGTTGCTTACAGAACTCAAGGCAGCCCTGGATATGCTGGAGCAGGAAGTCCTATCCCCAGGATTGTTATCGGCAAAAAAGCAAATTATGAAGAAAATCATGCGAAGCCTTGGGCATTTCGGGAAATAGTCGTAACTTTGCAAACGTAATATACTAACAATATAATACATAAATGAATGGAGATACAACTGAACGATTATCACAAGAAGGTCAATGCCCAGATGCAAAAGAGCATGGCTTATTGGCGAGAGCATCCGCTTTCGCTGGAGGAGTGCTTAGCTCAATTCAAGCGCTTGCGGGAACAACGGCTTGCAAGGGAGTCCAAATTGCAAGGTTAAAAGACTGGGCTAAAGAGAATGATTGCTGGATTGAAAATCCGGAATCATTAGGTGTGTTCTCTGACCGAGGTTCAGAGAACGAAGTTTATATGGCCTATGATGGTATACACGTTTATAAACTTAACGACTTCCGTTATTCTGACGACAACCTTACTCCATTCTTTGAACGAATTGTGGCTCACAATCAATACTTCACAGCATGCCCATACGATTTCATCGGTTTCTCACAGAATCGAGACGGAAAGATTTGCGCTGTCCTTCGTCAACAGCTTGTTGTAAATGCGAGGGAAGCAACTCCCGAAGAAATCAGGGCAGAGTTTGAGCGCATCGGTTTCCACGCAGAAGACAATGGAGAATATTTCACCAATGGCATTCACGACATCTTTGATGCCGTGCCTAACAACGTGCTAGTTGGAGATGATGGCAACTACTATTTCATAGACACCATCATCTTCCTATCAGACAATAACGGCTTGGATACTTACAAAAAGTATTCGCCGAATTACTCAAAAGAATAAATGTTTCCATAAGTTCTTTATCTAAACTTATGGAAACATTTAACCTAAGCAAGCAAAGAAGCAAAATCTATATTTAATTGTTTTTCGCCAGCTTTTCTTTGATAAGCTTTAACTATTGATTGAACACCAACTTGATATTTCTCTTTTGAAACTGAATTTGTAGCACATTGTACTTTATATTTCTTTACAGCAACTACAAATTGATGTTCTAAAGCCTCTTTTGGTGAGAGTTCTGCTTCATCTTGCTTTTCTACATCAGCCAACTCTTTTTTTGCGTTTTGAAAAGAATTATAACTAAGATTAGACTCCTTATTTTTCTTTTGTACCTCAAATAATAGTGCTTCTTTTAATTCTCTTACATCATTTGTCATTCCCCAAACCTTAAAAAACAAAATAAGACTCAACACCCCATAAACAAGACAAATTAAAACTACAATAGCATACATAATAATACGTATTTTGCTAACTGTTTCCCAGAAGTAAGCAGTTAATAAAAGAAAAGCGTGGGAACTATTGCTTATATGCCAGGACTGAGGTTGTGGAAGGACCTACTTGTTGACAATGAAACAATAGCCCACGCTATGAGGTATATTATGCCCAAAAGAAAAGGGTACAATAATCCTAATGCGTGAGCTGGATTGTCATTATCCAAACAAGTATTGAAACTTCCACATTTCAGTCCTTGGATAATATCAAAACGCTCTATATTAAATTGAGTCTTCATCACGGCAAGTCTTTTCATGCCGCTCCAACTCTGATGCAAAGATAGTGATTATTTCTGAAAGTCATATCATTTTAAATAAGTTTTTCTAAGAAAAATAATGTTTGGGCACACGAGTAAACTACAAATAGGCAATTCTTTAATATTTTGACCTAAAACATTGGTTATTTCGGGAAATAGTCGTAACTTTGCAAAGTTAAATATCAAGCTTTACATCTATGAATAAAGATAATATCAAGGACTTTGCATCCTTCGACGAGTATCTCCGACAAGGAGAACCTTCGCAGAAGGAAAGTGCAGAGAACTGGAAGACGGCTATCGGATTGCAGGCTGTAGATGGGCTGCAACCATCGGCGTATCTCATAGATGTGGCTAAGCGAAATATCGAAGGAGAAATCTCTATAGATGAAACCAGAAAACTGATTGACTCTTACTATCAGAGCAAGACGGTCCGTACACCTAAGGATGAAGACGAGGAAGAGGCAGATAAGGTTTCGGCTAATATCGCGAAGATTCTCGCCAGCAAGACCTTTGCCTTCAATACCAACGGATACGTTTCCCTGCATCGAAGAATATTCGAGGGAGTATTCAAGCATGCTGGAGAAATCCGCCAGTATGATATTTCCAAAAAGGAATGGGTGCTCGAAGGAGATTCTATAAACTATCTGAACTGGGAAGACTTGCGAAGAGCCTTGGACTGGGATATTGAGCAAGAGAAGAACTTTTCATATAAAGATCTAACGGATGATGAGAAGATAGAGCATATTGCCAAATTCATTTCAGGCATCTGGCAAATCCATGCTTTCAGAGAGGGCAACACCCGAACAACGGCGATTTTCACCATCCAATATCTCCGTTCATTAGGTTATGAAGTGAACAACGAAATGTTCGCCAAGCATTCCTGGTACTTCCGCAATGCCTTGGTCCGTGCCAACTATCGCAATATTCAGAAAGGCATAGATTACTCTCCTATCTATCTGGTTCGTTTCTTCAGGAACTTACTCCTAAAAGATGGTTGGGTGCTCAAAAACAGGTACTTGCATATCCGACCGACTGATGATTGGAAGGAGCAGCCGAACTTAAAGGGTCCTCTTTATAATAATAACTTGCAAAAGGTGGACAGAAAAGGTGGACAGAAAAGTGAATCAGCGGACAGAAAAGGTGGACAGAAAACAAAAGACTCTATCATACAAATGATAAAAGACAATCCTACTATTTCTTCTACAGAAATGGCCAATCAAATCGGAATTAATCGAAGTGCAATATCTAAGCACTTAAAGAAATTAAAAGAAGACAACATCATCAAACGTGAAGGTCCTGCTAAAGGAGGAAAATGGATAATAATAACATCATAATAAAAACAGAAAACAAAAACAAGTAATGAAGAAAAAAGCAACGGTCCTTATCGCCTCTATCA
>CAVACC010000087.1:0-14074 GCA_963587495.1 Clostridia bacterium | reverse complement strand
CTGTGCCTTCTTACCTGTAATTTGACAAATCTTAGACATTTCTATCTTTAATTTTCTAATTCGTTAATTGATACCTATTCCAAACAGGGTGCAAAATTACAAATATTTTTGGTATTTACAAAAGAATCCCTAAAAGAAAACAATCTTTTAAGGATTTTTTATACTTTTGGGCTCTATAAGAGTGGTTTCACGTCGATTTTATTGACTGACACGGGGTTATGTCGAATCAAGCATCACGGTGGCAAGATTGCTAAATGCAACAAGGCAAGACTATCCTGCCGCTTAGTCTTCTTTCTTCAAGTCTGCTTCGTACTCCTTGAGGAAGCTGAACATAGACTTGAGGGCTGTGTTGGTGGCAATTGCGAGATTGATGTCGCGACCGAAATCCTCAGTAAGTTTGATGGTACGCACATCGTCCTTGTTGCCATAACCGATCCAGATGGTACCAACAGGAATCTCGGCTGTACCGCCTGTAGGACCTGCCACACCGGTAGCCGAAATGGCGAAGTCTACCTTCAGTGCATCAATGGCACCAAGCACCATCTCGCGTGCCACCTCCTCGCAAACGGCCGTCTGCTCTTCCAGCACCTCGTGGCTTACCTTCAGGATGTTCTCCTTCACCTCGTTGGTATAAGATACGATACCACCCTTGAAGTAGTTGGAAGCACCTGGCACAGAAATGATTGCCTCAGCGATTCTACCGCCCGTGCAACTCTCGGCCGTACCCAATGTTTTCTCACTATTATAGAGCAATTCAGAAATATTCTTGCTCAAGATTTTGCTTTCAAATTCCATTTATATCAGTGTTAAGTGTTTGCTGCTATTTGAACGTTACCTTAGAGTATGCAGGCAGGTCGATACTGGCAAAATCGCCGTCACGATACTTGAATGTGCCCACACAGGCTATCATGGCCGCATTGTCCGTAGTATAGCTGAACTTAGGAATATAGATAGTCCAGCCGAAACGCTGAGCATGATCGCGGAAAGCATTGCGCAATCCGTTGTTGGCTGAAACTCCTCCTGCCACTGCCACATGCTTGATGCCTGTCTGTTTTACTGCCATACGCAACTTCTTCATCAGGATGTCGACGATGGTGTACTCGATGCTGGCTGCCAGGTCGAACTTGTTCTTCTCGACGAAGTCGGGGTCCTCTGCCACCCATTTGCGCAAGCTGTAGAGGAAACTGGTCTTGAAGCCTGAGAAACTGTAGTCCATACCTTGTATGTGAGGCTCGGCAAAGGTGAAGGCCTTAGGATTTCCCTGTCGTGCATACTTGTCGACAACAGGTCCGCCAGGATAGCCCCACTCCAACACCTTGGCGCACTTGTCTATCGCCTCGCCTGCCGCGTCGTCGATGGTCTGTCCCAACACCTGCATATCGTTATAGGCATTCACCTTTACTATCTGCGAGTTTCCTCCACTCACCAAGAGACAGAGGAAGGGGAATGGAGGCGCACTCTGGTCGTCGTCCGACTCCTTGATGAAGTGTGCCATGACATGTCCCTGCAGATGGTTGACATCGATGAGAGGGATATTGAGCGAGCGGGCAAAACCCTTGGCAAAGCTGACGCCAACAAGCAACGAGCCCATCAAACCAGGTCCACGTGTGAAAGCCACGGCGCTGAGGTCTTCCTTCTTTATACCTGCACGCGCTATGGCCTGGTCAACAACAGGCACCACGTTCTGCTGATGAGCACGCGAAGCCAACTCGGGCACTACGCCGCCATAGGCTTTGTGCACCTCCTGTGAGGCTGTGACATTGCTCAGCAGCACTCCATTCTTGAGCACAGCGGCTGAGGTATCGTCGCAACTGCTCTCTATACCTAATATATATATATCCTTCATAGTTCTTTAATGTGTAAGAATCTCCACGCCTGTTTCGGTCATGACGAGTGTATGCTCCCACTGAGCCGATGGCTTCTCGTCGCCAGTAATAACTTCCCATCCGTATGGGTCGTCGGCATCGATAAACACCTTCCATGTACCCATGTTGATCATAGGCTCAATGGTGAACACCATACCAGGTACCAAAAGCATGCCTGTGCCCTTGTGTCCATAGTGCAACACCTCGGGCTCCTCGTGGAACTGAAGTCCCACACCATGTCCGCAGAGATCGCGCACCACTCCATATCCATATTTCTTGCAATGGTTCTCGATGGCATGACCGATGTCGCCCACAAAACTGTAAGGCTTAGCCACCTCCATACCGATCTCAAGACATTCCTTTGCCACGCGTACCAACTGTTCTTTCTCGGGAGTTGTCTTACCACCGACGATAAACATACGGCTGGCATCAGCATAATATCCGTCAACGATGGTTGTCATATCCACATTCACGATATCACCCTCCTGGAGAACATCCTCCTCCTTTGGTATGCCATGGCACACCACCTCGTTGATGCTGGTGCACACACTCTTGGGGTAGCCCTCATAGTTGAGGCAGGCAGGAATGGCATCGTGATCCTTGCAGTACTGCATGCAGATATCGTCTATCTCCTGGGTGTTCATACCCGGACGAATAGCCTCTGCCACTGCATCGAGACAACCCGTATTCACAACTCCGCTCTTGCGGATGCCTTCTATCTGTTCTGGAGTCTTGATCAACTCGCGTGTAGGAACTAACTTTCCTTTATTCTCCCAATACATGACTTGCTTGTCGAGATCGGTAAGTGGCTGACCTGGCAGGCAATGCCATCTTTTCTTTTTGATTGCCATTTTCTTGTTTTTGTTATTTTCTTATTTTGCAAATGCAAAAGTACAATCTTTTTTTCAAATTGCCCAACATTTTGCCATAAAACTTACTTTCTTGACATTTGAAGTCATTATCGCAAGCCGACACTCAGAAATTTATATATCTCATCCGTCCAGTCGGCACCATTGGCAGGACAATAGGTATTTATCCCCAACTCGCTTGCTGCGGCACAGTTGCGTGGACCATCGTCGACGAAGAGTGTCTCTTCGGGAAGGATGTGTTCCTGGGCCAACACACGACGGAAGAACATCTCGTCGGGTTTCATACAGCCCATCTCATAACTGCGATACATAGAATCGAAATAACAATCGACAGAATGACCATCGCCAGAGAACTCTGAACTCTCTGCCCAATCCATGACATAAGGATTGGTGTTGGAGAGCATAACGACACGAAAACCTTCGCGACGCAACTTCTTCAGAGCATCCAACTTATAGAAAGGAAGCTCTTTCATATAGCCCAGCCAACAATGCTTCACCTCGTCGAAGGTAAGTTCGCGACCACACATCTCGCCCAACTTTCGGCGGAATTCCTCCTCTCCTATCTTGCCTTCTTCCAGATCACCAAAGAAGCCTTGCTGGCGATAGGGGTCGAGTACGCGTTCTACATCTGCGACTCCTAAGTCGCTGAAACGTTTCTTGGCTTCATTGCCGTCGAGGGTAGCGATCACGCCACCAAAGTCGAAAATAATTGTCTGTATCATTTATCCTGATATATTGTTGTTGTTTCAAAACTGCTGTTTCCTCTCTTTCAAAACAGGTTAAGCTTATTCTCGCGGGCTTCCTGCAGACTTCCCAAACGGGCCTGCTGCTCATGATATTTCTGTCTGAGCTGCTCGTATCGCTGCTTCAGTTCCGCCTCATAGGCTGCACCGTCCTTACCAAACAAACGGGCACAGATGCCGGCATTCAGACTGGCATCCTTCACCCATACCACGGGGCCGTCGTACACGGGAGCTATCTTCAGAGCCACATGCATCTCGCTGGTGGTGGCTCCTCCCACCATGATGGGCAACCGCAATCCTGCATTCTGCATCTGTTGAGCCACATGCACCATTTCCTCGAGCGAGGGAGTGATGAGTCCGCTCAGTCCGATGGCATCTGCTTTTTCCTCGACAGCTTTCCTTACGATCTGTTCAGCAGGCACCATCACTCCGAGGTCTACCACATCGTAGTTGTTGCACGACATCACCACTGCCACGATATTCTTTCCAATATCATGCACATCGCCTTTCACCGTTGCCAAGACCACCTTGCCAGCCTTCGACGATCCGCCTTCCTTCTCTGCCTCTATATGCGGCTGAAGTATAGACACGGCAGCCTTCATGGTGCGGGCTGTCTTCACCACCTGTGGCAGGAACATCTTGCCCTCGCCAAAGAGTTCGCCCACCTCGTTCATACCATCCATCAGAGGTCCTTCTATCACATTGACGGCATGAGGATATTTACCCAACGCCTCGTCAATGTCGACCTGCAGGAAGTCGGATATGCCTTTGCGCAAGGCAAACTTCAAGCGGTTCTCTACACTGTCCTTTCTCCACTCTGGCGCAGCAGGCTTAGGTACGCTTGCTCCCCCAGCCTTGGCAGCCTTTGCCGCGTCGGCTTTCTCCTTGATCTCGGCAGCCAGTTCTATGAGGTCTTCATAAGCACCCTTGCGACGGTTGAGCACCACATCCTCAATAATATCCAGCTGTTCCTTTGGAATCTTATGATAGTCCATTCGCGCCTTGGCGTTGACGATACCGAAGTCCATGCCCTTCTGCTGCGCATAATGCAGGAACACAGAATGGATAGCCTCACGTATATAGGTGTTTCCGCGGAAAGAGAACGACAGGTTGCTCACACCTCCGCTGACATGAGCTCCAGGCAGATGGGTTGTTATCCACTCAGTGGCCCGTATGAAGTCGACTGCGTAGTTGTCGTGCTCCTCCATACCTGTGGCAATGGCAAGCACGTTAGGGTCGAAGATGATATCAAGCGGGTTCATCCCCACCTGATCCACCAATATATGGTAAGCTCTCTCGGCTATCTCGATTCTGCGCTCAAAGGTTGTGGCCTGTCCCACCTCGTCGAAGCACATCACCACACAGGCAGCTCCGTATCTGAGCACATCCTTGGCATGAGCGACAAACACTTCCTCGCCCTCCTTGAGCGATATGGAGTTGACGATACACTTGCCCTGACAACACTTCAGTCCGGCAGTGATGACATCCCATTTAGACGAGTCGATCATGATGGGCACTTTGGCTATCTCGGGCTCGGCAGCTATCATATTAAGGAAATTCACCATCTCGGCCTTGGCATCGAGCAGACCGTCATCCATATTGACGTCTACCACAGCGGCCCCGTCAGCTACTTGCTTGCGGGCTATACCGAGGGCTTCCTCATAACTTTTCTCATTGATGAGTCGCAGGAACTTCCGGCTTCCTGCCACATTGCACCGCTCACCCACATTGACAAAACGTGAACTGTCTATGGGCGCATGTACCTGATCGTCCACCTGCAGCAGGTCGAGTCCTGAGAGCCACATATACTTTGGCCGCTGGGTTACGACATGAGGTTTCTTTCCCTCTGCCATCTGCGCATATCGGGCTATGAAATCGGGCGTAGTACCACAGCATCCGCCAATGATATTGACCAGTCCTTCGTCGATAAACTCGGCAATCTGGGGCGCCATACTTTCGGGCGTCTCATCATAGGCACCCATCTCGTTGGGCAGTCCGGCATTGGGATGCGCACTAATATAATAAGGTGCAATCTTTCCCATACGCTCTATGAAAGGCTTCATCTGTGGAGCACCGAAGGCACAGTTCATGCCTACCGAGAAGATAGGATAAGGCGACAGACTGGCAAGGAAAGCCTCTATCGTCTGTCCGCTGAGGGTTCTTCCTGCCAGGTCGCTAACGGTGAGACTCACCATCACAGGCAACTCCACGCCACGTTTCTTCATCATCGTGAAGGCTGCGTCTATCATTGCCTTGCAGTTGAGCGTATCGAAAACCGTCTCGATGAGGATCACATCCACCCCACCCTCTATCAGTCCGTCTATCTGCTCGCAGCAGTCGTCGAAGAGTTCATCGTAAGTGATGTCGCGTGCAGCAGGATTGCTCACATCAGGACTCATGGAACACGTCTTGTTGGTGGGTCCCACGTCGCCTGCCACAAATCGTGGTTTATCGGGTGTAGAGTAAAGATCAGCCTGTATCCTTGCCAACCTTGCGCCCTCGTAAGCCATCTCGCGGGCATAGTCCTCCAGATGATAGTCGGCTTGCGAGATACGCTGCGAAGAGAAGGTGTTGGCGGAGATGATGTCGGCTCCTGCCTCCAAATAGCGCCTGTATATGTCGGAGATGACATCAGGACGAGTCAGGTTCAGCACGTCATTATTGCCCTTCATCTGTCCGGGCACATCGGCAAACCTCTCTCCCCTGAAGTCTTCCTCAGTAAGATTGTATTTCTGTATCTCCGTGCCCATGGCACCGTCGAGAATCAGTATTTTTCTGTCACATTGCTCTTTCAGTCTGTTGATATGCCCCATATATAATAATGTGTTATCCTCTTATACTATTGGATTTTTCATTCTGCTTTTGGATTCGTCACACTTCGTTATTTACGCTTCACTAAATGTTAGAAGTGCTTGATAGCCCTGTCCATTTCTCTTCTGTCTTCCTTCTCCTTCAGGGTCTGACGCTTGTCATACTCCTTCTTACCCTTGCACAGAGCGATATCGACCTTGGCACGTCCATGGTCGTCGATGAAGATGAGTGTAGGTACGATGGTAAAGCCAGGCTGCTTGGCATCTTCTTCCAGACGGCGCAACTCACGCTTGTTGAGCAGCAACTTGCGGTCACGACGTGCCTCATGGTTACCAAACGAACCATAGAAATAAGGTGAAATATTCATGCCCTTAGCCCACAGCTCACCATTATAGAAATCGCAATAACTGTCTACCAGAGAAGCTTTACCACCTCTTATCGACTTGATTTCTGTACCAGTGAGCACGATGCCAGCAGTATAGGTGTCGACAAAGAAATACTCAAACGACGCCTTCTTGTTTCTTATCTGTACAGGGCTCTTCTTGCGGAGCTCTTGTTCTTGCTTATTCATTATATCCTCTCCTTAAAAAAAATATATCCACGCAGGCGCACTACTTCTCCTCCACGGTGGCGAAAAGCTCAATATGCTCGTCGATATAACAAGCCACCTGAGCCGTCCACTGCTCCTCGTTCTCAACGAAATCATCGTCGAAATCGTCAAAGAACGGATACTTTTCATAGAGAGCCATGAACTCCTCGTCGCTCATGTCGCGCTCAATGTCCTCGTGGGCCAAGTTGTAACACTTGTGGGCCTTGTTGATAAGTTTGTACAGTCCTGTAATGCCCCAGTTTCGGAAAGCCTTGTCGGTAGGATTCTTGAAGATAAAGCCTCCATAACCATTGTGTATGAGCTGTACCATGCCTCCGTCCATCATCTCCTGATGCAGCACATCCCATGCTATGAGTGTAATCTGGTCGCTGTTGAGCTCAGCCATGTTCTGCGCATTGAGCTCACCGCCCAAAGCATTTCTGACGGCATCCACAAAAGCCTGCACGAACTCGTCCATACCTTCCTCTGCCGCTTTGCGCAGCACACTGTCATTTATCTTAACCTGCGTCATATAATCATTAAAAATTGCAATTTTCAGTTTGCAAAGATACACCAAAAAGCGCACAAACCAAAGAAAATCCGAAAAAATGAGTTTAAAGAGTTAAAAAGAATATATATTTTATCCCTTTTCGTAAAAAAAATCGTACTTTTGTGGTCGGAATTCTGTGTCTTACGTCAGACATTCCGTCATATTGAATGTATTCAAACATTTTATATACTAATATAAAAAATTTAGCGAATATGATCTATTCTAAAGAAGTAGACAACATGTGCGTTGTCGCTAAGGGTCCTAACCACGGACCAGCTCCAATTCCTGAGGAGGGAAAATGGATTCAGGCAAAAGAGATCAAGGACATCTCTGGTTACACCCACGGTGTGGGTTGGTGTGCACCTCAGCAGGGTGCTTGTAAATTGTCACTCAACATCAAGGACGGTGTTATCCAGGAGGCTCTCGTTGAGACTATCGGTTGCACTGGTATGACTCACTCAGCAGCTATGGCTTCTGAGATTCTCCCAGGCAAGACTATCCTTGAGGCATTGAACACCGACCTCGTTTGCGACGCTATCAACACAGCTATGCGCGAGCTCTTCCTCCAGATTGTTTACGGTCGTAGCCAGAGCGCTTTCTCTGAGGGCGGTCTTGTTATCGGTGCAGGTCTTGAGGACTTGGGTAAGGGTCTTCGTTCACAGACTGGTACTCTCTACGGTACTGTAGCTAAGGGTACACGTTACCTCGAGTTGACAGAGGGTTACATCACAAAGCAGTTCTTGGATAAGGACAGCCAGGTTTGTGGTTATGAGTATGTTCACCTCGGCAAGATGATGGAAGCTATCAAGAACGGTATGGACGCTAACGAGGCTGTCAAGAAGTTCACAGGTAGCTACGGTCGTACAACTGCTGAGCAGGGTGTTGTTAAAGCAATTGATCCACGTAAAGAATAATAAGGAGATACAGATATGATTAGAAAAGTAAGTTACGAAAGTCAGGAACGTCGCGAGAAGCAGGTTCTTGCTGCTCTTAATGCTAACGGTATCAAGAGCTTGGAAGAGGCTAATCAAATCTGCGAGGACGCAGGTGTTGATCCTTATCAGATGTGTGAAGACACTCAGCGTATCTGCTTCGAGAACGCTAAGTGGGCGTATGTAGCCGGTGCTGCTATCGCTATCAAGAAAGGTGCCAAGACAGCTGCCGACGCTGCTGAGGCTATCGGTATCGGTCTGCAGGCATTCTGCATCCCAGGTTCTGTAGCCGACGACCGTAAGGTAGGTCTCGGTCACGGTAACTTGGCTGCCCGTCTGCTCCGCGAGGAGACACAGTGCTTCGCTTTCTTGGCAGGTCACGAGTCTTTCGCTGCTGCTGAGGGTGCTATCAAGATTGCAGAGATGGCTAACAAGGTTCGTAAGAACCCATTGCGCGTTATCCTCAACGGTTTGGGTAAGGACGCTGCTCAGATCATCAGCCGTATCAACGGTTTCACATACGTACAGACCAAGTTCGACTACTACACAGGTGAGTTGAAGGTTGTTAACCGTATCGCTTACAGCGATGGCCCACGTGCTAAGGTTAACTGCTATGGTGCTGACGACGTACGTGAGGGTGTTGCTATCAACTGGAGCGAGGACGTAGACGTATCTATCACAGGTAACTCTACCAACCCTACACGTTTCCAGCACCCAGTAGCCGGTACTTATAAGAAGGAGCGTATTGCCGCTGGCAAGCCATACTTCTCAGTAGCTTCTGGTGGTGGTACAGGCCGTACTTTGCACCCAGACAACATGGCTGCTGGTCCTGCTTCTTACGGTATGACCGATACTATGGGCCGTATGCACTCTGACGCTCAGTTTGCAGGTTCTTCTTCTGTTCCTGCTCACGTAGAGATGATGGGCTTCCTCGGTATGGGTAACAACCCTATGGTAGGTGCTACTGTTGCTATCGCCGTAGCTATCGACCTCGCTATCAACAAGAAGTAATTTCTTTGAGATAACAAAATAAATAAAGCCTTGGGATTCAATTTGAATTCCAAGGTTTTTTTTAGTTAGCTTCTTTTCCGATATATTTTCCAAAGAGATTGCTCTGGGAAGATGATACTTCCAGTTTATGAAGAGATTTCTTATAGTTTTCCCGAAAACTTTTTAAATACGAAATAGAGATTTGCCTGAAGACGGAAGAGACGCCAGCAGATTGCTTCGGGAAGCAAGGAACTTCTGCAGGATAGAAAACCCAACTTGTTCTTATTATTCGGAAATATCATTCTGAAATCGATAGACTTCCAGGAGTTGCGGATGATTCGAAGTCCTTCTCTCCTATCCTCTTCCGGCAACTCGTGCGCATGCTGCCAATAAAAGAGGTAAACACCAACCACATTCTTCCAGCGTTCGTTCTCATAAACATCCAGCAGATGAGAAGAGACTTTCAGTCTGCGCAACTCCGCCATCATACTGGTGTTCGCCTTCAGATAATCGAAACGGCGAGATGAAACCTGATGAGTCACAGAGGCTGCATGCTGACGATAAAAATACTCTCCGCCACATGCCACCACCTTGCGAGAAGCAAGATAGTGAAGACAGGTGGTATTGTCATCACTGTAGGTGCGGGCAGAATCGTCGTACGGGAATTTCTGATGGATGGAAGTCTTTACCGCATAGACACCGTGAATCTTCCAGGTAAGACTCAGTTCGAAAGCCTGTTCACCCGATAAGGCTATCGGACTTGCTTCATCGGAAGATTCAGAAGATGAAGGCCCCGTTCCTTTCTTCTCAAAAGCCGGCATCGGATACTCCTCTATCCTATCCGCTGAATAATAATAGCGACATCTGAAGAGAACACTATCTATGGTTTCATCTTTCTCAAAGGCTGTTACAATCTGCTGCAAGGCATCCTTTCCCAACCAATCATCACTATCCAGGAAACAAATATAGCTTCCCTGGACACACTTTAATCCCTGGTTGCGAGCAAATGCCTGTCCATGATTCTCGGCAAGAGAAATTACTTCGATACGGGAGTCACGACGGGCATAGGATTCCAAAACCTTCAGGGAATCATCGGTAGAAGCATCATCCACGCAAATTACCTGAAAGTCACCCATGGTCTGGTTCAATAAGGAATCCAGACTCTGAGGCAAATATGGGGCAGTATTGTAAACCGCCATTAATATTGAAACCTTTACCGCCATATATCATCAAATCTTAAATTTCAGTTCTAACTTTTATACTTCTTCGCAAAAGACTCCGAAAAAAACTTCGCAAATCCTCCTTCCTATTATTTCTTCTTCAATTTGCTCTTTACCTTGAGCACCAGACTGTTCCAAAGCTTGGTCTTGGAATGCAGAACCTTCAGGGAGAAGGCAAGACTGGCCAGACAAGCCAGACCGCCGATAACCCAGCTCATGACCGGATTTTCAAGGCAAGAAGCCCAATAGGTGAAAATGCCAAGAAGCATCTGTGCTGCGAAATAAACTACTACCTGACGGGACGGGCGGTAATAATAACGGTAATGCATGAACCCCAATACCACCACGAGATTGATAATGCCGAGTAAAAACAGGGCAATTCCCGTTCCCTCAAGAGACCAGAGTCTGAAACCCAAAATAACCAGAGCAATGAGCAGTACATCGTACAGCGCCTCCAGGAAGAGATAGGATTTCGAATCACCTTTCGAAAGCGTGATGTATTCTATCGGGAGGGTGATGGCACGGAAATACATCGCCATCAGCGCTATCTTCATCATGCCTACTACCGGCAGAAACTTGGCACTGAAAAGCAAATGAAGAATCAATGGACTCGCCAGGATAAAGACGGAAAGCAATGGAGAGACCAATAGCAACGAAACCTCTATCTGCTTGTTAACCAACGAATTAAGTTCCACACCAGTGCCTTCTATAGCTGAAAGACGAGGGAAATAATCAGTCTCCATTGCCTGAAAAACCATTCCGGCATAAGTCATGGTCATCATAAATCCCGTATTGTAAAATCCCACCATATCCAGTCCGCCAGTATAGCTTAGGTAGGAACGTACGGCAAACTCAGCCCCACTGCCCAGGATTCCTGCCAGGATGAAGGCAATGCCCAAGCGAACCATGCCGAGACCTTCGCCCAAGAGCAACTTGATGCGCGAAAACCTCATGGCGAAGAATGCAGGAAAAAGACGGAACGAATAGCAGCAGGTAAGCACCATCTGCAACAGAGCCACCAAAGCAATGGATGGAACAATGGCCGATTCTCCCCAGATGTAGAACAGCGGGATGGAGGTAATCAGCGCCCCTATCATGCCATATACGGAAATTACCGCCAGCGATTTCAGGCGACGGGTTCCTTTGAGGATGGCCAATTCGCCTCCGGTTATCGCCATCATGGCAACCGCTGGAGAAAGGAGGACAAAATGAAGTGTATGATCGCCCCAGGAAAAGGTAAAGCGGTTGAGAAATGGACTGAAGACAATGCAGATCAGCATACCGAACAGTGCTGTGAGGAAACTCCACAAGCGTACCAGACTTACGATGTGATTGAGTCTTTCCTCATCCCCATGTTCGTAAGCCTCCGAAACCTCGCGCACTGCACTCATGCTAAGCCCCAGGTTAGTAGAATCAGACACCAGTTTTATGCTGGAATTGAAAAGCGAAATCATTCCCATACCCTCCGGACCGAGGATGATGGCCACCAATTTGTTGCGCACCACGCTCATGAGGATATTCAATCCCTGTACCCCGCCAAAGATGCCTGTATATTTTAGTATATGTGAATAACTATCGTCTTTCTTTTCTTTTATCATATATTAAAAACGCAATCGTCTCCGTTTTATTGCTTGAAAGAGAAGAATAATATAGAATCATTAGTGTCCTATAAAAATTGGACACGTTAATTAATTAATTAATCAAATAGTTACCCCAATTCGGGATAAAATCCTACTAAATCCTACTGGTTACAAATTTAAGAGGGAATCACTTTTATAATAAAAAGTTTGGGAGAATCAATAAAAAAGCTTACATTTGCAATGTAAATCAAATAGTATCGCTTATGCTTAGCAAGAATGTACAAGAAATGATACCAAAGATACAGCAGTATCTTGCTACTGCCAGCCCATAGAAAAGGCTTGGCTGTTTGGTTCATGCTCTCGTGGTGAAGAAACTTCCAAGAGCGATGTTGACTTGTTGGTAAGATACCAAGGCAGTGACTCCATATCCCTGTTCGATATCTCTGGAATCATGGTAAATCTCAAAAAGATTATCAAACGCCCTGTAGATTTAATAGAAGAGGATTGTCTTCTTCCTTTTG
The DNA here is from genome assembly GCA_963587495.1 of Clostridia bacterium. Taxonomy (GTDB): domain Bacteria; phylum Bacteroidota; class Bacteroidia; order Bacteroidales; family Bacteroidaceae; genus Prevotella. Next base: position 1,404 of record CAVACC010000087.1, on the reverse strand, counting down.
CATCAAAATCCGCAAACCGAGATAAAATATTGATTTATGAGAGATAATGAATGAGGTTGCTTGGGCTGATTATCCAAGACTGATGTATTTGAGAAATTATCTTATATTTCCCTCGCTGAGATTTCATTATTTTCAACTGAATCTTATTTGAGTGTGAATATTGAGAATATGAACAAGGAAAAGAAGATAATGAAAATCAGACAGTTATATTTTTGTGTTTGAAGGATAATATTTATAAATTCTTAAATCGTACGACATTGTACCCTATAGTCGTACGACATGAGAGTGCATAGACGTACAACATGAGAGTGCATAGTCGTACAACATGGGAGTTATAGTCGTACGACTTGAGAATATTATAAGGCATTACAATTAATTTTTGATGCGAAAAGCAGTAAAATGAGAATCCTTTGTATGCTGAATTCCATTCTTTGAATGCTACATTGGCGAAAGACAAGGATGTAAAATTCGGGAAGAAATAATTACAAAAAAGAACTGGGAGATTGTGAAAAATAATCGTATTTCTCGCAATCTCCTGATACCTTTACCAGCAATATGCTATCCCTCGCTTCTCGCACTCTCCTCGCAAAGCGGCGAGTAAGTAGCTGCGCTCGCTTACCCAACCACGAACATTACGCTCGTGATCCACGGTCTGCTTTAGTTGTTCATCGCTGTATGCGGCAAAGCGGGCTGCATACTCTGAAATTCTGGACTCGGCATAGCCAGAACAAACAGTTGAAGACTCGGCATTAGCTGCCATTACATTCTCATTGTTCTTTAAATCTGAATTTGGATTCATAAAGATAATTATTTTAAGTTGTTAAACACTTACACATTCTTTTACCACCGTGGTTATCTCTATGTGAAACTCGGTTGGTGTGCCACAACTGGGCAACTCTTAATGCTTGATTTCGACTGCAAAAGTAAATCTTTATTTTGAAACCACCAATTTTTTACGGGATTATTTTTTGCAAAAATTCTGCCCAAATATTCAGAATAGCTTAAAATGAGCGATTTATGAGCGTTTCATCTCAATAGAGGTAATGATATAGCAATGGTTCTATTTTCTGCAATTAGCATATGTTTGCTTGTCAAACAACTCTTATTGTCTGCAAAACTACTAATAAAATTGGGATTATTCTATAAATCTATTATAATTTTTTGTTTTTTTACTATCTTCTAAATATAATGATTCTTTTTTCGGTTCTTTTTCAGCTTCTTCAAACTACTCCCTGTTCATTTCTGAATAGGGAGTGAATTGCGAGGCAAATCGTTTATGTGCAACTTTAAGATATGAGTCGTAGGCATGGTCGGTATGGTTATATTTATAAGGAACGATTTTCCCTTTACTTAAGCGGACAATACGCCCTTGTTCGTCTATTCGATAGAAGAAAGTATGATAGT
>CAVACC010000086.1:0-14398 GCA_963587495.1 Clostridia bacterium | reverse complement strand
ATCAGTTGTGGAAGTTCACGCTTCAGCAGCGATTCCTGGATGCCGTCAATCTGAATTTTACGGTAGATAATCTTTTCGGTTATACACCAAAGAAGTATTATTGGAGTTCGGCGATGACCACCGGTCGCACCTTTTCAGTGGGACTTTCCGTTGACATCGACCGCGTAGTGAATCTGTTGTAGAAATCGCCATCTGGCAGTTTCCAAACCCCAAATAGGTTAAAAAAGCCATAGTGAAGGATGCTTTTCTTCAATTTATGCCGTACTTTCGGTATAAAATCGTGATTTTGCTGTGATTTAAAACCTATTCATTCAAAATTATGATACGAAGAATCATTCCAACTATGGCTTTTTTGGCTATCCTTTCATTATCAGCCAAGGATGTGAAGAGTGTTTCTCTTCCTTCTGCCGATGTTACCGATGCTCCCCATGCATGAACTGTACCGCCTTTATGGTCTGAATTACAAGGCGGATATCGAGGATGCCGTGAAAAGTTGATTTTTCTTTGAAGCGTTAAAGTTGGGTTATTTGATCCACTTGCACCCGTTAGACAATGCTCATGCCGAGCATACTACCAAAAAAAGTCCCGTAAATCTTTCGATTTACAGGACTCTGTTGCGGAGAGAGAGGGATTTTATACCACTCTACCATCTTCCGTAACTTGTTGATATTCAAGTGCCGTCTTTAAGCATTTTCGCTTATTTTACACGAAAAATGGCGCAGAACTGGCGCAAGACAAAACGTCTTAAAACACTGTGTATGAATGACTTTTGTTACACAATTTAACTATTTTAAGAAATCTATCGACTCTATTTTCTACTCCACCCCTCAAATCTTTGAGGAGATTATGGCATTACGACACTCGCTTCTTACTTTCAAACAAGTCGGTTGCCATTGTTTTCTGTTTATCATCTCATTGCCTTTGTATTATGTTTATGAATTGCCCTTATGAAAGGGGGATAATACTACACCATGACCACTATCTTACCATTATTATTCAAATGCCTATAAGTCAAATATGACTCTGAAAGTTGTATCTTTATGTAGCATCATTGATTTTCAAGATGTTACATAACTTTTATAGGCATTGAAAGATGTAGCCTACTTGTAGCGTCTTGTAGCGCAGAGTAGCTTTATATCCTATTATTGATACAAATATAGATATAAATCACGATTTATATGCCAGTGTTATAAGAAAATATCAAGACCACCCCTATCTTTGTGGCGTGGAGGTCTCGGTGTGCGAGCCTCAAATTGAATGTTTCACGAGATCCAAGTCTCAAAATGCTTTAGCCTATGCGGATAGTATGTGGTCTTGACGTGCACAAAGACAGTGTTTTCGTTTGTATTTTAAGTGAGAACGGCGATAAATTTGAAGCCAAGTATGGAGTTTTAACCCCTGAATTGGAGGAATTGAACCAATTGCTTCTGAATCATTTTAACTTTACCTTAAATTCCTCCATCATCAAGACTGGAGGTTGACTAAGTGTTTTCAATACATCATCCAGTTCCTCCTGTGTCTTATTGAAGAAGTATTCGGAATCCGTTACACCACGGCACAACATATCGACAATGTACATTCCTATAGTGAATGTTCCTTGCTTGTGACATCGGGTTACGACCACAGGAGAATTCTTTTGGTGTTCCAAATTCCCCAAAGCATAACATTTGCCCAAAGGCAACTGCCTTGTCTTTGTTTTGATATACTCCCTTCCTGAAAAGAAATGTGGCAATACTGTTTTCTTCTTATTCTTAGCCATAATGGTTGGGGTTAGTCGCTATAGTTTCTTGCATATTCCTCGTAGATGTCCGGCATGGCATCACAAAAACCATAGCCGCTACTTTCTGTATTCTTTAGTGCTGCTTCTATTCGCTTTTGGAACTTCGGCAGCAGGCCATTCTTAGTGATAAACTTCATCGTGGCCTCGAAATTACTTTCAGTGGAATCATAGAACGACTCCCAAAGGTCGCCCCATAAGTCAGCAGCCTCGCAAGCATTTTCCACCAGATAGAGCATAAGGTCGGCAAGGTTCTCGGGCGCTGGATACAACTTTCGGAAATCGGCAATTGCTTTTCTACATACGCTGAAACGACATTTCCTGTCGCCACGCTTGGGAAAGAACTCGTTGAGTATGATTGTCTTGTATTCCTTCAGTTTCTCTTTCTCGTCAGGATTCAGGTAATACTCCAGATACTCCTTGGCCTCCTTACGGGCATCGTAGAGGTCAAGAACCATCTCTATTATCTCACCTTTCTGTAAGGTATTCAGATATTTCTTTAGTGCTACTTTTGACATATTTCAAATTGAGTATACAAATGTTTTGCATGATAAAAATAGCTTCCTATTGTATCTGTGTCTATTTCCAGATTATCATGTCCACATACAGGACATTTTAAATCTGTAAAGTCTCCTTGATTAACAACTATGTTATCGCCTCCACATATTCTACATTTATTGATGGGAATACCATTTTCAGTTCGTCTTTGGAAGAATTGTTTGCAATCAAGGCAGGTACATATTGTCCAGTCAACATTGATTTGCTGAGAATATAGCACAAAGTCATCTTCCATATCTGGCCCATTTGTTGGTGTGTGAAATCCGCATTTTGGGCATTGTAATTGCAGTGTAAACATAGTTTTTGGGTTTAAAACGGACAGTCGTTATCATCTTCCACATCAATTCCAAGTTTCTCGATGAGGGTAGCAATGGCAGGATTTTTGTCCATCATTTCCCTTATCTGTTTCGGTGATGCAGTTTGCATTTCTTCTTTTTTTTCTTCTTGAGGGAAGTCATTCTCATCTATTATGCGGTAACTTGTGCGGTAATGTTCAAGATACGACCTGAAGGAATCAAATTGAGAAAGCGGTTGCCTATCATAGTGTGAAATAGTCCATTCCCCATCATCTGTTTTGTATTGTTCAGGAATAGCCTCGTACATCATTTTCTTTGCCAGGAAAATCTTCTTGTCATATAACAGATGATGGCTGACCTTTTCTGCTATGAGAGAATCATACGATTTAGAATGGATGAAATTCATATAAGCGTCCCCCGCCCACTGATAGAACGATTGCGACAAATCAATCATTTCATATTCCTCCAGGGTCTTTACCATAGCATAAATATCCCGAAATTCCATGGCCGTAGGAAAATCCTCTTCTTCTATGTTGATACCTCTGCACAGTAAGCCATTTTCTATGATGGTATTAGGAGGTAAACAACAAAGAAGATAAATCTGCTTATATATAAGCGTCTTTGCTTCTTTTTCGGAAAAGGGGCGTTTCCCATGCCTCATCAGTAGCATGTACCCTTTGGGAGAAACCTTCGTTTGGTCAATCTCAAAGTCGGGGTCATTCACGAAACGGCGGCAATAAGCATAGTAATGGGCATTACAAAACTCTTCCTTGTGTTCCCTGAGATATTCTTTCGGAAAGCACTCAATGGCAGGTCGAATCAATTCATATTCATGGAATGTTTCCCATATCTCTTTTACTTTTGGGAAGAAACTATCATCCCAATAATTGGCCAGTTGCTTGTATGTCCATTTCCTGTCCTCCTTTCCTGATGAGAGGAAAGCTAACAGGATTTCCTTCTGGTCGTTCCAATCTAACGAACGGAACCGCCATTGAATTTCGTGACGAGCATCAACGACTTTTCCCTTCTCGCGGTTTACGAACCACTTGATGAGTTTGGCAATGGGACGGTTTCTTTGAGGCATAAAATATCCTATTATGAGTGATTATATTTTGTATTACAATGGTCGCATTTGTAAACACCACCTTCGTTAGACATACGGTTGCCGCATTTATAGCAGTAAAACTCATGCTTTTCCCAATGGCCAAGGTTAGCGTTGACAAAATTTATCAGGCGTGGAGATTTATATCCACCAGTCATTTCCAAGTGGTTGAGTCGTAGGCGGAAGTTTTCAGTAGAACAACAAGCACCACATTTAGGACAGATATACTGTTCATTAGGGCATTTTTTCGAGTCTCGACTGTCTATGATTGCCTTACATTTGGGTTTATTGAAGCAATGATTGAGATACACCACGAACCCATGCGCTTTACATTCAGAATTTGCGCATGAAAAACTGTTCACAGCACGACTCTCAAAGTTTGTGATTCCGTCTTCTGGCTTCATCAGTTTACCGCAGTGACGGCATTTGAGATGTTCGTAGAATTTTGCAAAACTCTTCAGATATGCCGAAAGTATGGTATAGTATCCAAATCGTGTTTGTTTCCCATATTGATTGACATAGTCAACAGGGATGTTGAGTATACGCATAAAGTCAAGCATCGTGTATTGTTCCCATTCAGATGCCGTGTGGAATCTTGCAGGAGCGCAGAAACAAGGCTTGTTTCCGCACCAATAGAAAGGAAGTTGGTGCCAGTTGTCCAATTTATCTGACATTCGGCATTCGCAGAACACATCTTCCGCTTTTTCAGCAACAGAGAAAATGAAGCTGTGATTGACATTCTTATTGAAGAAATTGAAATAACGCGACAAGGCATACAACTCTTTCTCTTTGGATTCATCGAAAGCATATAACAAGCCCTTGTCAGTTTCTCTACAGGTATAATCACTCTCTTTAAAAGAAATACTTATCCACTCTTTTACCGTTTCAAAATACTTGTTATTATAGCTTTGCAATTCAGCATTGCCATCAATCATCTTGGTTGGCACAAGCACTAGGATTCTTCCCTGCTTATCCGACTTTATTACTCCATTGTAGAAGTCCCTTCTCCATGAAGGACTCTCGTTTGCAGTGTCATCGACATATATTCTGCCATGGCAATCAGTCACAAATTGACGTATGCCAATCCACTCGCCGTGGTCTTCACGACCATCCAACAACTGCAACATGATATTGTTGTCAAGGTTAGCCGTTGGGGCTTTTTCTCTGCGTTTAAGATATGCGAAGACGATTTCAAGTGGGAAACATAAAGGATGCGCGTCACCTCCAAGAATGGTGTACATTTCTTCAGATGTTTTGTTCCATTTACCCTGGGCAATACCCATGAAGAGCCGCTTTACCACCCGAATTTGGATGTATGGTGGCAGTTGAAAGAACAAATGGCATAGGAGGCTAATTGAGCCGCGAGTTTGGAAATAAACAGCATACAGAATAATGGAAAGAGGAGAATCATCTGGCAGATTCTGCCTGAAGGATAGAAGTTTCGCAGAGAACGACCTTTCCCAGTTTCGTTCTTGCCAGTAGTCCATATTTTGTGGCTTGTTGGCGTTCAACAGCTCAGTCAGTAAGACAGCCAGTGGCACATTCTCTTCTGTAAGTGGAAGATTGGTAAGACGTTTAGATATGGCATTGAACAAATCATCGCCAGCGTTGACAATGATATTCTTGACCGAACCATCAGGAAGTATAGGCTTGTTATACCATCGCGAATGGTGTGACAACAGGCTATCCAATGAAATCTCGTTCACCACATCTTCGAGAATAGTCGCTGGCAGGGATGTAATCAGCCCTTTGTCGAACATAGTCAGCAGATCGGACTTCGATCTTGTGTCTAAGTACTTTTTCCAAAGAGGATTGTCAATGCCACCAGAAAGAAGGGAAATCAGATGGCTTAGTATATTCAGATTTTCGGGAAGCTCACTTGTAAAAAGTAATTCAAAACCACGCTGACTGATTTTTTTCTGTAATTCGTCTCCAATAGCAGAATTATCTATCAGCACAAAACCATCGTTGACATATCTGTTGAGAAATGCTGAAATATCAGTGATATTCATACTCTCAACGATAGAGTTAGCCAATGAAAGAGCCTTTTGCGGTTCTATCCATTCAGCACTACCAGCTATGAGATAAATGTTATTCGCTTCTTGCACTAGGTGAGCAATTTCTGTGCGAATGAATTCTTTCTGGCTATCATCAAGTGGAGCCACTAAATGTCTATACGTGTTGATAAAATCATAAGGATAGCCAATCCCTTTTTCACAAGCGTCACGAACTTTTCCACATAGTTCCTCTTTGACAAGAGGAAAAAGTCGTTCAACTATTGACTGTTTGAAACCATTTTCAAGGAAAGAGAAAGAAGACAACATCTCTGTGATGGTAGCCAGTTTCTCATCTTCAAAACATTTATTCACATAGACAGACAAAATGGTTTCGGCCTCTTCTATGCTGGGTGCTTTTTGGTCATCCGCTATCAGTTCAAACTTCGTGCAAACCTGTTCCTTTCGGTATGAATCAGATAATGACACGTAGTCACGACAAGCACGAAGGAAGTCTTTTTTTAAGATACCCTTTTTGGCCTGATTGATTTCCTCTTCATGGCTATTTGGAGTTAAGGAGAGCAGACGCTTCACGCTACTATCCAAATTGCTGGTTACAGGTTTGTTCTCCACAACATACACAATCGTCTTGGATATAACATCATCTACGAATTGTGTAAACCTTTCTATATAGCCATCCCGATGCTCCTGCGGTAACAAATCAGCGAAATCACGGTGTTTTATCAGCTTATGGTAGATATATATGGAGTCGTCCATTGCATAGAGATGTCTGGACGAAGGCATGTAGTCTTCCACCTTCCCAAAGTCATAAGCAGTCACCCACTTATCTATAACATCCCTTGATGTCGCATACCTACAGGCTGACGGATATTTTTTGAGTATTTCGAACCATTCGGCCTCATTAAAGACAGCAAAAAAATCTACCCATATCTGCTTTTCTTCTTTTTCAAAGTCGCGGTCAAAAACAAAACGCTCCTTGACTGCATTCTCCACTTTATAGCGATCAAGGAAGAAGTTTACATGTTCGAAAGTCTTTGACGGAGAACGCTCGGCATCATTCTCAATAATGCCTATGACTTTCTTAGCAAGCAAATTACGAGGCTTAAAGCAATGGTTAAAAAGGTTAACAGTTCTATCGTCTTTAATACGGATATTTTCGTGGTCGCCATAATACGTAAGCACAAGCTGCACGTCTTCGTCGGACTTGGTAATACGACGGACGTTAACAGCTTTTTCACGCCCTTTACGTTGTTCCATAATCTGGAATACCACAATACGCCCATCGGCTTTAGCCTCTTCCTCAATGAAAGACTCCGAGTTTACGTAGAAGTCCTGATAATAGGCATGATGAAGAGACATGCCACAATTGTTTGAGGCAATAAAACCAAAGTCTTTATTCTTGTCAAAGAACTTAATGGCACCGATGAACCACTTGTTTTCTGGGTAGACTAATCTCATGTAATTATGCTATTTCCAGCTATTTGCTTTGGTTATTTCCCATTTCAAGGCATTAATTTCCTCATCGTCGTGAAGGGAGGAATAATGCGCATACCACAGGATAACATCACATAGTTGTAGCGCATAACTCTTCAGGAGGTTTGACGAGTTGCCCACCATGTCCATGTATTCCTTGGTGCTTTTGGTATTCTCGTCCTTCTCATTACGGGAATGCACGTCGGCTCCACAGGTATGAATCATGTGAATAAGGTTGTCGGCGCAGATGGTGGGCAAAATTTGGTCACCCTTTGCTACGACCTCTTTATTTTTGTCATAGCATTCCTTGCCACTTAGCAGCGCATTCGACCACTGTAGGTTTATCCTCTTCTGTTCTGGCAACATCCCATGTGTAATCATAGAACGGAAGATATACTCAATGATTTGACGAACTTTCGGTAGTTTATCGTTGTAATCCTTGTCATCCAACTCTGGGAAGTGGAGTTCCGAAAGCAGGTCGGTAAGATACACATCCACATCGTCATGCAGTTGAAGCTTTTCAATGGCATCAAAGACAGGCTTATACATCTGGCGTATCTTCATCGAGGCCGACATGTATCTCCGAGCCATATGGCGAATGCGACGAAAGAGCAATTCCCTGTCCGTGTTCTTATCGTAGTATGCCTTGTGCCAGTCGCCATCCCATTCCTTGCGCACTTCAGGGATAATCTTCTTGATGTCGTCCTCTGCCTGTCCAGAGAGGACGAACCAAGGAATGAATCGTTTCCCATGGCAGATGGATTGAATGGAAAGCGTTACGTTAGAAAGGAAAGTCTGCGCATCGTCCGTGCTGTCCTCATGCAGTTTGCACTTCGCATCCAAAATGATAGCAGCCCACTTGTCCGGGTCTTGCTTTAGCACACTCTCAGCCTTGTCCCAGTATTCAAATGGGACAAGTTCCAAGTCGAAGCCCTCTGCCTCTAGGGGGTATGTTTGAATCACTTCGGGGTCATTCTCAACCCACATTATCTTTACCAGTTCGTTCTGCATAGTCGAAAAGTATTAAAGGGAAGCCACAATGTTAGATTTCTCGAACGTCAGCGTATATCTGACCGTGAACTCCTCGTCACTCAGCGCCTCGACGCTCACCTTGCCATCATACATCTTCATGATGCTGGCTATTTCAGAGCCTCCTATACCGTTGTGGCCATCCTCGTTGAGTCTGGTGCTGAAACCATACGAAAGAATGTCGTCCACATTCACGTCCGCAGGGATCGGTTCACCGTTGTTTTCTATCTGTATCACCACAGACGTACCCTCAGTAAACCATGCGAACTGCAATTTGTAATTGCTACGCGTTGCATCCTTGAAGCCGTGCGCCATGGCGTTGGACACGATGTTGTTGAACACATGCTCTAAAGCTGCCTCAGGAAAGACGAGTGTGGTAATAGGTTCACCTTTCTTCAGGATAACCTCCCCATCGTACGGACTGATGATGTCCTCAGTTGCAAGGTTGGTATCTTGTGGACTCCAAGAAACTTTAGGTACGAAGTTCGTCCATTCGGCCACATGCTTTGCGATATACGACTTGATGAACGCCTGTGGGTCGATGTGCTTAGGTTCGCCATAGTCAATGTCCACATCAGCGATGGCTGCCAGTTTCGTCTGGATAGTCTTCAAACGAGAATCCAAGTACTCGAACACATCAGCGACGGTCGTATCTCTCACCTGTGACACAATATCCGTGTCAGTAAGGAAGCCCCCTTGCCTTTTGCGGTAATTGTTCAGTGTGTTGAACATAGAGCCAAAAGAAGACAGTGATTGTGTCAGGGCATGCTTCCGCAGACGTATGTTCCTCTCGTATTGCTCACGCTCCGCCATCAGTTGTTTCTCTCGTTCCGACAAAGAAGCCATCGCCGTCTCATTGACGAGCATCAGTTGCTGCTCCTTGTCATGCATAGGAACAAGAACCTTGCATAGCAGATGTTCGTTGAAGTGTGCCGCGGTACTCCCGGAAGCAATATTAAGCAGTTGCTTCCTGACTGGTTCCGACAGGAGCAAGGCCGAGATGTATTCCAGAGAGTATCCTTCCTTCGGTTGCAGACAAGAGAAGAGAGAATACGTTCGGATAGATGCCTGTGGGTCATTCGTTCTCGAGTAGCCCACCTTAACAGACCTACCGAACACGAGCAGGAACACACATGGAACAGCAGGAATGCTTTTCACCAATTTTGAAGTTCTATTTTGTTCCGCGTCCAAGCTCTCCGCATTTTGCAGGACGATTTTTGCATCAGCGAACTTATCGGTAAGCCCTTTGGGGTCAAATGCAAGTACCTTCTGCAGATGTTCTTTCGTAGGTCTGATGACAGAGACAAGTTCTGTCAGTGGCACAAGCCCCTTCTTATCCACCGGCTGGCTGAGATAATAGCCAGGAAGAAGGATGTCGAGGTCGAGAGCGACATAGGGAATGGTTCTCATGACCTTATTGCTATCTTCGGATGCCTCAGTATGTGCGGCATCAGGATTGATAGCAGCGTCAAGAACTTCCATAATCCTCTTCACGTCAATGCGTGAAAAGTTTCTCTCGAAACCTACCTGTCTAATTGCAAAGGATGCGTCCAGCATCACCATGCTAAATTTTTCCTTGCGTACTCGGTTAGTCGCATAGATTAAGAACTTGTCTATGTTTGTTTTCTTGCTGGTATGAGGCAGCTGGACGATGGCATCCAATGCGCAACTCTCAACGAGAAAGTTTCTACCCTCCACTGCTTCCTTGTGGCTGGAAGTGAGAACGGCGGCAGAGGTTAATACCACCATACTTCCATTATCCGTCAGGTAGTTCTTTATTTTCTTCAAGAGAGAGAATTGGCCTTTATACTCCAACCACTCTGAATCGATGTCCCAGCAAATTAGATCTTGCTTTTCTTCTGGCAAGAAATTCTCTATATTTTCTGGCGATGGTTTGAAGTGTCCCATGATTCCTGCAGCTTGCACGCGAATGTTTACGAAGCATGCAGAACGTGCGTCAAGTGTAAAGCCAGACACTTCGCAGCCGGGGAACATCATAGCAAAATCCCCATATCCAACAAATGGGATGAACACCTTGGAACCAGCATCAGGACGAGTGGTTTTTGCAATCAGCTCCTGTAGGTCGCACGTTATAGAAAACACCTCCACGGGTTGTATGTTCCATTTTTCTCTGATAGAGAACAGATACTCGATGGTAGCTCCGTAGTTTTCAAGAAGGAAGTTCCACTCGTCTTCAGAAAGGATTTTGTCCTTGAAGAAACGGATATACACCTCGATAGGCTTGTATTCCTCAGGTATCTCAGTGATATGTGAATGTTCGTACCACAGTTTAGAAATTAGTTGCTCTTCACCCGAAGCACTCTCCAACTCATTCTCTGCCAAAGGGTAGTCTTCAGAAAATATAAGGCGTTTTTTGGCTGATACGTGGGATGTGTACTTGGCAACGATGCCCTCGATAGAAAAGATTTCTTTTGCCTGCATATCTACTTCTTTTTTTGTTCGACGGTGCAAAGTTAGAGGCCATCCGTGCAGTCTAATTGCACTGGAAAATAAATTTTCAAATTCTCAGCATTTTTTTTTGCGATTTGCTGTCGGAGAGGTTCTGGAGAGAGTACCTCCACTTGTGGGCCGAATGAAAGAAGGAGTGCTTCCAATTCCTTGTTCGGACGCACCTTTATGGATAAGATGCCGCTTTCCTCATCCGCGACCTCTTGCGTGTGGTGGATGGGTTTGGACACGATATAAGGAAAACGTTTTTTATCAAATTTCAACGTGACAGTTTCCACCTTTACATCGGGCTTGGGTTTTGTCACGCCCACAATATCGTCAAAGTACGTCTCAAAGTCAATCTCCTTATTCTCTATGAAAGGGAGGTCGGTATGCTTTATCCTCTCAATGCGATCAAGAGGAAGATTGGATATGGAGTTGAACTGAGCGTTAAGTCCAAAGAGAAACCATCTGTTGTTGTATTGCTTCAAGAAGTATGGGTAAATCGTCCAGACGTTTTCCTGCTCATCGAAACTACGGTAGGTTATTTCAAGCGTCTGCTTGTTGGTGGCAGCATCAATCAAGGGAGAAAGATGCTCGATGCCTTTCAGCCTCTGGTTCTGTTCAAAGGAAAGCACGTTCTCACTTTTCGGTTTTAGATGGAAACGATATTCCAGATTGGAAATCACATCTTCCAGCCACTCGTTGGATGGCAGACCACGGTAGCGGCTAATAGTAAGAATAGTGGTGCGCAGCTGTGAAAGTTCTTCTGCGGTCAATTCCTGCTTGTTGATGGAAAAGTCGCGGTATTTGTATCGGTAATAGACTTTCTTGCCATCTTTTAGACGCTCCAATGGGATGCTCCAGCCTTGGTTGCTTTCCATAAAGGTAATGTCATCGAACACTGTGCGACGGCTCACACTGTCATAGCCAGTGTATTCCATCAAGGCTTCTGCACAGGCATCTATCAAATCATCCATGTAATAGCGATGGCGGAAGTCACTGAAACATCTGTCCAGTGCTTGGTATCTTATGACTGCATTCTTGTTCTGAGGCATGACTGATTATCTTGATTCTCCTTAATTTCGCAACACTATTATAAGTATAACTTTTTAAGTACCTGAGCAACAAAAAGTTGCCTAGGATTTTGCTATGTCGAAGAATTCACTTATCTTAGTGTTGCAAAAATAAACAAGCAAAACTCTGATATGACATGGCAAAGATGTAATTTAAATCTGAGAAACTCACTCCTTTTGGAGGAATATTTTCAATCATGGAGAAATTTGACTCCACATTGTCTTCTGTAATCGACTCGACCCTCGGTCTAAGGTGTAGATCGTTTCATTTCATGGAACGTTTTCTCGCCATGGTAGAGCATAAGTAAACTTAGCTCTGCTCATCTGGCTTAACGAAAACCTTCGGTTATCGGTACAGCGAAATCATCCGTTCTCTCATGAGTATCTACTTCTGTGGTGGCTCATGTACCCAAGGATGTCACTACTCATTTGATGAACCATCTCTCGCTTCATCTAACACTTCGCACTTGTAGCTTTGACACATCCACAGACTTGACGTGAAGAGGTTCGGACTCAATGCAACAAGCCGCATAAAAGCGTTTGTCTTCAGGTTCGTCTCTGTACCAGCAAAGTGGATCAGGATATCAAGGCGGTATGTGCTGAATATCTATACCTGTAACAATGCTTACGCGGGTGTATTTCAGAAAGGTATTGGATAACGCCTACAACTTATGGGTATGATACTGCGTATTGTCTCAAGTCGCATTGTGGGGTAAGGGGATATTGTAGGCCGCAAGTGGGTGTTTCAGTTCAAATCATCTGCAATTTCAGTAATGAGAGGATGTGTACACGCAAGAAGGACGTTGAAAGGTTTAGTTGCGGATTTGAGGTATCTGAAAAATTCTGGCGCAGATTTGGCGCACCCTTAAACGAAAAATCAGCGTAACTTGTTGTTTTACAACTCGTTACGCTGATTTTGGCGGAGAGAGAGGGATTCGAACCCCCGGTACCTTGCAGTACGCCGGTTTTCAAGACCGGTGCATTCGACCACTCTGCCATCTCTCCATGCAAACTATGGTCGTCTTTTCGTGTTTGCGAGTGCAAAGATACACAATGTTTGGCAATATGCCAAATATTTACTATAATTTTTTCGCAGATTGCTCACTGTCGCGAGCTGATGTGCCAATGTGCAGACATATAGATGTAAAGAACTTACCTCTTAGATCCGCTTTTTAACCTGTCAATCTGAATGAAAACGCAAGCACTAAACGCTATCACCAAACGCTACCTCTAAACGTTAGCTCTAAACGCAAGCACTAATGGGGGCGACGCGTCTCGCGTCGGGAAAAGATGCAGCTATTATTTGGTAGGGTTCGTTTTACCCTCCTTTCTCTATCCCGACGCGGGACGCGTCGCCCCCATTAGAGCTAGCGTTTAGAGCTAGCGTTTTATTAGTGGTAGCGTTTCGTGCAGCGCATTTCTGACAACTACTGACCTCAGCAGATTCGTAAACGCGCAGATATGCGCAGACACAAAAAAGCCTCTCTCAGTTGTGACACTGAAAGAGGCTGTGAAAATAAAGTTGGCGGCGACCTACTCTCCCGCGGGTGTGCAGTACCATCGGCGCGGTTGGGCTTAACTTCTCTGTTCGGAATGGGAAGAGGTGATCCCCAACGCTATAACCACCAGAATATCGTTTGGACAACACAAGCTGAACTTGCAAATACTTTCGTGCAAGCAACAATGGCTGCAGCTCCTGCTGCAACGGCACATCTAACTTCATGCACCGCTCATTGTACCAACTTTGAGCAGGCACGCCCCGTGCGGCGGGGGCGGCTGCAAGTTTCGGGCAATTAGTAAGGCTCGGCTTTGACATCGCTGTCTTTACACCTGCCTCCTATCAACGTCATCGTCTTTGACGACCCTCATGAGGAAATCTAATCTTGTGGCCGGCTTCGCACTTAGATGCTTTCAGCGCTTATCCGATCCCGACATGGATACCCGGCGGTGCGCCTGGCGGCACAACCGGTAAACCAGAGGTCAGTCCAACACGGTCCTCTCGTACTAGTGTCAGAGCCACGCAAATTTCCAACGCCCACGATAGATAGAGACCGAACTGTCTCACGACGTTCTGAACCCAGCTCGCGTGCCACTTTAATGGGCGAACAGCCCAACCCTTGGGACCTTCTCCAGCCCCAGGATGTGACGAGCCGACATCGAGGTGCCAAACCACTCCGTCGATATGAGCTCTTGGGAGGGATCAGCCTGTTATCCCCGGAGTACCTTTTATCCTTTGAGCGATGTCCCTTCCATACGGAAACACCGGATCACTATGCTCTAGTTTCCTACCTGATCGACTTGTCAGTCTCCCAGTCAAGCGCCCTTATGCCATTACACTCTACCGCCGGTTACCAATCGGCGTGAGGGCACCTTTAGAAGCCTCCGTTACGCTTTTGGAGGCGACCACCCCAGTCAAACTACCCACCAAACAGTGTCCTCGCACCAGCGAGTTAGAACTCAAATAACCAAAGGGCCGTATTTCAACAGCGACTCCACAAACACTGGCGTGCCTGCTTCAAAGTCTCCGGCCTATCCTACACATCAATTACCCAAATTCAATGTTAAGCTATAGTAAAGGTTCACGGGGTCTTTTCGTCCCATCGCGGGTAATCGGCATCTTCACC
>CAVACC010000085.1:0-14403 GCA_963587495.1 Clostridia bacterium | reverse complement strand
ACCCAGGGCGTTGCCCTGGGCTAAGAGCTTCTGCCCTTTCAGGGCGTGCTGCTTGTGTCCATTTTTCCTGGGTTAGGAGTTTTTGCCCTTACATGACGTTCCAACTGAACAGGTCGAAGCTTTTTCGGATGAAGCGAAGAAGGCTTTCAAATTTCTCAATATTGAAATTTGAAAGCCTTCTTTTTCTTCTTAAACAATTTCGGTTGCAGCCAATATCCCAATTTGGTACACAGAATTCCGATGCAGGCTCCCGCCACGACATCGTTCAGATAATGCCGGTTGTTGTAGACTCGCAGATAGCCTGTCAGCGCAGCCATGGCGTAGCCCGAATATCCTATCCATGGCGACACGTCCTTATATTCTTGATACAGCATCTCTGCACCCATGAATGCCCTCGCCGTATGACCCGATGGAAATGACCTGCAGTCTCTGCCGTCGGGTCTTTCCTCGTTTACAGCCGCCTTCATGCCGAACGTAATGAGTCCCAATGAAGCGTACGACAGCGCTATGATGCCCAGGCGTTCTTTAGGTTCGTTTTTCCCCTTTACGCCTGCTAACCTCAAGCCCCAGACCGTTGCCATGGGTGCAAACTGCAATACTTCGTCAGCCCTCAGATGATGCCTTCCCTCAGCCGACAGCCCTTTCTGAACCTCGCGCTTCTGTTGCGCAAACCAACCATGGTTCTGAACATACAGCGCAGCCAGTCCTGTTATGACTACAGGTACCAGTACGTTCTTCGGTCGCAGCACGGGTTTGCAGTCTGCCGTCATCATGGGGGCGGGCAATGGTCTTGTTGCGGCTACAATAGAGTCGGTCTGTACTGTTTCCGTTGTTTCCAACGAGTCCACCGACACCATGGCAGAATCCTGCGCCCACAGCACAGAGTTGCAACAGCACCAGCAAACAAGTCCCAGCAGAACCCTCCGTCGTAGGCACGAAGGCAAAAGAACTGATAAATCCATCATCATTTTGAATGTATAAAAAGTCTATTTTGTGTGCAAAAGTACGAAAACTTTTTGATTATCAAGAACTTTTTACTAACTTTGCACCCGAATTTAGACAAGTATCAGGCAGCCTGTCGCCTTTTAGCGTAGGACAGGACAGCCTTGTCGCAAGCGTTTTCGGAAGGATATTGCACCCTATTAATGGCTGGGAGGGTGAATTCAGCCTTCTGCATTGAATACATTAATAAGGTAAAAAAGATTTGAAAACATTTTTAGAATTAGGCGTCAGCGAGGACATTCGCCGCGCTATTGAGGAGCTTGGATTCGAGAATCCAATGCCTGTACAAGAAGAAGTAATCCCCTATCTCTTAGGCAACAAAAACGATGTCATCGCGTTGGCGCAGACAGGAACTGGTAAGACTGCATCATATGGCATTCCTGTCATTCAGAAGACCGATGCTCAGAACAAGCAGACACAGGCCATTATCCTGAGTCCTACCCGTGAGCTTTGTCTCCAGATAGCCGATGACCTCAACAGTTTCGCCAAGTACATCGACGGACTCCACATTGCTGCAGTCTATGGCGGAACCGATATAGGCAGTCAGATACGCACCCTCAAGCATGGTGTACAGATCATCGTAGCCACACCTGGTCGTCTTCTCGACCTCATCAACCGTGGCGTGGCTCAGTTGGAGCATGTGAACAATGTGGTATTGGATGAGGCTGACGAGATGCTCAATATGGGTTTCTCCGAGAGCATCAATGCCATCTTCGAGAATGTGCCAGCGGATAGAAATACGCTCCTCTTCTCTGCTACTATGAGCAAGGAGATAGAGAAGATAGCGCTCCACTATCTCCACGACCATAAGGAGATCGTTGTAGGCTCGCGCAACGAGGGTGCCGAGCACGTCAATCACATCTACTATCTGGTGAACGCCAAGGACAAGTATCTTGCCCTGAAGCGTGTTGTCGACTTCTATCCCCGTATCTTCGCCATTATCTTCTGTCGCACCAAGTTGGAGACACAGGATATTGCCGACAAACTCATCCGCGATGGTTATAATGCTGAGGCTCTTCATGGTGACTTGAGTCAGCAGCAGCGCGACCTCACCATGCAGAAGTTCCGTAATCACAATGTGCAGTTCCTTGTGGCTACCGACGTTGCTGCCCGAGGACTTGATGTCGACGACCTTACTCACGTCATCAACTATGGACTCCCCGACGATATTGCCAGCTACACCCATCGTAGTGGACGAACAGGTCGTGCCGGAAAGAAAGGCACCTCGATCTCTATCATCCACACCCGCGAGAAGTTTAAGGTGAGACAGATAGAGAAACAGATCGGCAAGGACTTTATTGACGGCACCCTTCCTACTCCTGAGGAGATTTGCAAGAAACAGCTCTTCAAGACCATGGACGACATCATGAAGACCGATGTTGACGAGGATCAGATAGAACCTTATATGGCAGAGATCAACCGCCAGTTCGACTACATCGACAAGGAAGACATCATCAAGAAGATGGTTACCATCACCTTTGGTAAGTTCCTCGACTATTATAAGAACGCTCCTGAGATAGTCAAGCCCGAAACCGGAAAGGGTTCTCGTGGCTCTCGTGGTGAGGGTAGAGGCTCAGAGGGTCGTGGCAAGGTGTCTAACGGTCGCCGCAAGCACGAGGCAGAGGCTGGATACAAGCGTCTCTTCATCAACTTGGGCAAGGCGGACGGCTTCTATCCTGGCGAGATCATGCAGTATCTGAACAAGCATGTGAAGGGTCGCCAGGAGGTGGGACACATCGACTTGCTCTCTAAGTTTGCCTACATCGAGGTTCCCGAGGAGGATGCCAAGCGTGTGATGAAAGCTCTCAACGGCACAGAGTACAAGGGCAGAACCGTTCGTTGCAACGATGCCGAAGAAGAAGGTCATGGACGTAGTGCCCGTGGCAGTCGTAGCGAGAGCCGTGAGAGCCGCAAGGGAGGCAAGGGCAGCGAGAGCAGAGGCAAGGGAAAGGGCAGTCGTGCAGAGAGTCGTAGCCGCAAGCCTCGCAGAGAAGAGGAGACCGGCGACTGGCGTCAGTTCTTCCAGCACAACGACAACGTTAAGTTCAAAGGCGAGGAGCCCAACTTCGAGGAAGAAGGCTGGGCACGCCGCCGTCCTAAGAAGAAGTAGTCGTCTTTGTGACTGAACTCACATGTAAAAGTACTGAATTTTAGCCTTTTCCTATATTGGAAAAGGCTAAAATTGCAGTTATAATCCTTCTGTATAAATATTCGTTTCCTGACAGGACTTAACTGTGAAAAAATAATTTCCCAGTTGGGAAAAATTTTTTTTCCAGTTGGGCAGATTCTTTTTCCCAGTTGGGGCGTGTTTTTTTGGCAATTATGGAATAAATATACGGTATAATTATTCTTTTATTTTCTCAACTTTCACAAGTGGTTCAAGCACGCCCTTTCAGGCGCGTGTGGTGCTTACTTGCGAAAGTTCTGTAATTTAATCCTATGTTGTTTCGCCAACTGAGGAAACAAAAAAGCGCCAACTGAGGAAGCAAAAAAGCGCCAACTGAGGAAATCTCTACCTCACGGCATTATTGGTAGATGAGGGTGAAGAGACGTTCTTCGGCTAAATATTCCTGGGCGACTTCCTGTATCTGCTGCGAGGTGATGTCGTCTATCTGCTCGTAGAGATGCTGAATGTTCTTGAGCCAGCCATAGTGGAGGTAGCTCTTGCCGAAGTCGAGGGCGAAGTTCTCCCGGTTGTCGCATGCCACGCCTATCTGTCCCTTAATCTGCTTTTTGGCAGCTCTTAGTTGCGAAGGACTGAGAGGACGGTCGATGAAATGCTGCAACTCGCGGTGTACGAGGCGGCGGCAACGTTCGATGTCGTGGACGTCGCAGCCGTAATAGATGCTCCAGTAGCCCAGGTCGCTATAGGTGGTCAGGTTGCTCTCTACGGTATAGACGAGGCCGTGATGCTCGCGAAGGGCGAGGTTGAGTTTGGCATTCATGCCAGGACCGCCGAGGATGTTGTTGAGAAGATAGAGAGGCATACGGCGAGCGTCATGGACATTGCAAGCCAGAGTGCCCGTCATCACGTGTGCCTGATGGGTGTGTTTGGGGATGATGACAGTACGTGGCTCCTGCAGAAAGTCGTGATGAGGCAGTTCTGCTGTTCGTGGCTGCTGGATAACAGGGGTTGCTGACTGACCCGTTTGAGCCTTTTCCAAGAGGCGTACGAGGCGGGAAAAGGAAATGTCGCCATAGGCGAAGAAGATGGCATTGTCTGGACGATAATGTCGATGGGCAAAGCGCTGAGCATCAGCTTGACTGAAACTTCGTACGCCCGCTGCTGTGCCGAGGATGCTGTGCCCTAAAGGATGACCCTGGAAGAGGTGGTTCTCGAATTCGTCGTAGATGAGTTCGGAGGGGGTGTCGTTGTAGCTCTCTATCTCGTCGCAAATGACTTCTACCTCCTTGTCAAGCTCTGCCTGGGGATAGGTGGAGTGGAAGACGATGTCGGTAAGGAGGTCGACGGCCCGTGCTGTATGGTCGTGAAGGATGGCGGCATAGTAGACGGTAGACTCCTTGGTGGTGTAAGCCTGCAGATCGCCTCCTACGCTTTCGAGGCTGTTGAGAATGTGCCATGCCCGGCGACGGCTGGTACCTTTGAAGGTGGTGTGCTCGCAGAAATGAGCAAGGCCTTCCTCACCTGGCAACTCGTCACGTGAGCCCGCCTGGATCTGATAGCCACAGTAGACGACAGGGCTCGTAGAGGGCAGATGTATGATGCGAAGCCCGTTGGAGAGAGTATGTGTATTGTAATTCATGGCTGCAAAGGTAGTGAAAAATTGCTTAATAATAGCGAATTCGTTTTGCTTTCTTTGGGTTATTCTTTATCTTTGTGCACAAAAATCAAAATTAATAGTTATGGTAACAGAAATTAAGAACGGGATTTATTACGTGGGTGTAAACGATAGAAACAAGCATCGTTTTGAGGGGCTTTGGCCTCTGCCCAATGGTGTGAGCTATAACTCGTATGTGATTGTAGACGAGAAAGTGACGCTTGTCGACACAGTGGAGGTGGATTTCTTCACTCAGTTTCTGGAGAATATCAAGGAAGTGATTGGTGAGAGGGAGATTGACTATCTGGTCATCAATCACATGGAACCAGACCACAGTGGTTCGATAGCTCTCATCAAGAAGTATTATCCCAACATCAAGATAGTAGGCAACAAGAAGACCTTAGGTATGCTGGAGGGCTTTTATGGCGTGACCGACGATGTGGTAGAAGTGAAGAATGGTGAGACGTTGAGCACAGGCAGCCATGAGTTGAGTTTCGTGCTCATTCCGATGGTTCACTGGCCTGAGACAATGGTGACATTGGATGCTGCCAACAAGGTGCTCTTCTCGGGTGATGCTTTCGGCTGCTTCGGAGCGCTGAATGGCGGTGTGATAGACGAGGAGATCAACTGTGAGAGCTTCTGGTTGGAGATGGTGCGTTACTACTCTAACATTGTGGGCAAGTATGGTGTGCCTGTACAGAATGCGTTGAAGAAGTTGGCCGGTGTGGAATTAGACTTTATCTGTTCGACCCATGGCCCTGTCTGGCACGAGCATATTGCGAAGGTGATGGATATGTACGACAAGATGTCGAAATACGAGACAGAGCCTGGACTGGTGATCTGCTATGGTACGATGTACGGCAACACAGAGCGTATGGCAGAGATTATCGCGCGTGCTGCGAGTCAGGCTGGTGTGAAGAACATTGTAATGTACAACATCTCGAAGACCCACCATAGCTACATCCTGCGTG
The DNA here is from genome assembly GCA_963587495.1 of Clostridia bacterium. Lineage (GTDB taxonomy): Bacteria > Bacteroidota > Bacteroidia > Bacteroidales > Bacteroidaceae > Prevotella. Next base: position 8,651 of record CAVACC010000085.1, on the reverse strand, counting down.
ATGTGTTCCGCTACAAAGGTCTGATAGTCGGTGCTCCTACGTATAATGCAGGCTTGTATCATGAGATGGAGGTTCTTCTCTCTGAGTTGGCCAACAAGGACATCAAGAACCATCTGCTCGGCTGGTATGGCTCGCATTGCTGGGCCAGCAAGGCTGTGGCGAAGATACAGGAGTGGAATGACACACGCTTGCATTTCGAGGCTGTAGGCGAGCCTGTAGATATGAAACAGGCCATTACTCCCGAGGTGAAGGCACAATGCGAGGCATTGGGCAAGGCTATGGGTGAGCGATTGCTGAACTTGTAAAAGTTCTATTATATAATTATATAAGGTGTAGAATAGACTCGTTTCCCTCGTTGAAGAGGAGGTCGAGAATACTCATGTTGGGCAGGAAACCCTGCTTGTGCTCGTAGACCTGATAATAGCGGCGTGGAACGAAGTCGGCATCGGGAAGGGGGTGCTTGGGGCGTATAGCCTCGCGATAGTCGCAGATGCCCTTCAGTTCGTCGCCCTGCAGATAATGGTCGGTGAGTGTGAGATGGGGACGGATGTCGAGCAACTCGATCATCTTGTGGGTTATCTCCATGTTGAAATCAAAGAGAAACTCGTATTTCTTCTCGAAGAAAGGACGCAAGTCGTCCTGGTAGTAGGGAAAGAATGGACTCTCGCCATAGGCTGAGGCAAGGGCGTTCCAGTGTACATGGCGCCAGTTGGCGTGATCGGATATGCGAATGTCTTTGATCGACATGGAAGAGCCATGCGTAGTAGGTATGGTGAGAGCTTGCGGACCATTGGCTGTGGCAATGATCATGCGGTTGCGGTAGGTCTGCTTGATGAAGTTCTCGTGCTGCTCTATGAGGCACGCCTCGCTGCGCTGTAGTTTCTGATACCACTGCACAGGACCGAAATAGGTGGAAGAAAGAATGGAAAGCATGTTGTTTTCACTTAAATATCAAGTGGGCTTTACCTATCATCTGGTGTTTATGAACGATTTGCGGACCGCGCTGCGTGCGGACAAGGTAGAAGCGGCAGTCGGGACAGCCACAACGGCGACAGCAAATGGCAGGAATGACGTAGCGCACCGTGTCGAGCGTAATGGTGTCGCCCGGCATTCGTTCTATGCGGCCAATGAAGTGGGCTTCGGTGACAGAGGCACCATGACGTGCTATCGTATCGGTGAAGACTACAAGGTCGCCACGCTTGAAGCTGTCGCAATATACCCTGTTCACTATCACTCGGGAGCCAGACTTAAGGTAGGGCGGAAGTCCGCCTTGTGGAACCGAGAAGATAGTGAGGACGTAGGTGTGGACTGCCCAAACAAGGAGCAGTGCCAGCACTAACGTGATGAGGTATTTGACGGCTACTTTCACTAAATGGATAGGAGTTACTTGATGTTGTCGACAAATTTGAAGAGGCGACTCCAGCGTATGCCCGAGAAGCCAGGATGGTCAGGGCTGTGGCTCCACCATATAAAGATAGGTTTACCCACAATATGGTCTTCTGGCACGAAACCCCAGTAGCGGGAGTCGGCTGAGTTGTGACGGTTGTCGCCCATCATCCAGTAGTAGTCGAGACGGAAGGTGTAGCTCTTGGCTACCTTGCCGTTGATAAGGATGCGGCCTGTATTGTCCACTTTCAGGTCGTTGCCCTCGTAAACCTTGATGCATCGTTCGTAGATGGGCAGGTTGTCGAGGGTCAGGGCGATGGTCTTGCCCTTCTGTGGAATCCAGATAGGACCATAGTTGTCGCGCGTCCAGCCTGTATTGGCATTGATGGGGTATAGGTCGCCGTAAGTAGCATCGGTATTGATGCTGATGCTTGCCACGAGGTTCTTGTTGGCCTTGAGAGCCAGGTAAGCTTTGCGGGTAAGAGGAATGACGCCACTCTGGTTGTAGGTGAGCAGGTCTTCGTTGGTGATGCCCAACTTGTCGGCAAGGTCGACGGGGAACTCGCCACGAAGCTTCATCTTATAAGTGTACTGCACGTTGTCGGGCTCCTTGTTGGGACGTCCGTTGAGATAAACGATGCGGTTTTTGATCTGGAGGGTCTGTCCGGGCAGTCCGACGCAACGCTTCACGTAGTTCTCGCGACGGTCTGTAGGACGGCTGATGATGTCGCCATACTCGCCAGGCATACTCTCGATGTAGTGGCGTCCTGTGGCGTACACCTGCTCGAAGTAGCGATAACGCTGCAGAGGAGTGAGGTGAGCCACGTCCTTAGCAAGGCCGTTCTGCTCCAGAATCTGTTCTCCGAAAGGATAGACGAGATCGTGATAGTAGTCGCATGCCTGATAGCGCTCCTCGTTGACGAGGGTGTCGCCGGCAGGAAAGTTGAATACCACGATGTCGTTGAGTTTTACATTTCCCAAGCCCTTGACACGGCGATAGTCCCAGTGGGGCCACTCTACGTAGCTCTTCACGTTGACCAGCGGCATGGTGTGCTGGGTAAGGGGCATGGTGAGCGGGGTCTGTGGAATACGTGGACCATAGCTTACCTTGCTTACGAAGAGGTAGTCGCCCGTGAGAAGGCTCTTCTCCAACGACGAAGAAGGGATGACGTAGTTCTGGAAGAAGAAGAGGTTGATGAAGTAGACGGCAACAAGGGCAAAGACGAGCGCGTCAACCCAGCTCATGATAAAGCGTACGGGACCCTCGGAGTCTTTCCACCACTGCCAGCGTATCTTCTTGGTGATATAGACATCGTAGATAAAGGGCACGACAACAAGGCCGAGCCAACTCTGTACCCAGAGCAGGAAGGCAAGATAGAGGACCAGCACGATAGCGAACTTGGTCCACTGCACCTTCATATTGAGTTTTTGTTTCTGTTTGTCGATCATTAACTTGATAGAATTGGTTGACGGGGAATTAGAACTTAAAGAGGTCGGAAGTGGTGAGCAGACCACTGTGGGTGGCTGTGAACTCAGCTGCCAGGACTGCACCGAGAGCGAAGCCCTTGCGTGAGTGGGCGCTGTGCTCAATGGTGATCATGTCTGCCTCAGAGTCATACATCACGGCATGGATGCCTGGCACTTCGCCGTCGCGAACACAGTTGATGACCAAGTCATCAGAGGTAATGTTCTGGTCGCCCTCGTCCTGATGACCGTCGTTGGTCCAGTAGGTGACACCACGCTTCCAGTCTTTCTTGCGGTCCAGATTGTCAATAATCTCTTCGGCAAGGGTGATGGCTGTTCCGCTTGGGGCATCGAGCTTATGTACATGGTGGGTTTCCTGCATGCAGACATTGTACTGTGGGAACTGATTCATGATTTTGGCCAAGTAGCGGTTGACTGCCTGGAAGATGGCAACACCGATGCTGAAGTTGGAAGCCCAGAAGAGAGTCTGTTTGCCGTCGGCACACAATGCCTCGACTTCAGCCTTATGGTCTTTCATCCATCCTGTGGAGCCACTCACCACCTTGACATTGTGGGCGAAGGCCTTGAGATAGTTGCCATAGGCAGCTGTAGGGTTGGTAAACTCGATGGCGACATCTGCCGAGCAGAACTCGGGGCTGTCGATATCTTCAGGGTTATTCACGTCAATCTTACATACGATTTCGTGGCCACGCTGCAGGGCAATCTCTTCGATCATATGACCCATCTTGCCGTAGCCAATCAAAGCTATTTTCATCGTTTATTTCTTGTTTTGTTTCTATCTGTTTTATGCTTTCACGCACGTTTGTGCGCGAACCTTTCGGCAAAAATAATCAAAAATATTGAAAATACGTCCTTAATAGTGGCAATTAATAGAAAAATTTGGTTATTTTTGCAGTGATTTAGAGATAAAACCCTCAAAAAGAGGATTTTTAGAACCTAAATAAGCAACATAGAAGATTATGAAATACGTATTTGAGACCAAGATGGAAGTGCGCGACTATGAGTGCGACATAGAGGGAATTGTCAACAACGCCAACTACCTGCACTATATGGAGCATACCCGGCACCTCTTTCTGCAGAAATGTGGACTGAGCTTTGCCGAGATGCACCGTAAGGGAGTGGATGCAGTAGTGGCAAGAATGAATCTGCAATACAAGACGCCGCTGCAGTGTGACGATGAGTTCTATTCGAGACTGTGGCTGGAGAAGCAGGGAGTGAGATATGTGTTCCATCAGGACATCTATCGTGCCTCCGACGAACGTCTGTGCCTGAAAGCTACCGTTGAGTTGGTGTGCCTCATACAGGGTAAGTTGGGCAACAGTGAAGACTACGACAGGGCTTTCGAGAAATACTTTGCCTGAGAAACATACCTTTGCCACCTGACTCCTTAACAATAAAAACTTAAAACCGATAACGATATGGAACAGCTACTGCATTATGTTTGGAAACATAAGCTCTTCCCGCTCACCGCTCTCTGCACGACATCGGGAAAGCCGGTAGAGGTGATTGACCCGGGACTGCACAATCGCAATGCAGGCCCCGACTTCTTCAATGCCAAGGTGAAGATAGACGGAACCCTATGGGTGGGAAACGTGGAAATACACGACAAGGCGAGCGACTGGTATGTGCATGGACACGACAAAGACGAGCGGTACGACAATGTGGTTCTGCATGTGTGCGGATGTGTGGACACAGAGGCAAAAAACAGTAAGGGAGAGGCTTTGACGCAGATGGCATTGGATATTCCCGACAAGGTGATGAAGAACTACAGGGAACTGTTGTCGGTAGACCAGTATCCACCTTGCTATCAGATCATCCCCTCGCTGACAAGGCTTACCGTGCATGCATGGATGAACGCCCTGCAGACTGAACGCTTAGAGCAGAAAACCAATGCCATAGAGAATCGGGTAAGAAGATGCAATGGTGACTGGGAGAATGCTTATTTCGTGACCCTGGCACGCAACTTCGGCTTTGGTGTCAATGGCGAAGCCTTTGAGGAATGGGCTTTCCACATACCTTTGCAGGCCGTGGGACATCACCGTGACGACATTCTTCAGATTGAGGCCATCTTCATGGGACAGGCAGGACTGCTGGAACTGGACACCATACCGGAAAGATACCAGAAAGATGCTCTGAACGACGGATACTTTGCCAAACTGAGGAATGAATACAAATACTTGGCTCATAAGTTCAACCTGACCCCGATGGACTACAGGCTGTGGAGGTTTCTGCGGCTCAGACCGCAAAACTTCCCGCATATCCGAATCTCGCAAATGGCACATCTGTACTATCAGCGCAAGGCAGGACTGAGCCAACTCGTAGAGGCAGCTTCGGTAGAGGATGCCAAGAAGGTGCTTGCCACGGCTGTGACGCCTTATTGGGAAACGCATTACACCTTCGGTAGCACCAGTGTGAGAAACGAAAAAAATCTGTCTCCCTTCTCGCTCAACCTGTTGTGTATCAACACCGTGGTGCCCGTGCTCTTTGCCTACGGCAGACATAGGGGCGAGGAGAAATACTGCGACAGAGCTTTCGACTTTCTGGAACAGTTGCGACCCGAGAACAACTACATCATCCGACTCTGGCAACAGTGTGGACTCGTGGTGGATAATGCTGGCGACTCGCAGGCGCTCATCCAACTCAAGAAGGAATACTGTGACAAGAAGGAATGTCTGCGCTGCCGTTTCGGATACGAATATCTGAAACTCTAAGCATCCTGCTTTGTCGCATCTCTCTCAACTCAACATTCAATTTCCAACAAACCAACGCTCAATACTCAATCTCCGTGGACCAGCAAGAAATACTCAATACTATCACCCTGACACGACTGAACTACTTCAGCCTGGCAGGAATACTCGAACTCTATAGAAGAACGGGTTCGGCGACAACCATATTCGAGAACAAAGACCATATCAGAGACATTCTGCCCGATGCCACGCCTAAACTCGTGGAAACGCTGAAAAACTGTGACGAGGCAAGGCGCAGGGCTGAGGTGGAGCTGGAATATGACCTGAAATATGGCATTACTCCGCTCTGTATGAGCGACGAACGATACCCGCAAAGACTGCGCGACTGCGATGATGCACCGCTGATGCTCTTTTATAAAGGATCGGCAGACCTGAACCAGAAACGGGTCATCAATATCGTGGGAACACGCCATTGTACGATTTATGGCGAAGATGTCATCAGGCGATTTGTTTCAGACTTGAGGCAGCTATGCCCGCAAGTCCTTGTTGTGAGTGGCTTGGCTTATGGCGTCGACATTCATGCCCATCAGCAAGCCCTGAACAATGGATATGAGACAGTGGGTGTGTTGGCTCACGGGCTGGACAACCTTTATCCTTCGAGCCATCGTGCTACGGCTGTAAAAATGTTGAGTCAGGGCGGACTGCTCACGGAGTTTCTTACCCAGACCAATGCTGATAAAATCAACTTCGTAAGGCGCAACCGTATTGTGGCGGGCATGTCGGATGCCTGTATCCTCGTGGAGAGTGCCGCCAAGGGTGGAGGACTGATCACCACCGAAATATCTCAGGCTTACAACCGCGATGTCTTTGCCTTTCCTGGACGCGTAGGCGATGTGTACAGCGAGGGATGCAACAACCTGATACGCAGCAATGGCGCTACACTCATCACATCGGCAGAAGACTTTGTGAAAGACATGAGGTGGCAGGACGATGCCAAACTGATGAAAGCCAAGCGGCAAGGCATAGAGCGGACGCTCTTTCCTGACCTCTCGGCAGAGGAGCAAGCCATTGTCAATGTGCTGGAAAAGAACAACGACCTACAGATCAACCTCATCAGCATTCAGTCGGGGATAGAGATAGGAAGGCTCACAGCCCATCTCTTCTCTTTAGAGATGAAAGGCATCGTAAAGACCTTGGCTGGAGGAATGTATCATCTGCTGAAATAGTGATTTTTCGAAAAAAAGTAGTACCTTTGCAGCCGCAAGCAGGGAATGCTCTCTTTTAAAGGTTTTTGAAAGAGGTTTTTGTAAATAACAGAGCCTTCTGCTGCTGGTAATACTTGAATTCAGGAAATATGAAAATAGGAAATATAGAATTTGGAAACAAACCACTCTTCCTCGCTCCGATGGAAGATGTGACCGATATAGGCTTCCGTATGCTCTGCAAGCGATACGGAGCGGCTATGGTGTATACGGAGTTTGTATCGGCTGAGGCTCTGGTGCGCTCTATCAAGTCGACTGTCAACAAGCTGACCATCAGCGACGAGGAACGTCCTGTGGGTATTCAGATTTATGGCAGGACGACAGAAGACATGGTGGAGGCAGCCAAGATCGTGGAACAGGCGAAGCCCGATGTAATAGACATCAACTTTGGCTGTCCTGTGAAGAAGGTGGCAGGAAAGGGGGCAGGAGCTGGTATGCTGAGAAACATACCGCTGTTGCTCGACATTACGCGTAACGTGGTGAAGGCTGTCAATGTGCCCGTGACGGTAAAAACCCGACTGGGATGGGACTACGACAACCTTGTGATTACAGAATTGGCTGAACAGCTGCAGGACTGCGGCATTCAGGCTCTCACGATCCATGGACGTACACGCAGTCAGATGTATACGGGAGAGGCCGACTGGCGACTGATTGGTGAGGTGAAGAACAATCCACGCATCCATATTCCTATTATCGGCAATGGTGACATCACTACACCCGAAGAAGCTCAGCTTGCCTTCGAGCGTTATGGTGTGGATGCTGTCATGGTGGGCAGAGCCACTTTCGGTAGGCCATGGATTTTCAAGGAAATGCGCGATTACTTGGATAACACAGGGGCTGCTCCCCTCACCGTCGACGAGAAGATTGACATTCTGGAAGAACAGCTGCGCATCAATATCGACCGTATAGATGAGTACAGAGGCATTCTGCATACTCGCCGGCACTTGGCGGCATCGCCTATCTTCAAAGGTATTCCTGATTTCAAGCAGACGCGTATCGCCATGCTTAGAGCCAACACAGAGGAAGAACTGAAGAGGATTCTTGCAGAATGCAGAGAAAGATTATCGTCATGGTTGTAGGGGGATTGCAGAATCCCCCTTTATTGTATATGTACAAAATGTTACAGAAGGGTTGCATTTTGTAGTATGTTTTGTTTACTTGATAAAGTTTCTTCGTTTTATTACTGATTGTTTTCGAAATTTATCATTAACTTTGTGAGGTAACAACTAACCTTGAAACATTGCTTCGTGGATAGTACTCCTGAGAGATGATATGAACAAGGGGCGCTCTTCCATGCGTATTCCTACTGACCAACATGACGAAGCCTACCAGGAAACGCATTTTGATACGTTTGCCCTGGTAGGCTTTTTCATATTATTACTTTTTATTTACTTTGCGTTGATTTCCTTCAAGAGGCGATCGGCGTGTCCCCACTTGTCCATCAGGTAGAGCACGTAGCGGATGTCTACACCGATGCAGCGGGCCAGGCGCTTGTCGAAGTTGATGTCAGAGCTGAGGCTGTCCCAGTTGCCGTCGAAGGCAAGACCTATCAGCTCGCCCTTGCCGTTGAACATAGGGCTGCCAGAGTTACCACCGGTAATGTCGTTGTTGGTCAAGAAGCAGAGCTGCATTTTGCCGCTTGTCTTGTCACGGTACTTGCCGAACGGATTGTCTGAAAGAAGTTCATGTTCGAGGAGCTCGTGCATGATAGGCTCGGCATAGTAGTCGATTACCTTGTCGCCCTGCTTCATTTTCTCAACGATGCTCTCGGCTGTGGTATAGTAGCCTGATGGCTTGCCACCGAGGTCGAAACCGCCTACCTGACCGTAGC
>CAVACC010000084.1:0-14454 GCA_963587495.1 Clostridia bacterium | reverse complement strand
AAAATCTTGTCATTTACGTAAATTCTATTCAAAAGTAAACTCTATGGGGAGTTTTATATTATAGTTCTACAAGAATTAGTGTGTGGGACAAACATTCGAAAGAGGAATATGACAACAGAATCATGGAAGCGAATGCGACAAACGTGGGAGCGAAAAAAGAGAAAAAACAGCAGAAAAAGGATAGATTCTCAGAAAAAATGATTATCTTTGCAAAATGAAAGAAAAAGCCTTAACAGACCTTTCTGCACCGCTTGAAGTAGAAGTAACGAACCTTCTCAGGGAAGACAATATAGACTGATAAAATGACAACAGACAATAAAGACAACAAGCTCTCAATAGAAAGTAGCGATTATGCAGAAATACTGCGACACGCTGTCGCAGTAATAGAACATGCACGGACAGAAATAGCCCGACATGTCAATGGCTATGTATCTACCGCCTATTGGGAGATTGGACAAATGCTTCATGAGCGCAAGATTGAAAGTGGGTATGGTGACAGTGTTGTAAGACGGTTATCAGCAGACCTGAAAGAACGATATCCGAAGATGGGTGTTTCGCCTCGAAATCTGTGGTACATGAAGAAATTCTATGAGCGTTACGAAGGACATAATGAGAAAGTGCAACGCAGCGTTGCACTTTTGCCGTGGTCACATAATATGTTGCTTTTGAGCAAAGGATTAGATGATGATGCAACTCTCTATTATGCCACAAAGACGGTGGAAAAAGGTTGGAATCGCGACTTGTTGCTCAATGCCATCAAACTCAATATGTATGAAACACAGGCATTGGCAAGAGTAAACAACAATTTCGACCGCACTCTTCCGGCAGAACAAGCGCAGTATGCCAATGAAGTGTTCAGCAGCAGCTATAATCTCGGCTTCTTGGGGGTAACCAGTCCTATTTTGGAGCTAGAACTTGAAGACCGTCTTGTAAAAGCCATCACACGTTTTCTTATGGAACTTGGAAATGGCTTCACTTTTATTGGCAACCAGCATGTGTTGGAATACAATGGTAAAGAAAGCAAGGTAGATATGCTGTTTTTCCATCGTGGACTACGCTGCCTTGTTGCTGTTGACTTGAAGATAGGTGCTTTCAAACCAGAGTATGCAGGTAAGATGAACTATTATCTGTCTCTGCTTGACCGCCTTGAACGTGGTGCAGACGAGAACCGTTCCATAGGAATCATACTTTGTGCGGAGAAAGACCGTGTAGAGGTGGAACTAGCACTTGAAGATATGGGAAAACCTATCGGAGTGGCGGATTACCAGTTGATAGTACCGAAAGAGAAATTACAGAAAGTCCTTGCTGATGAGATAAAGGCGTTTAGTGAGGAAAAAGAAAATAAAGAAATATTATAACATGGACATTCAAAGAATAAATCTGCATACGTCCGCTTTCAATGAGATAACGCATTACATTGAGAGCGATAATGGCAAAGAAAAGGTTGAAGTCTGGTTTGCACGCGAGCTTCAGTCGGTTCTTGGCTATGCACGTTGGGAGAATTTTACAATAGCTATAGGCAGAGCTGTGGAATCATGTAAGTCGCAGAATATCAACGTGGATGATCATTTTCGTGAGGTCACGAAAATGATAAGCTTAGCAAAAGGTGCTAAGCGTGAAGTCAAGGACTATATGCTCACTCGTTTTGCCTGTTATCTCATAGCTCAGAATGGTGATCCTAAGAAAGAAGAAATAGCCTTTGCACAAGGTTATTTTGCATTACAGACAAGGCGAGCTGAACTTATAGCTGAGCATTTGCAGCAAGTGTCACGTTTGGAAACACGCGATCGGTTGCGTGCTTCAGAAAAACAATTGTCTCGCAATATTTATGAGCGTGGTGTTGATGACCGTGGATTTGGTCGTATACGTTCAAAAGGCGACACGGCTTTGTTTGGCGGACATACCACCGAAGACATGAAACTTCGTCTCGGCATCAAGTCAACACGCCCGTTGGCAGATTTTCTGCCTACGCTGACCATTGCTGCAAAGAACCTTGCAACAGAAATGACAAACTACAATGTGGAGCAGAAAGACCTTTATGGCGAACCGAGCATTACTGCCGAACACATTCAGAACAATGTAAGCGTAAGGCAGATGCTGGGGCAACGAGGTATAAAACCCGAAAACCTTCCTCCTGCTGAGGACATCAAGAAAGTGGAACGCAGAGTGGCAAGTAACGAGAAGAAAATAGAAAAGACTTCAAGTAAATTGCCAAAGAAGGTTGAATAGAGTTTAGGTGGAACTCGCACTTGAAGATATGGGAAACCTATCGGAGTGACGGATTATCAGTTGATAGTACCGAAAGAGGAATTACAGAAAGTCCTTGCTGATGAGATTAAGGCGGTTAGTGAGGAACAAGGGAACAAATAGCCTTTTAAATAAGGAAAAATCTGTGCAACAATATAAGCAAGCGGTAAGGGTCATAAAGGACGCTATATTATACAGTCAGTACCGGGCTGCAAAATTGATGACTGGCGAACAGTTGTCGCTCTATTTTGGTATCGGTGGATATGTGTCTGCACATTCACGCCAAGAAGCATGGGGCACTTCTGTCATTGACCGTATCAGTGAACAGTTACGTAGTGAACTTCCTGGTCTTCGTGGATTCTCTTCGCAGAACATTCATAATATGCGTTCTTTCTACGAATATTGGAGGCAAATTACAAATAGCTGCAAATAAAGAACATATATGACACAAATGAATCAGACACAAATGAATCATACAAGGAGACAACTACCGAGAAAATCTCGGTAGTTCAACAGGATGATGCGACAATATAGACTATCGAAAAAGCAGCACGCCATGAATGGTTTAACAAGGAAAATCCCCGTCTATACGTTAAATCTTTTTAAAAGTGAGGCATTTCGGCACAGATAGATTTGTTATTCGATAAATATTATGTAATTTTGCACCCCGAAAGCCCAGAAAAGGGCAATAATTACAGAAAAGTTTAGTTCGTTGGGGCTCGAAAAAGAGCTGGCACGAAGCCAGACGCCTCGCGGAAAAACCCGTTTATAAAATAAAAAATGTACGCAATCGTAGAAATTAACGGTCAGCAGTTCAAGGCAGAGGAGGGCAAGAAGCTCTTCGTACATCACATCAAGGATGTAGAGGCAGGTCAGACTGTTGAGTTCGACAAGGTTTTGCTCGTTGACAAAGACGGCGCAATCACTGTCGGTGCACCAGCTGTAGAGGGTGCAAAAGTAGTAGTAGAAGTAGTGAACCCACTCGTAAAGGGTGACAAGGTAATCGTCTTCAAGATGAAGCGCCGCAAGGACTATCGCAAGAAGAACGGTCACCGTGCACAGTTCACTGAGGTAACAATCAAATCTGTAATCGCTTAAAATTAGGAGGAATTAGAAATGGCACATAAAAAAGGTGTTGGTAGTTCTAAGAACGGCCGTGAATCAGCTTCACAAAGATTAGGCGTTAAGATCTGGGGTGGTCAGTCAATCATCGCAGGTAACATCATCGTTCGCCAGCGTGGCAACAAGCACTTCCCAGGTGAGAACGTAGCTCAGGGTAAGGACGACACACTGTATGCTTTGGCAGACGGTATCGTATACTTCCACAAGGGCCGCAAGGACAAGAGCACAGTATCTGTTCTCTCTCCAGAGGTTTACGCTGAGAAGACTAAAAAAGCTGACGCTTAATTAAAAAGTAAACAAACTATTCCAAACAAACATACGAAGCCTGCTCTCTTTTCGAGAGCAGGCTTTCTGCTTTTTTAACGAAAAACACGTTTAATTCCACCCAAACATCCACTTTTTCTCGCCTTTTATTGTGCTATAAGAAATATTTTTTGTAATTTTGCCTTCAAATAGTAAATCAATTTATAAATAGTTATCTTATGCTTACACTTAAACTTATCAGCGAAGAGACTGAACGTGTAGTTAAAGGTCTTGAGAAAAAGCATTTTCCTAATGCCCGCGAGGCCGTAGAGAAAGTTTTGGAGTACGACAAGATCCGTCGTGAAGCCCAGCAGAAACTGGACACCAACAAGCAGCAGGCCAACCAGTTTGCCAAGCAGATTGGTGCTCTGATGAAGGAAGGAAAGAAAGAGGAAGCTGAATCCGCCAAGGCGCAGGTTGCCAATCTGAAAGCAGACGGCAAAGCCTTGGAGGAAATCATGGAGAAGGCTCAGCAAGATATGACCAATGTACTGCTCGAAATCCCTAACATACCTTGCGACGAGGTACCTGAGGGTAAGGATGCGGCAGACAACGTAGTGGTAAAGGAAGGCGGCGAGAAGCCTAACCTGAGTCCTGACGCACTCTGCCACTGGGACTTGCTGAAGAAGTACAACCTGGTAGACTTCGACCTGGGTGTGAAGATTACCGGTGCCGGCTTCCCTGTATATATCGGCAAGATGGCCCGCTTCCAGCGCGCTTTGGAGGCTTTCTTCCTCGACGAGGCACGCAAGAGCGGATACTTGGAAATACAGCCTCCTTACGTTGTCAACGAGGCTTCGGGTCTGGGTACAGGTCAGCTGCCTGACAAGGAAGGCCAGATGTATCATGCCAACCTCGACAACCTGTTCCTCATCCCTACTGCTGAGGTTCCTGTCACCAACATCTTCCGCGATGTGATCCTCGACGAGAAGGATCTGCCTATCAAGCGTTGCGCTTACTCTGCTTGCTTCCGCCGTGAGGCTGGCAGCTACGGTAAGGATGTTCGTGGTCTGAACCGTCTGCATCAGTTTGACAAGGTAGAGATTGTACGCATCGACAAGCCTGGTCACTCTTACGAGTCATTGAAGGAAATGCTCGACCACGTAGAGGGCTTGCTCAAGAAGCTGGAGTTGCCTTATCACATCCTCCGTCTCTGCGGTGGCGATATGAGCTTCACCTCTTCTATCTGCTACGACTTCGAGACATGGAGTGCCGCCCAGCACCGCTGGTTGGAGGTTTCTTCTGTTTCCAACTTCGAGAGCTATCAGGCCAACCGTCTGCACTGCCGTTACCGCCATGCTGACGACAAGAAGATAGAGCTCTGCCACACCCTGAACGGTTCGGCTCTGGCTCTGCCACGCATCGTAGCCTCTATCCTGGAGAACAACCAGACTCCTGAGGGCATCCGCGTACCTAAGGTATTGGTACCATACTGCGGATTCGAGATGCTCGACGACAAGAACTTTGAATAAAAAGTTTCGTCATATTTCACAGACTCTCTGACCGGCAATGCTGCTGGCCAACAATATGAAGTACGAGGATAACATTGGTTGCAGAGATGCTGCCAACGTTATCCTTTTGCTTTTAAAATGAGTCGGCCCTTTCGAAAATGGGGAAGTTAAAGGAGTTCAATATTAGAATACAAAAACATAAATAATAACCCAAACCAACTAAAAAACCAAAGAAACAGAATGAACAAGATTATCAGAAAAATACAATATTCCGAGAAGGTTTATCGTTTCGACGTAGAGGCGCCTCTGATTGCCAAAAGCCGCAAGGCTGGTAACTTTGTCATCATCCGAGTAGATGCCAACAGTGAGCGAATGCCACTGACCATTGCTGATGCCGACATAGAGAAAGGCACCATCACACTGGTAGTACAGAAAGTGGGACTCTCCTCCACCAAACTCTGCAACCTGAACGAGGGAGATGAGATCCACGACGTGGTAGGCCCCTTGGGCAACCCTACCCACATAGAGAACTTCGGAACAGTGCTCTGCGCCGGAGGCGGTGTGGGCGTGGCTCCTATGCTGCCTATCATCAAAGCCCTGAAAGCCGCCGGCAACCGGGTTCTCTCGGTGATAGCCGGACGAAGCAAGGACCTTGTCATCATGGAAGATGAGGTACGCGCATCAAGCGACGAGCTGATCATCATGACCGATGACGGCAGTTATGGCGAGAAGGGTGTGGTAACTGTAGGAATGGAGAAGCTCATCCAGCAGGAACACATCGACAAGGCTTTCGCCATCGGTCCTCCTATCATGATGAAATTCTGCTGTCTGCTGACACAGAAGTACAATCTGCCTACTGATGTATCGCTCAACACCATCATGGTGGACGGAACTGGTATGTGTGGCGCCTGCCGACTCACCATCGGTGGCAAGACCAAGTTTGTGTGCATCGACGGTCCTGAGTTTGACGGTGCCCTGGTTGACTGGGACGAGATGTTCAAGCGCATGGGAACCTTCAAGGACGTGGAACGCGAGGAGATGGAACACTTCGAGGAACATCTCGCCACTGTGGAAGCTGCCAAGAAGAAAGAAAGCACTGACGTGACAATGGATGTGGAGCCTACCAACGAGAGTGTGGCAGAACTGACCAACCGTGACTCTGAGTGGCGCAAGGCACTGCGTGCCTCGATGAAACCTAAGGAGCGTACAGCCATAGGGCGTGTGAAGATGCCAGAGCTTGACCCCGTATACCGTGCCACTACCCGTACCGAGGAGGTGAACATCGGTCTTACCAAGGAGATGGCTCTCACCGAGGCTAAGCGCTGTCTGGACTGTCCTAAACCTTCCTGTATGGAGGGATGCCCTGTAAACATCAACATCCCTTCGTTTATCAAGAACATAGAACGCGGTCAGTTCCTCGCTGCCGCCAAGGTGCTGAAGAACACCTCTGCCCTGCCTGCAGTCTGCGGACGTGTATGTCCACAGGAGAAACAATGCGAGAGCCGTTGCGTGCACCTGAAGATGAACAAACCTGCCGTAGCCATCGGTTATCTGGAGCGCTTTGCTGCCGACTATGAGCGCCAGAGCGGAAACATATCCATACCAGAGAAGGAGACAGCCAACGGCATCAAAGTGGCTGTAGTAGGCTCAGGTCCTGCCGGTCTGAGCTTTGCTGGAGACATGGCTAAGAAGGGATTCGACGTCACTGTGTTCGAGGCACTGCACGAGATTGGCGGTGTACTGAAATATGGCATTCCTGAGTTCCGTCTGCCCAACGCCATCGTGGACGTAGAGATAGAGAACCTGCAGAAGATGGGTGTGAAGTTTGTTGCCGATTGTATCGTGGGAAAGACCATCGGTGTGAAGGAACTGGAGGAGCAGGGCTTCAAGGGCATCTTCGTAGCTTCGGGAGCCGGTCTGCCCAACTTTATGAACATTCCTGGCGAGAATGCACTCAACATCATGTCGTCGAACGAGTATCTCACCCGTGTCAACCTGATGGACGCTGCCAATCCTCATACAGACACTCCTATCAACTTAGGCAAGAATGTAGTTGTGGTAGGTGGCGGCAACACAGCCATGGACAGCTGCCGTACAGCCAAGCGCTTAGGTGCCAACGTAACATTGGTTTACCGTCGGTCGGAGGCAGAGATGCCTGCCCGTCTGGAAGAGGTGAAACATGCCAAGGAAGAAGGCATCACCTTCCTCACACTGCATAATCCTAAGGAGTATGAGGCCGATGAGAAGGGAGCCGTGAAGTCAGTCATCCTCGACGTGATGCAGCTTGGCGAACCTGACGCCAGTGGCCGTCGCCGTCCTGAGGCTACAGGCGAGACCATCAAGCTGGAGTGCGACCAGGTGATAGTGGCAGTGGGTGTGAGTCCTAACCCTCTCGTGCCTCAGAGCATCGAAGGTCTGGAGTTAGGCCGCAAGAATACCATTGCCGTCAACGAGCAGATGCAGAGCTCACAGCCTGCCATCTATGCCGGCGGTGACATTGTGCGCGGTGGTGCTACTGTTATCCTCGCCATGGGTGATGGCCGCAAGGCTGCTCTCAACATGGCACAGCAGTTGAAGCCAGAAGCATAAAAGAAGAAACGGAAGCATAACAGCTGAAACGAAAATACAACAACTGATAAAAGAATAAAAAAAGGGCGATTGCCATTTCCTTTACGGATAATGAGCAATCACCCTTTAACTTTATCTAAACCTTAATTGAACTTTAGTAAGTTCAGAAGTTATAGAAGCTAAGACCTCCTTAATTATTTCCAAGGATTCTCTGTTGGGTAAGGCAAGCTTGCTGGCTGGTTGTAAGCGATGTCCTTAATGCCCAAGAACTTGAAGGCCTCGAAGAGTGTCTTACCTACATGAGAGAAGGCTACGGCACCATGGTGAGGATAACCCTTCTGGATCAATACGTGACGATAGAAGCGGCCCATCTCTGGAATAGCGAAGATACCGATACCACCGAAAGAACGTGTAGGAACATCGAGTACCTCGCCCTCAGCGATGTAAGAACGCAAGTTACCCTCAGAGTCGCACTGCAGACGATAGAATGTGATGTCGCTGGCAGCAATGTCACCCTCCAAAGTACCACGTGTGAAGTCTGGCTTGCCACCATTCTCCAACAGACGGTTCTGGATGAGCTGATACTTGATGGCACGTGTAGAGCACATCTTGCACTGAGGTGTGTTACCACAGTGGAAGCCCATGAAGGTATCTGTCAACTTATAGTCGTACTTGCCAACAATATCCTCATCGTAGATATACTGAGGAACTGAGTTGTTGATGTCGAGCAATGTCACTGTATCATCAGAAGCACACATACCGATGTACTCAGAAAGAGCACCATAGATGTCCACCTCGCAGGCTACAGGGATGCCACGGCTTGCCAGACGGCTGTTGACATAGCATGGCTCGAAACCAAACTGGCTTGGGAATGCAGGCCAGCACTTGTCGGCAAAGGCTACATACTGGCGAGAGCCCTTGTGATTCTCTGCCCAGTCGAGCAATGTGAGCTCAAACTGTGCCATACGACGGCTCAGGTCAGGATAGTACTTACCCTCGCCCATCTCGGCTGCCATATCCTTGCAAACGTCGTCGATACGTGGGTCGTTCTCGTGCTCTTTGTAAGATACGAGCAAGTCGAGCTCAGAGTTCTCCTCTATCTCTACACCCAGTTCGTACAAGCCCTTGATAGGTGCGTTGCAAGCGAAGAAGTCCTGAGGACGTGGACCGAAGGTGATGATCTTCAAGCCCTTCAGACCGAGGATGACACGAGCTACAGGAACGAAGTCGGCAATCATCTTAGCCACTTCGGCTGCTGTACCTACTGGATACTCTGGGATATAACCCTTGAGATGACGCATACCCAGGTTGTAAGAGCAGTTGAGCATACCGCAGTAAGCATCACCACGACCATTGATCATGTCGCCATCACCCTCGGCAGCAGCAACAAACATGCAAGGACCATCAAAGTTCTTGGCAATGAGTGTCTCTGGTGTCTCAGGACCGAAGTTACCAAGGAAGACCACCAAGGCGTTGCAGCCCTGCTCCTTTACCTCAGCGATAGCCTTGAGCATATCTTTCTCATTCTCAACTGTAGTCTGGCAGTTGAAAATTTCTCCTTTGTATTCTTTTACGATGTTTTCACGGCGCTGAGTAGAAAGCGCGATAGGGAAACAGTCACGGCTTACGGCGATAATACCCAGCTTGACCTGTGGAATGTTAGAACTTACCATAATAGTATTGTTTTTGTATATTAATAAATTAGATTTGTTTACTTAATACATTCAATTAGTGCTCACAAAAATACAATATTTTTTTGTAGCATGCAAATGTTTTAAGATTATTTATTCAAGTTTCTTCAAATACTCGGCGCACATTTCGGCACAGCGTTCTCCGTCGACTCCTGCCGACACGATGCCTCCTGCATATCCTGCGCCTTCACCACAGGGGAAGAGGCCCTGCAGACGTACATGCTGCAAGGTGTCGCGGTCGCGAAGAATACGGACGGGCGAAGAGGTACGGGTCTCCATGGCGATGAGCGTGGCCTCGTTGGTGAGGAAGCCATGCGCATTCTTGCCGAAGGTCTTGAAACCTTCCTGCAGACGCTTGCTCACAAAGGCAGGCATCCAGAAATGGAGAGGGCTGCTGATAAGGCCAGGGGCATAACTGCTCTTGGGAAGGTCGTAACTCAAACGGTTGTTCACAAAGTCGGCCATGCGCTGGGCTGGTGCCGTCTGCTTCATATTGCCCTGCTGCCAGCACTGCTTCTCCACAATCTGCTGGAAATGCATCATCGTGAGAGGTGAATCGGGAGTCAGGACTTCCTCCTCTGCCGAGGATGAGAGAGAAGCATCCGACTGTAATATCGCCTGATGTTCCAGGACAAAAGGTGCCACATCCTCGGGATGGGTCTCCACCACCATGCCCGAGTTGCTCCATGCCGTGCCTCGGTTGCTTGGACTCATACCGTTGACCACAAGCTGCTGAGGTCCGGTAGCGGCAGGGATGACAAATCCACCGGGACACATACAGAAACTGTACACGCCACGTCCGTCTACCTGAGTTACGAAACTGTATTCTGCGGCAGGAAGATACTTGCCACGTCCATTCTTGTTATGATATTGTATCTGGTCGATGAGATGAGCGGGATGCTCCAGACGCACACCCACAGCGATGCCTTTGGCCTCGATCTCAATCCTTGAGGCAGCGAGATAGCGATACACATCACGCGCACTGTGACCTGTGGCCAGGATAACCGGACCACGATAGGTTTCCTCGACACCCGTCTGCAGGTTGACAGCCTCGACACCTATCACCTTGTCGCCGTCGATGATGAAGGAGGTCATCTTGGTTTGGAAATGCACCTCGCCCCCACACTGAAGGATGGTGTTGCGCATGTTTTCTATCACACGCGGCAGTTTGTCGGTTCCGATATGGGGATGGGCATCAGCCAGGATATTGGTATTGGCTCCATGCTGGCAGAAGACATTCAGAATCTTGTCCACACTGCCGCGTTTCTTGCTGCGGGTATACAGCTTTCCATCGCTGTAGGCACCTGCTCCGCCCTCACCAAAACAATAGTTGCTTTCGGCATCCACCTTCTGGGTCTTGGTAATGTTGGAGAGGTCCTTCTTGCGCTCGCGCACGTCCTTGCCCCGTTCGAGCACCACAGGACGATAGCCCAACTCGATAAGTCGCAGGGAAGCAAAAAGACCGCCAGGTCCCTCACCCACCACGACCACACGAGGGCGTGAGCTCACATCAGGATATTCGGTATGTATGTATTGGTCGTCCTGGGCGAACTCATTGATGTAGGCACGTACCTTCAAATTCACGTAGATGGTACGCTGCCTGGCGTCGATGCTTCGCTTGAGCACCCTCACCTGGTTCAATGTCCGCACGTCTATTCCTTTCTCCTGAGACAGGTAACGCTTGATACCTTCCTCACTGGCTGCCTGTTCTGGCAGAATCCGGATTTGATATTCCTCTATCATTATTGTATTATTGATTGAACTTTCTATACCTCCAACATATCAAAAAAGCCTATGACCTCAAGGGTATCGAGGTTGTACATGGTAAACTTGCCATCCTCAAGAGTGGCAAGTGTAGGGGGATTGCCGCCCTTAGGGAAGGTGATGCTGCCCGTATTGCAGATAGCCTTACCCTCAGCATTACGCGAGAGTTCCCAGAGATGGCTGTGACCATAGATGATGGCATCATAAGGACCCTTGGGCATATTCTCCTTATTATATATATGACCATGGGTGAGCAGATAACGCTTGCCGCCATCCACCAAAAGGGCATACGTCTCCATGATGGGGAAATCGAGCAGCATCTGGTCCACCTCTGCATCACAGTTGCCTCGTACGGCAACGATCTTGTCTGCCAGGTTGTTGAGACGTTCCACAATGCCCTTGGGGTCTATGCCCTCAGGTATGCGGTTGCGGGGTCCGTAGTTGATGATGTCGCCCAAGATGCACATCATGTCACACTTCTGCGCCTCAAAAAAGTCGAGAGCACGCTGCAAGGCTGGCAAACAGCCATGAATATCAGAGAATAATAGGTATTTCATCGTAGTCTATTTTTTATTTTGATTGCAAAGTTAATGATATTTTTCCAATTCTTTTTCTTTCCCCTTCATTTTTTTGATGCGTCGGAGCATTTTTTCAAGGAAAGACTGTAAGGAGATGAAAGGCTACAAGGATGAAAGAGACCGAGGAAGAACGAACTGACAAGGAAAGATAAAAAGCAAAAGTCCATAGCCTAAGGGAAAAACTTGAGCTATGGACTACTATATAAAAGCATCAGAATGCAACTATACTATACCAATTCTGCATAGAGGTCGAACTCGTCGCTGGAGGTGATACGCACCTGATAGAACTGTCCCACACGCAGACGCTTGTCGGCTTTGATCAGCACCTCGGGGTCTACCTCGGGCGAGCAAAACTCGGAACGGGCGATATAGTAATCGCCTTCCTTCCTGTCGACGATGACCTTCATCTCCTGCCCTACCTTCTCAGCCTCGATCTCTGCACTGATGTCCTGCTGAAGGGCCATGAGCTGGTCGAGTCGTTTCTGCTTCACCTCCTGAGGCACATCGTCCTCATAATGATTGGCGCTGTAGGTTCCCTCTTCCTCAGAATAGGCGAAGGCACCCATACGCTCGAAGCGCGCCCAACGCACAAACTCCATCAGTTCGGCAAAATCTTCATCGGTCTCGCCAGGGAAACCCACCATCAGTGTGGTGCGGATATGTATGCCCGGCACACGCTCCCGCAACTGCTTGATAAGCTCGATCGTCTCCTGCTTGCTGACATGGCGGCGCATACGGGTAAGCATATGGTCGCTGATATGCTGAAGGGCGATGTCAAGATAACTGCATACATTCTCCTTCTCGCGCATCACATCGAGCAAGTCCATGGGGAACTGGTTGGGATAAGCATAATGCAGACGAATCCACTTCACTCCAGGAATATCAGCCATATCACTGATCAGGTCGGTGATGTGATGCTTTCCGTCGAGGTCGATACCATAATAAGTCAGCTCCTGTGCTATGATCTGGAACTCCTTGACGCCCTCTGCCACCATGTCACGAACCTCCTGAAGGATATCCGCCTTAGGACGGCTTACATGTTTGCCGGTGATGATAGGGATGGCACAATAGGCACAATGACGGTCGCAGCCCTCGGCTATCTTGACATAAGCATAATGACGGGGAGTGGTGAGATGACGATGACCATCACAGGAAGGAACATCAGCCTTACCCAACTCGCCCAACAACTGCTTGTAGTTGAACTTGCCGTAAAACTTATCGACCTCAGGAATCTCTTTCTCCAGCTCATTCTGATAACGCTGCGAAAGACAGCCCATCACATAAAGCTTCTTCAACCGTCCCTCCTGCTTGCGCTGCACAAACTCAAGGATGGTATCGATGCTCTCCTGCTTGGCATCCTCAATAAAACCACAAGTATTGATGACAGCTATCTCGCCCTGCGGACGCTTAGAGTCGTGCACGCAATGATAGCCGTTGGCTTCAAATTGTTTCATCAGCAATTCGCTGTCCACCAAATTCTTGGAACAGCCCATGGTGATGATATCTATCGTATTCTTTTTCACTTTCCTTTCTTAAACAAAGAGTCTACAAACTCTACCTTGTTGAACAACTGCAGGTCTTCCATTCCCTCACCAAGACCAATGTACTTCACCGGCACCTTGAGCTGATCGGAAATACCTATCACCACACCACCCTTGGCTGTACCATCCAACTTGGTGATGGCAAGCGAGGTAATGTTGGTGACAGCAGAGAACTGCTTGGCCTGCTCAAAAGCATTCTGACCCGTACTGCCATCGAGAACAAGCAATACCTCATCAGGAGCCTCGGGAAGAACCTTCTTCATCACATCCTTGATCTTCTTGAGCTCATTCATCAAGCCCACCTTGTTGTGAAGACGTCCTGCCGTATCGATGATAACGACATCAGCGCCATTGGCCTTGGCACTCTGCAAGGTGTCGAAGGCCACAGAAGCAGGGTCGGAACCCATCTGCTGCTTGACAACAGGCACTCCCACACGCTCGCCCCAGATAGAGATCTGCTCCACCGCAGCTGCGCGGAAGGTATCGGCAGCACCTAAATACACCTTCTTGCCAGCCTTCTTGAACTGGTAAGCCAACTTGCCGATAGTAGTGGTCTTGCCCACACCATTGACACCTACCACCAGAATGACGTAAGGCTTGTGATCGGCAGGAAGACTCCAGTCGGCATTGTCACCCGTATGATTCTCCTCCAACAGCTTGGCTATCTCCTCGCGCAGGATTCTGTCGAGCTCTGAGGTAGACACATACTTGTCGGTAGCCACACGCTCCTCAATGCGGTGTATGATTTTCACTGTGGTGTCAACACCCACATCGGATGTGATGAGAATCTCCTCCAAATCATCGAGGACATCATCATCGACAGTAGACTTGCCCGCTACGATGCGAGCCAACTTACCAAACACACTCTCCTTGGTCTTCTCGAGTCCCTTGTCGAGCGTTTCCTTATTCTTGCTGCTAAAAAATCCGAATAATCCCATATTTACATTATATTTGAGTGCAAAGATAGGAAAAATAATTGTATATACAAAGAATAAGGCTGCAAATCTTACGAAATGCAGCCTTACTTAAAGTATATTGATTACTTAAAATCCTAAAAATGATTAGGCTTTGAAGAAATCCTTAACAGCCTCGTTAGGTACCATCTTCTCATCGAAGCAATATGCACCTGTCTTTGGGCTCTTAACCATCTTGATAACCTTTGTATATGCGCGACCATCCATGTTACCTT
>CAVACC010000083.1:0-14838 GCA_963587495.1 Clostridia bacterium | reverse complement strand
ATTTTTCTCTCTTTTTCTGGATAATTCTTTTAAAGTTAGCAGGTTTCAAGTACAGGCGAAGGCCCAAAAGTCCCACAGCAGCACGCCCTGGAGGGCATGCGGGATAATATCAATCATATAGGTCGAAAAATCTGCGAAATTTGCATGGGATGATTATAAGAAAACACAGCAAATTACTCCCGAAATCTGCCAATATGCGTTTGGCGCAAGCAGAAAATCTGACAAAAAATGGGGAAAATATGCAAAATTCATGAAGAAAAACACAAAAACGATGTAAAAGAAAACGAAAAAACATGTGGGCAACATGCCCAAAACCTCGGAACGGAGACAAAAAACAGGCTTTTTTTGCGGGCAAAATCGGGGGTGGGCAAAAATGGGCACCACACCTTTTTAGGCTAAAATCCATCTTTTACAAAAATGCGAAAAAACAGAATTTCCTACCCTTTTTGAACAGTTATTACTACCAAAACTGCTGCCGTGCCGATTCATTTCAACATTTATATATAAACAACGCGAGAAAAGTGAGATAAAGTATTGATAATAAGGGGGAACGGATGGGTTTTGCCCGCATTTTTGCCCACATTTATAAGAATTGTTCCAATTGGGTGGCAAAACGGCAGAATGGCAAAATACCTCCCAATGTGTATAAAAACCTTTTATTTTCTTAACGAATTTAACAATAGTGCACGTTATAGAGGTGCACCGAGTATTCAAAAAAAAATGCCGAACTTTGCAATCGAAATCTAAACAACTGAACTTTCGCAAGTGGTTTAAGTACGGGCTGAAGGCCCAAAAGCTCTTAGCCCAGGGCATCGCCCTGGGTATATTGGCAGTCAACAAGGCGCCCTGTAAGGGCAAAAGCATTGTAATTTGCCTGGAGTTTTAAAGCTTTTGCCCTTACAGGGCGATAGGCTTTCACCCGTAATAACCCAGGGCGCTGCCCTGGGCTAAGAGCTTCTGCCCCTTCAGGGCGTGAGGGGCAAAGCTTGCGAAACTTGAATAAACAACAAACATATGACCAAAGATGCAGAAATAGAACAGGTGCTTTCACTGCCCAATGAGGAATGGCAGAGGAAGAAGCTGAGATTACCTCATTCTCAGAAGAGAGAAACTGAGAAACCTCAGAAGAGAAGAAGCAGAGAGCCCACTCTGTTAAAGGATTACAGACGATTCTGCCAGAGCGAATCTGACGTTCATGGGAGCGAAACAGAGATTCGTGGGAGCGAATGTAAAAAACATGGGAGCGAATGCGGCAATCGTCACATTCGCTCCCACGACTCCCCTGTTTCGCTCAGAGAAATCTCCTTTAGTAAACTTCAGTCATTACCCATTACCCACGCAATGAATTACGGAATCAACAACGAAGAATCACCATAGCTCAGGAAACGGAAATCGTGAGCCAGAGCATAGTCGTACACTTTCTTCCAGTCGCCATGGAGGAAGGCACTGACGAGGAGGAGAAGAGTGCTCTGAGGCTGATGGAAATTGGTGATAAGCATCTTCACTATCTTGTACTGATAGCCGGGGGCAATGATGATCTGCGTGCTGGTGTGCAAAGCCTCCAGACCATTGCGGTCGAGATAGTCGATGATGGCCTGTATCGCCTGAGAAGGCTGAATGGCATTCACCAAACCGCCATCTGCCGACAACTCGTAAGGATCCCACTGGTTGACGTGCAGATCGTCTTCTGTCGCCTCGGGATGAGAGAGCAGATGAACGCCCATATAGTACAGACTCTCGATGGTTCGCACACTCGTAGTACCCACAGCAATCACCTCGCATTGGTGCTGCAGGAGTTTCTCCAACGTATGACGGTGCACCACGATATACTCGGTGTGCATGCGGTGGCCCTCTATCTCAAGACTCTTCACAGGCTTGAAGGTACCGGCTCCCACATGAAGGGTAACCTCCTCGCGCTCAATGCCATGGCGGTCGATGTCCTGCAACACGGCGTCGGTGAAATGAAGTCCGGCAGTAGGAGCAGCCACACTGCCCTTTATCTTCGAATAAACCGTCTGATAGGTAGTCTTGTCGCTCTCCTCGGTGGCACGGTTGAGATAAGGAGGAATAGGCAACTCACCCACGGTCTCAAGAATCTCAGCAAAGGAGACCTGCGTGTTGTCCCAGTCGAAGTCGACCCAGTAGTTGGTACCACCGCCCTTTGCCACCATAGAGGCAGCCTCAGAGCCTAAGGTCTCGTCACGACGCATGGTGGCAGAGAGTGTAAGCTGATGACCCTTGATCTCGAAATCTCGCTTCAGACTGCCCTCCTTCCACTTCTTCAGGTTGCCTATCATGCAGAGCCATGAGCAATGTCCAGTCGTCTGAAACATGAGCTCATAGTCGGTAGGATCGGCAGGCTCCATGAGGAAGACCTCTATCAGGGCACCCGTCTCCTTGCGGAAATGCAGACGCGCCTGAATCACCTTGGTATTATTGTAAACCATCAGTCCGCCCTTGGGCAGATACTCAGGCAAATGGTAGAACACATCCTCGCCTACCTCACCATGACGGTAGAGAAGGAGTTTGGAGTGGTCGCGCTGCGCCAAGGGGAACTTGGCAATGCGCTCATCAGGAAGGGGGTAATTGTAATCGGTAATTTTTATATGTTTTGTATCCATTATGATTGAATTTTAATGTTACACTCCTCCAGCCATGACTATCGCCCGCAAGAAGGCATAGACCAGGGTGAAAGCCAGGATGCAGAGTATCTTGTCGATATCGTCGTGGTCGTAACCCGTGGGGGTGTACTGGTCGGAGATATATGTGATGTGGGGTGACACCTTGTAATACAGTTTCAGATAACCTATGTAGCCCACGACACCGATGGCAGCACCCACGAGGAGTCCGCAGAGGATGTCGGAGGGATAGTGCATGCCGAGATACAGGCGCGTCCAGCAGTTGAGCAGCGACCATGAGAAGAGGGCGATGGCGAGGCGTTTGCCCCTCATGAGGAGCGAGAAGAACATCGCTATCGACATGGTGTTGGCTGCATGAGCCGAGAAGAAGCTGTAGCCACTGCCACGAAGGTTGCCCACCACCTGAATGGAGTATTTCAGGATGGGGTCGTTGTTGGGGCGCCATCGTTCCACCAAGGGTTTTACCACGCCATCGGTGATACCCTCGGAAAGAGCCACACAGACGAGTGCTCCCATTACCGCCAGACCAATCTGCGCCATCGTCTCATTGTTGCGCACAATGATGTAGAAGAGGGTGAGATAAAGCGGTATCCAGGTGAGCCCCGACGTAAGGACGAGCGCTAACTGGTCGATGAACAGATTGTCGCTTCCATTGAAGAAGTGGAGCACCTCGAGATCGGTGAGAAGACATGAGACAAACATCATATTTCCTCCAGTTGTTTGGTTTCTATCCATCCATCTCTTCCATCTGCCAGGTGGATGCCACGCCAGCCGTCCATAGAGCGGTCGGTGATGTCGACACGCGTTCCCTCATGAATGACGAACTGGTCGGCGCTCTGTCGGGAAGGAGTCTTCTTGACATTGACCGTAGGAGCCACGATGATGGCACCCGTGCGGTTGACGAGTATCTGTTTCTGCTGATAGGCAAAGAGCGAACTCAAGAGGAAGACGACAAAGAAGAGAATGCCGCCGAAGAATCCGACCTTGCGCAACAGCAACTGGGGCGCGAAGAGATAGACCAGCACCAATACCAAGGCAAGGATGATGGACAGGATGCCCGTCTTGGCCCAGTTGTCGACACTGGTGAAGTTGACCAGCGCCTTGTACCAGGTGACGAAGAACATCTCGCTGACAGGAGTGATCTTGTCGATGGTCTTGCTGCGAGCAAACTGCAGGTTGAAGTTGATGTCCTCGTCGCCGGGCGACAGCAGATGGGCACGTTCGTAAGCCAGGACAGCCTTGGTGATGTTGTCGGTGCGATAATAGGCATTGCCGAGGTTGTAGTAGACCTCGGGCGAAACACCGTTCTTGAGCAGGTCCTCATAGTCCTTGATGGCCTGCTGATAGTTGCCCTTGGTGTACTCGGTGTCGGCGTTCTGCTTGGTGACAGCAGAGGCAGAGAGGCTGAAGCCCATGAAGATGAGCAGCAGCACCACACCGAAGGTATAGTCGCCCTGACGGGCAGAAGTCTTCTTGCCCTGCTTGCGGGCAGCCTTGATGGCATTCTCTATTTCCATAATAGCAGTCATGGCTGAATCGAAAGTCTTGTTCATATTGCCGGCAGGGTCGCCAGGAGCATAGCGCTCAAACTCACACTCGTCGAGAGCCTGGGTAAACTTCTCTATGGTGTCGGCATCCACGGAGTGAGCCAACAGCTTCTCCTGAATATTCTCGCGCGAGAGCTGTTCGACTGGCATATTGAGCTTATAGCTGACGTAGCCCCACAAGGCTCTGAGCACCTCGTCGTAGAACTCGCCCTGCCTGCGGGCCATCATCAGGGAGCGTGCCTTCTTGAGTCGCTTGGTGGCTATCTTGTTGGCCTTGTTGGAACGCATCTTCACGATGTCGGCATTCTCGATGGCACGGCGACGGAAAGCGATGAGCAGACCGATGAAGGCGATGAGAGGCACCATCAGACTCGTCCAATAACCAAAACTGCCATAGAACATATCGTCGATGTCGCGAAGCTTGCTCTTGCCCAACTTCAGGGCATGAATGTCCTTGTCGGCATTGCTGTAGTTGGCTGACGACGAACCGCCTGTGCCGTCGCCCTGATCCACGGTGAGGGTGAAGGGCTGGGTCTTGATGGTGCGGTAGGCATTGGTCTTGGTATCGTAGTAGGTGAACTCTACCGAGGGAATGGTGTACTTGCCCTGGTTGCGCGGAACAGCGAGGAAGTCGTAAATCATGTTGCCTTCCACACCGTTCTGGGTGAGTTTGGTCTTGTCGGTGATCTTGGCGTCATACTGGTCGAAGTCTTTCGGCAGGTTGAGCACAGGCTGCTTGAGGAGTTTCAGGTTTCCGATGCCTCCCACTACCACACGGATGTTGATGGGGTCGCCAGCCTTCACCTCATTCTTGTCGAGCGTGGCAGAGATATTGAAGCGGCCCACTCCACCCGAGAAGTTGGCAGGACGTGCTGGCAGCGGGTCTACCTGAATGGTAATGCCAGGCGCCTTGATTTCCTTGCGCACCTCCACATAACCCGAACCGCCATTGAAGAAAGCCTCGATGGGGTCGACATTGCGGTTTTGCTGAACCACAATACCCTTGAAGGTGATGGAAGGAATCTCGAGTTTGCCCGTCATCTGAGGATACATGACGTACTGACTCCAGGTGACACAACGGTAAGGGCGGCCGTTGATGACCTCGTTGTGCAGTACTTTCTGCTGTGGCTGTGGCACCTCCTGAGAGTGGAAACCCTTCAGGTCGGGCATCTTGCCGTCGAGCTGGGTAAGGTCGACCTGGGTATAGACCTTATAAGTAAGGAGCACAGGCTCCTGTTCGTGCACGCGCTTCTTGTTGGCAGTGACCTTGATGAAGAGGTCGTTGCCCGAGATGGCAGAACCCGCCTGACGCATGCGAGGCTCATCGGCATCATCGTTGTGCATCCTGGGTGCTCCACCTGTGTTGTGGGCATGGCCCGAGACGGTGATCTTGACAGGATGGGCAGCGAGCTTCTTGCCATAAACCAGTGCATGCGAGGTACCGATGGTGTAAGTACCAGCCTTGCCTGCATAGAGCGTGTAGGTGATGGTGAAAGACGAAGAAGAGCTGGTGTGGCCGTTGACCACCTGATAGCTCGACTGCGAAGAGGTGTAGGGTCCGGCTATCACCTCCAGTCCATCGGGCACATTGCCCATACGGAACTCCTCCACTTCACGGGCGTTGACCGTATAGGCTACTCTGAAGTTCTCGCCAGCAGCAACATGTGTTGGTGCAGATACCGCAACATGCTGCGCCTTGGCTTCCTCTGCCAGGCCCAGCATCACGAGTATCATCAATGTGTACCATTCTATTTGCTTCATAATGAAATGATGTTTGCTTATGTTTTACCAGTTCTTGTCGTACTGCCTGCGTCGTGGCTGACTCATCGCCTTCTGCATTTTCTGCTTGGTGGCCTTCTCCTGCTGCACGGCTGCATTGAGCAACTGCTCGGCATTGTCACGGCTCATCTTGTCCTGCTCGGGCTTCTGTGACTGGTTGTTCTTATCCTTGTTTTTATTATTGTTCTGCTTGTCCTGATTCTTGTTCTGATCCTTGTTCTTGTTCTGATCCTTATTCTTGTTCTGATCCTTATTCTGATCTTTGTTCTGCTTGTTCTTGTCCTTGCTGTTCTTGTCGTTGCCGCTCTTGTTCTTGTTTTGGTTCTGCTGATTCTTCTGATTCTTCAGCTGATGCTTGCAGAGCGCCAGGTTGTAGCGGGTCTCATTGTCCTGAGGATTGTTGCGCAGCGCCATCTTGTAGCACTCTATCGCCTTGGCAAACTCCTGATGGTTCTGCATGATGACGCCCATGTTGTGGAAACTCTTGGCACGGCGTATCTTGTTGGTGGTCTGCATGTCGGCAGACTTGGCAAACTGCTGCATGGCGAGCGAGTCTTTCTGCTGCATCATGAGCGCACAACCCAAGTTGTAGACCGCCTGTGGATTGTTGGCATTGCGGGCTATCGCCTTGCGATACTGCACCTCGGCAGCCGTCCACTTGCGTGCCTTGTACTGGCGGTTGCCCTGACGGATGAAGGTGCGGTCGTTCTGTGCCAGGGCTGCAGTTGTACTGATGAGGAGCAGCCCCAACAGCAAGCACAGCCTGCGCAGTCGCAGGGTCGGTATGATATGATAAGTTAGATACATTTCGATTAATATTTAATGTGTAAAGAACTTCACGTTACGGAGAAGCGGGTTCTTCACCTCAAGCATACAAATGTCGAGGATGAGAAGGAGGATGACCAGGATGCCTACAGCCTGGAACTGCTCGTCGTACTCGCTATAGATGACGGTGTCGGTCTCGCCCTTCTGCAACTTGGAGAGGTCGTCGTTGAGTGCCTGCTCCGCATCGCTGGTGTTATCGACGTGAATATACTGTCCGCTGCCAGCCTGAGCCAGCTGTCGGCACATCTGCTCGTTGAGGGCAGTCATCACGGTGTTGCCCTCACGGTCTTTGAGATAAGAGCCGTCGCCCATAGGAATGGGGGCTCCCTTGGTGCTTCCTATTCCAAGAATGAAGACATTGATGCCTTTATTCTTGGCTGCCTTGACAGCAT
This sequence comes from Clostridia bacterium, assembly GCA_963587495.1. Lineage (GTDB taxonomy): Bacteria > Bacteroidota > Bacteroidia > Bacteroidales > Bacteroidaceae > Prevotella. The sequence continues at coordinate 7,656 of CAVACC010000083.1, read as the reverse complement.
CCTCGGCTCCCGGCTCATGGTTCTCGCCATCGGTAATGACGATGATGGCGCGTCCCACATGGTCTTGCTGGGTGAAGCTCTTGGTAGCCAGGTCGATGGCTGCAGCAAAGTTGGTGCCCTGGGTCTGGATGAGTGACGGCGTGGTGTTCTGCAGGAACATCTTGGCAGACACGTAGTCGCTGGTGATAGGCAACTGCACGAAGGCATCGCCGGCAAAGACGATGAGACCTATCTTGTCGTTGGTGAACTTGTCGACCAGGTTCTCCACCAGCATCTTGCTCTTGTCGAGTCGCGAAGGCGCCACATCCTCTGCCAACATCGAGTTGGAGATGTCGAGACAGATGATGGTCTCTATGCCCTGGCGCTTGTCGTGAGAAATCTTGCTGCCCATCTGTGGACGTGCCACCATGAGGATGAGCAGGGCCAAGGCTGCAAGCAGCAAGCCGAACTTCACCGTGGGGCGATAAGATGACACATTGGGCATAAGGGCTTTCAACAGCTCAGGGTCGCCAAACTTTCGGAGCTTGGCCCTTCTCCTTCGCCATCCTATGAACCTCACCAGTACGAGTACCGGCAACATCCACAGCAGCCACAAATATATTGGATCTTCAAATCTTAGCATATTCATTTGATATTAATTGAACTTCGGCTCGTCTCTTCCCTATGGGATTCTTCTGAGCCAGGTGATGCGAAGCAATATCTCTACGAGCAGTACCAACAGGGCTGCCAGGGCAAAAGGCTGATAAGCCTCGTAGCGCTTGGCGAAATGGGTGACATTCATCTTCGTCTTCTCCAACTTGTCGATGTCATGGTAGATGCGCTTCAGCTCGGCGTTGTTGGTGGCGCGATAGAAGTTGCCATCAGTGGTACGGGCAATGTCCCTGAGTGTCTCGGTGTCAATCTCCACAGGCATGTTGACGTACTGAACGCCAGCCGCTGTGGGCATAGGGTAAGGAGCCACCTTGTTGGTTCCCACGCCAATGGTGTAGACTCTGATGCCAAAGCTCTTGGCTATCTCGGCTGCCGTCATAGGCGAAATGTCACCGGTGTTGTTGCTGCCGTCGGTCAGGAGGATGACCACCTTGCTCTTGGACTTGGAGTCCTTCAGTCGGCTGACAGCATTGGCGAGACCCATACCCACCGCCGTTCCGTCGTCGATGAGTCCACGGGCAGTAATGTCGGTACGGGTGTCCTGCAGCAGTCGCAACAGACTGGCGTGATCGGTGGTCATAGGACACTGGGTGAAGGCCTCACCGGCAAAGATGGTAAGACCGATGTTGTCGTTGGGACGGCCCGAGATAAACTCGTGAGCCACATCCTTGGCAGCCTCCATACGATTGGGTTTCAAGTCTTCTGCCAACATAGAGGTAGAGACGTCCATCGCCATCATGATGTCGATGCCCTCTACCGTCTTGTTGTCCCAGGAGTTGTGGGTCTGCGGACGAGCCATCGCACAGACGATGAGCACGAAGCACAGACATCTGAGCATCATGGGCAGATGGACAAGGCGCTGGCGCAGGCTCTTGGGAGCATAGGCAAACTGCCGGGTGTCGCTCAGCCTCATGGTAGGCTCGTTCTTCTTCCTGTAAAGGAAATACCATAATAAATAAGGTATCAACAACAGGAGCAACAGAAAATATGCTTTACTTGCAAATTCCATGTTTTTATAATATTATTCTTTTTTATTCTATACTCCTACATCAGCAGCATGCAGGCGCCATAGATCACGTAGGCGGTGATGGCTGCCATGACGATGGCTCCACCCCAGAGCAAAGCCTTGATGAGCTTGCGCTGACTGCGCGTCTTGCGATCCTGATCGGTAAGCTCGGGAGCTACCTTCTCCTCGACGGTCTGCTCGTTGGTCTTCGTCCGGTCGATGAAGTTGATGGCGTTGACCAGATTGGCGTCGTTCTCGCCAAGGAAGGTCTCGTACTTGGCAAACTTCACGAGGTCGGCAGTACGGAAGAGCTGTTTCAACTCGTCAATCATCTTTTGGTCGCCAGCCGACTGCAGATGCTCTATGATCTCGCCGCTGGTCATCTCCATGGCACGGAAGCCAAAGCGCTGCTCTATGTACTCGCGCAGCGTGGTGGTGAGGCGGGTGTAGTATTCCTTCTGAGTTTCCTGCGACTCGGTGTGCTGCTGCTTGATGACATTGATCTCGCTGAGCGCCTTCTCGTGGGCAGGCACACGCTTCACGATGCGCATACGAATCACGATAGGCTTGTTCTGACGGAGGCGCTGCCAGAGCCACAGCATGACACCGAAGAGTACGAGTACCAGAATACTGAGCCAGAACAGGGGACTCCACTCGCTCCATAGGAAGGGATTGTCCTGTACGTCCTTGGGGGGATAGAACTGGTTGGGATGAACCGTATCTACAGGCACCGTGAGCACCTTGAGCGCCAACTGGTTGCCCTGACAGGTCTTGCCGTTGACCTTGACCTGAATGGCAGGAACAGCATAGACCCTCTCATCGAAAGAGGTGAGCGTATAGTCGCGGCTTATCTGTACCCTGCCGCCTCCGAGCTCAGCGGTGTCTGCATCGCTCTGTTCCACCACCTCGATGCCTGGGGTGAGCATCTGTGACGGCTTGAACGAAGGCAGCACCACCTTGGCACCTTTGGCGGCAGTGACTTTGAGATGAAGCTTCGTCTGCTCGCCTATCAGGATCTGCAGAGAGTCGAGCTTCTGCACCACCTCCTGAGCTGCCGACCTGACAGGCAACAGCATCAGGAAGGCAAGCATCATGATGATAATATTCTTCTGTTTCGTCATTTTTCTTTTTCCCTATTTTTCTTCTTCACTGCTTTCAGCCTCGCTGCATGAACAGGTTGAGGAGAGCCCGTGAGAAGTCTTCGTTGGTGGCGACAGCCGTCCAGTCGACCTTGCTCTTGGCAAAGGTTTCGCGCAACTGCTGCTCGCGCATCATCCAGTGGCGCGTATGCGCCTGACGCAGTTTCTTGGAACTGGTGTCAATATACATCTCGTGTCCTGTCTCAGCATCGCACACCTTGAGGAGTCCGATGTCGGGCAACGCCTTGGCACGTGGGTCGTACACCTGAATGGCAGCCACATCGTGCTTCTGATTGGCAATCTGAAGGGGATGCTGGAAATCCTTGTCGTCGAAGAAGTCGCTGATGACGAAGGCTGTGCAATGGCGCTTCATCACCCGTGTGAAGTACTCCAAAGCCACACCGATGTCGGTGCGCTGGCTCTGAGGATGAAAATCGAGCATCTCGCGGATGATGTAGAGAATGTGCTTGCGTCCCTTCTTGGGCGGGATGTATTTCTCTATTCGGTCGGAGAAGAAGATGACACCTATCTTATCGTTGTTCTGAATGGCACTGAAGGCCAGGGTGGCTGCAATCTCGGTAGCCATGTCGCGCTTCATCTGACGGATGGTGCCGAAGTCGAGCGAGCCACTCACGTCGACCAACAGCATCACGGTAAGCTCGCGCTCCTCCTCGAACACCTTGACAAAGGGACGATGGAAACGGGCGGTCACATTCCAGTCGATGTCTCTCACGTCGTCGCCATACTGGTACTCCCTCACCTCGGCGAAGGCCATACCCCTGCCCTTGAAAGCCGAATGATACTGGCCTGCAAAGACATTCTGGCTAAGACCGCGAGTCTTGATCTCGATCTTGCGTACTTTCTTTAAGATATCTTGTGTGTCCATTTATTACTTATTCCTCAAAATCAAGGTACTTCCACCTTATTAATAATGCGGCTCACGATTTCCTCGCTGGTCACATTGGAAGCCTCTGCCTCGTAGGAGAGTCCCACACGATGGCGGAGCACGTCGTGAGCCACGGCACGTACATCCTCAGGAATCACATAGCCGCGGTGCTTGATGAAAGCATAAGCCCTGGCTGCCTTGGCAAGAGAGATGCTGGCACGTGGACTGCCGCCAAAGGTAATCATGTCCTTGATGTCGGACAGACCATAACGCTCGGGATAACGGGTGGCGAAGACGATGTCGGCAATGTACTGCTCTATCTTCTCGTCGATGTACACCTCGCCCACTATCTGGCGAGCCTTCAGTATCTCGTCGGCTGTGGTGACGGGATGAACCTCCGGCAGACCTCCGGCGATGTTCTCACGGATGATGAGCTTTTCCTCCTCGAGTGTAGGATAGTCGATGATGACCTTGAGCAGGAAACGGTCCACCTGTGCCTCGGGCAACTGATAGGTTCCCTCCTGCTCTATTGGGTTCTGCGTAGCCATTACGAGGAACGGACTGGGCAGACGGAAGGTCTGGTCGCCGATGGTGACCTGATGCTCCTGCATCGCCTCGAGCAGCGCACTCTGCACCTTGGCAGGAGCACGGTTGATCTCATCTGCCAATACGAAGTTGGCAAACACAGGACCCTTCTTCACATGGAAGGTCTCGTCCTTCTGCGAATAGATCTGTGTACCCACCACGTCGGCAGGCAAGAGGTCGGGAGTAAACTGAATGCGGCTGAAGTCAGCGCTGATAAGCTGAGAGAGGGTCTTGATGGCCAAGGTCTTTGCCAGACCAGGTACGCCTTCGAGCAGGATATGTCCATCGCTCAGAAGACCTATTAGGAGACAGTCTACAAGATGTTTCTGTCCTACAATCACTTTGTTCATGCCCATCACCAGGTTGGTGACAAACTGGCTTTGTTGTTCTATCCGGATGTTAAGCTCGCGGATGTCAATAGATTCTGCCATAATACTATTCTGTTTTTGTTGTATATTCTATTAGTCGGTTTACCTATTTCCTTACGCCGGCAGGTACTGCAGAAAGCCCTTGCCACGCAAAATCGAACGCAAAAGTAAACATTTAGGGAGAAAAAAACGAATATCACCCTCTAAATAATATTAAAAATGGCACTTATTTCCTTTATTTAAGAAACTTTCAATATAAAAAAGCACAAAGGCTTTTGAATTAAAAAAGATTTTATCTATCTTTGCATAAGATAAACTGCACCTCAGCAAAATATTCAAGTAAACTTGACTGAAGTTTTGCAAAGTAAACAAGCAGCACGCCCTGAAGGGGCAGAAGCTCTTAGCCCAGGGCAATGGATACAAGCAGCACGCCCTGAAAGGGCAGAAGCTCTTAGCCCAGGGCAACGCCCTGGGTATAATGGCAATCAACCAAACGCCCTGTAAGGGCAAAAGCTTTATGTATTGCCCAGGGCTTTAAATAACATAAAGCAGAGTAACCGTGAACAATCCAACGTTATTAACGACCAAAAAACAAGTAGATTATGAGTAAGTATTTTGCAGAATCTGAATTGATTATCAATGAGGACGGAAGTTGCTTCCACCTCCATCTGCGTCCTGAACAGCTCGCCGACAAGGTGATTCTCGTTGGCGACCCTGGCCGTGTAAACCTCGTAGCATCCCACTTCGAAGAGAAAGAGTGCGAGGTGGAAAGCCGTGAATTCCGTGCCATTACCGGCACCTATAAGGGCAAACGCATCACCGTACAGAGCACAGGAATAGGATGCGACAATATTGACATCGTGGTGAACGAGCTCGACGCTCTGAAGAACATCGACTTCAAGACACGTACCGAGAAACCCGAACACACCACACTCACCCTCGTGCGCATAGGCACCTGCGGAGGCTTGCAGCTCAACTGCCCTGCCGGAACCTTCGTTGCCTCACAGAAAAGTATCGGCTTCGACGGACTCATCAACTTCTATGCTCGCCGCAATGAAATCTGCGACCTTGACACCGAGAAGGAATTCAAGCGACAGGTGAAATGGAACGACCAGATAGGCAATCCCTACTGCGTGGACAACAATCCGGAACTCCTCGACCGCATTGCCGCCGATGACATGGTGCGAGGAATCACCATCGCCTGTGGCGGATTCTATGGTCCACAGGGCAGAGAACTGCGTGCACCATTGGCCGATCCTGAGTTGAATGCAAAGATTGAGGCGTTCGAATATAACGGCCTGCGTGTCAACAACTTCGAGATGGAGAGCTCGGCTCTTGCCGGACTGTCGCTGTTGCTCGGACACAAGGCGCTCACCTGCTGCATGGTCATCGCCAACCGACGTGCCCTCAGCGCCAATACTGGATACAAGAGCACCATCGACAACCTCATCAAAGTAGTGCTCGAGAGAATATAGTTTAAAGGTAAAAAAGTAAAAAGGTAAAAAAGTAAAAATTAAAAAAAGAAAATATATAAAAAGAATAGATAAATGACAAACTCAGAAGAATGTATCTGCGCCCTGGCAACCCCAGCCGGCGGTGCCATCGGAATCATCCGACTCAGCGGTAACAACGCCATTTCCCTCACCGACCAGGTTTTCACATCAGCCAGCGGCAAACCTCTGACCGAGGCGAAAGCCAACACCCTACATTATGGCGAAATCAAAGATAAGGACGGGAAAACCATCGACGACGTGCTCGTAAGCGTATTCAGGGCACCCCACAGTTACACGGGAGAAGACTCCACGGAGATTTCCTGTCACGGCAGCAGATACATTCTTCAACAGGTTTTGCAACGGCTCATTGAAGTAGGCTGTCGACAGGCTGAGCCTGGCGAATACACCCGTCGTGCCTATATGAACGGCAAGATGGACCTGTCGCAAGCTGAAGCCGTGGCCGACCTGATAGCCTCAACCAACAAGGCCACCCACCACATGGCAATGAGCCAACTGAAGGGACATTTCAGCAACGAGCTGACACGACTACGCGAAAAACTGCTGAAGATGACCTCCCTGCTCGAACTGGAACTCGACTTCAGCGACCACGAGGAACTGGAGTTTGCCGACCGCAGCGACCTTCGAGCTCTTGCCGAAGAGATAGAGCGCCGCATCAATACCCTCGCCCACTCTTTCGAGACGGGAAATGCCATCAAGCAGGGCGTCCCTGTAGCCATCGTGGGCAAAACCAATGTGGGCAAGAGCACCTTGCTCAACCGACTGCTCCACGAGGAAAAAGCCATCGTGAGCGACATCCACGGCACCACGCGTGACGTGATAGAAGACACCACCCTCATCGACGGCATCACCTTCCGCTTCATCGACACTGCCGGAATCCGCAAGACCAACGATGTGGTGGAGAACATCGGCATCGAGCGCACCTTCCAGAAGATGGAAGAGGCCCGCATCATCATCTGGCTCCTCGATGAACTGCCTGCAGAATCAGAAATTGATGAGATGGAGAAAAAGAACCAAGGCAAAAAACTGCTGATGGTATTCAACAAGATCGATGCTCTCTCGTTCGACCCAACTTCACTTCCTTTCCACTATTCTGCCCTGTCGGCAGACAAGAACAGCCTTGCCTCTTCACCCTCGTCCTCGCCAGCAAGCATTAGCATCCTGAGCATCAGCGCCCGCACAGGCGAGAACATCCCCCTCTTGGAGAAAGCCTTGGTAGAAGCTGCCGACATCCCAGAAATATCAGAAAACGATGTCATCGTGACCAGTGCCCGCCACTACGAAGCCCTCATCCGTGCCAACGAATCCCTCTCCCGTGTATTGGAATCGATGGATATGGGCATGAGTGGCGACATCATTGCAGAAGACCTGAAAATCGTATTGGAGGAACTTGGCGAAATCACTGGTGGACAGATCAGTAGTCAGGAAACACTAAACAATATCTTCAAGCACTTCTGCATCGGAAAGTAACCCCCTGGACAGCTCTAAAACGAACATTTTTATAACTGCT
>CAVACC010000082.1:0-14858 GCA_963587495.1 Clostridia bacterium | reverse complement strand
TGATTCTTTCATGTAATTGAAACTTTAGGAGTCAACCATATTTACAAAAAGACATATACTTTTTACCACGATATATACAAATGCCTTTCTGTCGCTTGCTTACACTGACACCCAATGCATTATAGGCAAAAGGACTTTTTACAACATCTGCCATCACCTTTTCCACATTGTGAATACCAGTACTTAACGCCACGAAAGCTCCAGGAAAACTATTATCCAGACGAGAGTTACCCAGTTGATCTACAGAAACATCAGCTGCATCAAATCCCCATTCATTCACCTTGTCATTGAGGTCATTTACCTGCACTCCTGCCTTGACCGTATCCAATGGTTTCAACACACCATTAGTTAGTGTCGCATCACCAAAAACCGCAGCATAGTCATCAAGTAAATTTCCATCACCTTCTTCAGTTGCAAGATTATCGCCACAAATAATTGAGTTGATAAATTTCAAGTTCTGTACTCCAGCAAGTTGCAACTGTCCATCTCCCTCGTTGCCAGCAAGTGTACTGCTAATAATAAGCAACTCATTCTTGTAGTCATTATTCTTTCCGTTGGCAAAAACAGCTCCGCCAGTAGCTGCAGTGTTGCCATAGATGGTGGAATTAACAATCGCGGTACGTTGAGCATGCTGTACACAAACGGCACTTCCTGTACCTTCTTTTACTCTGTTTCTTGCAATCAGGCAACGCTCAAACGTACAATATCCCTTTGTTCTGTTGTTGGATGACAATCGGATGGCACCTCCACGGCTTCCAGCCTCATTTTCTGTAAAATCACATTCGAGCAAATGAGAAGTGCTATATTCTGCACGAAAGGCTGTACCACCATAACCAAGAGATCTGTTTTGATAGAAACGACAATTCTTTACAACAGCATTTCCACAATCTTTGAGATACAATGCACCGAGCTGTGCATTACTGGCAGTGTTGGAACAATAAGCTCTGGTGAACTCGATGCCCTGAATACACAACTCTTTCTCCTTTTCCAGGGAGCCCGTAAAATCAACCGAGATTATTTGACTCAAATCGCCTGCATCAAAGGTATTCGAATGATTGGAATCGCCTGAGAATACTGTGGGATGAAGAGAAGGATAAGCCATCTTTGGAATGTTTACACCCGTCAAACTGGGATCATAGCCTCCTATAAGTTTACAAGGTTCCGCGAGCGTAATGGTGGTCTGAGGATAGTAGGTACCTCCTGCAAAATAATAAGTATCGCCAGGATTGCCATTGGCTATATGGTTCATAAAACCGCTCAAGGAAAAAGCTTTGTCCCATGATGAACCATCTCCATCTTCTGTCAATCTGGAATCATTGTCAGGCCTCACAAAATAGACTTTAGCACCTATTGTATTCTGGATATAATTCAAGTCTGTTACTGCATCTGGTGTTTTGCACGCTTCATGAGCTGCAGTCTGAGCTGCAATTTTAAGACTTTCACTCATATCAGGAGCCACAAAAGAACATCCTATAGGGTTGACACCCAATACAGCCTCTAACCAAGTGCAGGCAGCCGTATACCTTCCATAATAAACATTCAGATGCTGTCCATCACGGTTCATCCTATCACCGATAAATGTGGTACGGGCATTCTGAACAGCCGTTCCCACCGGTACAAGAATATCAAAACCATAATTCGTGACACACTGTCGTGCAGCATCGACTATGGCATGATACATGGTAAGCTGATCCTTGTTGTAATTAGCAAAACCAGAATGTGTACAGTTGGCTGCATAAGCCCATGTCTGATGCCATACCAACTTCACATCTTCAGGTGCCAAATTTCTGATATAGCTGATAAGGTAACTAAGATATGGAGTATAGGTTTTATACAGACCAGACAAAGGACTGCCTTGCTGTAAACTGACATAATCCCACTTTTCGTCTTTCAATGCAGTCTCTAAGGTAACACCTTCCTTAGAAACCTTCATTCCGTCAACCCCTATCTTACGATAAGAATACGCAGCCGTATTGTTCCGGGCATTGTTGTAATGACGTTCCAGAGTACAGCCACCAATGAACATGTTGGCAATAATTGTTTGCTTCCCGGAGGCATCTGCCAGCTGGTGTAGATAATTTTCTATGGCATCTTGCGAGAAACTGTTTCCTATGGCGAGTATACGAATAACACCATCATCGCTTGCATAGGCATGAATGTTGATTACTAATAATAAAAGTAATGACAGAAAATGTTTCACCGTTCTCATAACTATGTTATTGTTTGGGTTAGAATAAATATTACTTTCAAGTTTCATCTATATGATGTACGTTACAGTTACTACATATAGCCGTGTTTACACAAAAAAGCCGACAACAGCAACAACAGCCTGTCGTAGTCATCAGTCAAAGGTTTACGATAATAGAAAATAGGATGATGCCTTCCCTCGAAAAGGTGGAACTCACATTCGTTCCCTTTTCGGCGCACTTCATCAACATATTGTTCTGCTACCTCCTTCTTCGTAAATTCATCTTTCGTCCCCATGCAAAGCAGCATCGGAGGCATGCCCTCGCGCACCGACTTCATCGGCAAAGCCAAAGTTGGATATTCCAGCAACAGCAAATCAGGAACAGAAAGGCTGTCTGCCCCCATGCGGTCTATGCCACCCAAAAGGGCAGACATACATCCTCCCGCAGAAGCTCCACCCACAGCCACACGATGGGGGTCGATACTTAATGTTCGAGCATTTTCCCTCATCCATTTTACAGCATCCTTGGCATCTTCCAAAGCATCTTGCCATGAAGAACCATAAAGATAAGATATACGGTAATCAAAAGATACCGCCAGCACGCCCTTGCTTGCCAGATAAGCAGACTCTTTGTAGAACTGTAAAGGAGAGCCATACTTCCAACCACCCGCAAAGAACCAAGCCACAGCCGAATGCTGCAGCTTCCCTTGAGGTCGAAAAACATGAGCATACAAACTGTCACCTGAAGGCAATATCTTATAAACCACTCGCTCAACCTGATAAGCATGAGGAGGCTTGACCAAAAGTCTACTCAAAGCCGCAAACCATACTTTCGCCATCTGTTCACGCCCCAGGCGGTTAGGATGCACTTTGTCCTGAATGGTCATTGTCGACCAATGGAATCCCTTGCTTTGGTCCACCAATACAACATGGTCGTTGCGCAAAGCCTTCACCATCTTGGCTATCTCTTTATTCAACTTGGGAATATAAGAGTATTTGGGTAACTTACCACTCTCCACCACTTGTGCCATCAGGATTGTCGCATTCGGATTAATGAGCAAGATGGAAGAAATAATCTTACGATAGGCAGCAATCATTCCTTTGACGGGGTTCTCCTCTGAAAAGTGGTTGTGCCCAGCATGAAGCAACACAAAATCAGCAGGATACTTGCTGTAGATACTGTCTATTCTGTCAGCAAGAAACTCTACGTTTTTACCACTGAAGCCACAATGATTCAACTTGCCGATACGACACTCGCTTTGACGCGGTCCGATGAAATCGAAGTCATAACCAGCCGAGTACAGTTGCTCCCATAGCGGATAGAGATAAGAAGAAAAATTACTTCCCCCTTCCGTAATAGAATCACCCAAACCCATGACAGTAAAGCGTTTCTGCTGCCCCTGTACTAAAGCAGTCGTACTCCAAAGGAGCACAACTGCCATAAATATTCTTTTTATTAAATACATTCCAACTAATAATTCAATCCCCAGACATACTGCACAGAGTCGGCATCTTCCTCATCTTCGTCAAAATCAAATGGTTCGTTAAAAGGCTTCGCTAATTGCACAGCATCACTCACCTCATTATTTAAGCCAATAGAGGCTGCCAGGATTATACTGTCTACCGACATCTCACAAATACTTATGGAAGGGCATATATAATTACTTTTCATCACTAAAAACTTATTTTACAACGAACTTCTTGCCATTCACGATACAAATGCCTTTCTGCAAGCCCTTCTGCTGCATACCTTGCAGATTATATATCTTGCCTGCCATCTTGCCTACCTCTGTCACCTCTTTGATGCCAGTATCCACACCATCCAGAGCAAAGCCCTTGGCTGCACTTGCCTCTCCTGCTACTGCAAGATAAGCCTTGTTGGCACTATTGATGAAAGCCACACCATTATCAGCACCCCAATAGAAACCTATGCCTTTGTCTTTATCATTGGCAAGCTTATAGAACTTGGCACCAGCCTCATCCGAAGTTGTCAGCGACTCTTTGCTTGTACCCTTCAGCAGATTGACATCCTTGGAAGTTTCCTCTAATTTCAATGCCACATCATAGTCATTCTTTGCACCATTTAATAAGAGAGCCGACTTAGCTGGCACGATGCTGCCCGAGTCATACTTGTAATCAACGCCCAAAGTTCCTTCTACCTTTGCATCGGTCACTACGCCACCCTTTACTCCTTCTGGCATAATGTAACCGAAGTCGTGATAATATGTTGCATATTTAGCATCCGTAATTCCGAACTTACCCTTCAAAGGCTCTGCCACTACAGCTCCAGGAACAGCAATATCACCACGAGAAGTGCCATTGATATCCTGTTTCAAGTCCAAGTCTTTACCAAGGCTCCATGAAGTTGCTATTGCCTCCATCTGTTCTTGAGTTGCCCCGTAAGGTACTGCCACAGGACCAGCCGTCACAGCATTGCTGCCAAAGATGCTTTCCAAGGTGTTGTCCTCACTTACAAAATCAGAAGTTTTCCATGCTGTAGTAGAGGCATCGCCAACCTGATATTTACCTATTATATTATAACCAGCGGAAAGGAACTGCTTAGGCTTTTCCTGGAGAGAAATTGCAGGAGTCGTACCATCACCAACTATTATAGAGTTAGCTATACGAATAGCAGCATCTTTTCTGCCCAACACTTGTGCACCACCTATATTCCCTGCTATAGTTGAATTGATAATGGTTATTCGGCGTGCATAAGTGTTATCTGCTCCTATCGAGAAGATTGCACCTATTTCACCTTCTGTACCAGAATTATTTTTTGTAATAACAGAGTTGATAATATTCAACTCTTGACCATGATTAAAAAATATAGCACTACCAAGAGAACTTGCCTTATTGCCAGAAACAAGACAACGATTCAAGGTAGTATAACCCTTCGTTTGAGCATCCGAAGTCAATTTAATAGCACCACCACGACCATTAGACTCATTATTTGTAAACTTGCAATCAGTAAAGTTTACCGTACTACGCTCTAATAAGCATGCGGGTCCACCATGATTATTATCCTTTGAATAAACAGAAATATTCTTATCAAAGATACAATTCTGCACATCAACCCAACCGCTATTATCAACTCTCAACGCCGAAGTCTTCGTCTGATTTACATATGCCCCGGTAAATGTGATATTTTTTAGAACGAAATGCTTAGAATCATCACCATTTTTTGTATCCAATTTTATGAAAAGCAAAGATGGAGCATCACCTTCATTAGCAACACCATCACCATTTACATCTCCAGAGAAAACTGTAGGTGTCCCAGTAGTAGCTCCTATAAAAGAATACCCTTTAGAAACAGTAGGCACTTTAGCTGGAACATAATACGTTCCTCCCTGAAAATAAAAAACATCTCCATCCTTATACTCATTGATTTTACCACACATATCGGTAAAGGCAATGGCATTTTCCCAAGAAGAGCCATCTTTTACACCAGAACCATCAACGCTAACATAATGATCAGCTGCAAAACTTGCAGATGCACAAAGCACACCTGCCAACATTAAAGTAAATCTTTTCATATTCATCCAATTTAGGTTGTTAGTAAAAAACTTTAGTTATTTACCTTATATGTCGCAAAGAAAAGAAAAAGATATAGGTGAAATATATAAAAAATATCTCTTTCTATTCCTATCAACGATTCTATAAGGTATTTGACATGCTAATAAGGAAATAGATTTTTCAGCAGCAAAGAACTGAGAAGACAAGACTAAAACTTGTTGAAAAGATCCAACCTATAAGGAAAAGTGTTCTACTCAACTTTCGCAAATGGGGAAGTCAGAGGGGGAGTGATAACTTCCCTTTACTTCTATAACTTCCATACATGCGAGACTTCAGTACCTATATAATAATAAAAAGCAGTAACAGCTTCATTTTGTTGCTATTACTGCTTTTCCCTATGGTCACAAAGTAAATTTCTGTGTTTCGATGGTTTATCCGACAGCCATCCTGCCGTGCTGTCGCTTATATAAGCCGTTCAACGACATTATTCTACGATAGCAGTCCAGCCACCACCTGGTGCAAGATGTATCTGGAGCTTATCGTCAGAAGTTACCTGTCGATAAGTATGTTTGTAATCTGTGGCCTCACGGTCTGCATTGATACCATCGGCAAAGATATTGGCCTTGCCATTCATTTTTTCCAATTTACCTGTTGTGTCATTCGGTGTTACTAAACGGGAAAGATCGACAGTAAGATCACGAGCCTGCCAATTGTTCATCGCGGCTATATACCATTTATTGCCTTTCCTCTTGGCTACTACCACGTATTCACCGAGTTTTCCATCCAATGGAACCACCTGATCGTAAACTGTTGGTATCTGTGAGATAAAGTCGGTACACTCCTGATTCTGCATATACTTGGTAGGACTATCTGCCAGCATCTGCAAAGGTGCATCAAAAATCGTGTACATCGCCATCTGATGAACTCTCGTTCCCTGACTCATCGGATGGTCGTTGTTGCCAAAGAACTGCGAGCGGACGGCATTCACCATTGCTCCAGGAGTATAGTCGAAGGCTCCAGGAAGAGCACGGAGGAAAGGAATCGTCACATCGTATCTTGGCTGATCATGCAGTGGACCATCACCTGTACGAGGTTCCCACTTGGAATTCTCCAAGCCTTTCACTCCCTCGAAATTCACGATGTTGGGATAAGAGAACTGTACGCCAAACGGACGCATGCCATGCAGGTCGAGCAGAAGATGATGCTTTGCTGCACATGCTGCGATTTCGTAAACGGAATTGATGGCTTTCTGGTCATCCCGGTCGAAGAAATCCACCTTGAATCCCTTCACTCCCATGTCGCCGTAATGCTTCATGATTGCCTCCATCTTATCATGTCCACGCTGTACGAGATTACGCCATGAAGACCAGAGAATCACTCCCACTCCGTTTTCTTTGGCATAATTGATGATACCTGCCATATCCATCTTGTCTGAGAATAGCAGCAAATCTTCTGGATCACTCCAGCCTTCGTCGATGATGATATATTCCAGATGATTGTTCCTGGCGAAATCCACAAAGTACTTATAAGTCGCTGTATTGATACCCGCACGGAAGTCTACACCTGTGATATTGGTATTATTCCACCAGTCCCAAGCTACTTTTCCTGGCTTTATCCACGAGGTGTCCTTGACACGGCACGCAGGGCCGAGCACTTTGGCAATATCATTACCCACCAGTTGCTTGTCCTCATCCGTGACAAGGACTATACGCCAAGGCAACTTGGTTACTTTTTCTGCAATATAATTAGCCCGCTCAGTGGGCACTAAGTTCAGACGGGCATAGCCTCCTATCTTCTCTTTTAAGGGTAATGGAGGAAAGGCTGCATGTATCGAATAATCCGTAGATGCATCAGAAGAAGAGACACCTGAAGCTGTAGAGGAAGGCGTTCCCTTCAAGAGATACATGCCAGGATAGTTTTCCACATCAGCTTCCATCACTACCGCCTTCTTTCCGTCAGGTAAGCAAACAGCAAGAGGGGTAATGGCAAGGGAATCCTTATACATCTCAGACAGTGGAGCCTCGTCATAATAAGACTCGAAGGAATAACACCAACGTTCCCCTTCCCGGTTATCATTCACGTAGGGAACAAAAGTCTGATAGTCGCCAGCGAAGCGATATTCCGAAGTTTCATTCATAACCTTGTTGATCATCTTTTTAGGGATGATGCGATAAGCTGCTGCATTCATGAAGGCCCGGAATTCCACATCGTACCCATTGCAGGAAAGGAGCAGTCGCTGATAACCACCATTATCATCGTTTTTCCAGTTGGTGACAGATGCTTTATGCACTTTGGGATTCACCCCAAAAGTCTGCTTATCAGTCTGTAAGGAGATAACTGATGGCTGCAGCACCTGAGTTTTTCCCTTGACTACAGCCCATGTTATAGACTTATCCACATGGACGTTGACAACCAAATCTCCCAATAATGATTGAATCGTATATACTTTAGCCGTTATTGGCAAGCCGCATACGAGGGCTAACATGAAGGATGTAATAAATTTAGTACGCATCATAATAAATGGTTTTAGTGACACATGTACGGAAGTTGAGTTGTTTGATCTTATCTTTTTATCGAAGACCCTGCAAAGTTACGATAATATCATGAAACTGCAAACAAAAGGGGGAAAAAAGACTAACTGATCACACCTTTTCGGATTTATTATGCCACAAGATGACAAACGGCTAAAAATAGAAAAACGGATTTCAGCTCTCGTGAGCCAAAACCCGTTTCCATTTCTATAATCTCTCTAATAAATTGTTCTTTAGAAAAAGGTGGAGTGCTTAGTCAAGCTTGTTCTCCACATTCACTGCCTGGGCAATCATTACTGCCACAACGGCAAAAGTCATCATGAATACCATAATCTTTTTACCTTTAAACTGAATTAATACTTATTGAATATATAGAGCTTAATGCTTTATTATCCTTTTGACGCTGCAAAGGTACGGCTTTTCTGTGTGTGCGCAAACATTCCGAACAATAAAGTGTAATTTCTACTCTTTTTTTTGACTCAGGTCAAGTTTTTACCCTTGTATACCACACGCCACCTCTATCCAAAGCAACGGATAAAGAACTCAAGTGGCTGAAGTACGGGCTGAAGGCCCAAAAGCTCTTAGCCCGTACTCAAGCCATTTGCAAAAGTTGAGTCACAAAGAAACCCTCAATCGTTTATTTATGCTAAAAAAATCCGAGATAATACACTTTTGCCGATAAAATGATTACCTTTGCATGAGTTATGGACATAAAAAAGATAGTAAACAATACATGTAAGGTGGCTTTCTCGCTCATTTTGGGCGGTGCCATTCTTTACTGGATGTATCGTGGGTTCGATTTCAAACAGGTGGAGCACGTACTGTTCCACAAGATGAACTGGACCTGGATGCTACTGTCGTTCCCCTTCGGCATCCTTGCACAGCTCTTTCGTGGCTGGCGATGGAAGCAGACCCTCGAACCCGTTGACGAGCATCCTCGTTCCAACGTGTGCGTCAACTCCATCTATCTTTCCTATGCGCTGAGTCTTGTCATTCCCCGCATAGGCGAGTTCGCACGGTGTGGAGTACTGAAGCGATGGGACAATGTGTCATTCCCCAAGTCGTTGGGCACCGTAGTCACCGAACGAGCCATCGACTCGCTCTTGGTAATGATCATTGCCATACTGGTTTTTCTGATGCAGATTCCGGTATTCCTCAACTTCTTCAATACTACAGGAACGAGTCTCGACAGCATTCTGTCCAAGTTCAGCGCTACAGGCTATCTGGTATGCGGGATTTGTGGCATTGCCGTACTCATCCTGTTGCATGTGCTGCTCAAGAAGCTCTCTATATATAATAAGGTGAAAGCCACTCTTGGCGGACTGTGGCAAGGCGTCATCTCGCTGAAAGGTGTCAGCAACGTACCGCTGTTTGTCGCCTTCACCCTGGGCATCTGGGTTTGCTATTTCCTGCACTATTTCCTCACGTTCCAGTGCTTCGAGGCAACCTCGCACTTAGGACTGACGTGCGGCCTCGTCACCTTTATCGTGGGAAGCATAGCCGTGATAGTGCCCACGCCGAATGGTGCCGGTCCATGGCATTTCGCCGTGAAGACAATGCTCATTCTCTACGGCATACAGTCGGACGACGCACTTTTCTTTGTGCTCATCGTTCACTCCGTACAGACGCTCTTGGTCATCCTCCTGGGCATATACGCCTGGTTGGCCCTGGCATTCACTAAGAAAACAAACAACATTCATTAAATAATCATATTATGGCTGACATTAAGAATCTTAAGCCAGTAGAAATCTGGCGCAACTTCGACGCACTCACACAGGTGCCACGTCCATCAGGACATCTTGAAAAAGTACAGGCTTTCTTGCTCGACTTCGCCAAGAAGGCTGGCGTAGAGGCTTTCCAGGATCCAGCAGGCAACATCGTTATGCGTAAACCCGCTACTCCTGGTTTCGAAAACAGAAAGGGAGTTATCCTGCAGGCCCACATGGACATGGTGCCACAAAAGGCCAAGGACAGCAAGCACAACTTTGAGACCGACCCTATAGAGACGATTATCGACGGCGACTGGGTACGTGCCAACCGCACCACTTTGGGCAGCGATGACGGTTTGGGCGTAGCTACCATCATGGCTGTGATGGAGGCCAAAGACCTGCAGCACGGTCCGGTAGAAGGACTTATCACCCGCGATGAGGAAACCGGTATGTTTGGTGCCAACGAATTGCCAGCTGGTGAGCTCAATGGCGACATCCTGCTGAACCTCGACACCGAGTCATGGGGCGAGTTCGTGATAGGAAGCGCCGGCGGTATCGACATCACTGCCACACTCGACTATAAAGAAGTGGAGACCGACAAGGAAGACGCAGCCGTAAAGGTAACGCTGAAAGGTCTGAAGGGCGGACACTCTGGTATCGAAATCAACGAAGGCCGCGCCAACGCCAACAAGTGCATGGTTCGCTTTGTACGCGAGGCTGTCGCCGAACTCGATGCTCGCCTGGCTTCATGGCAGGGCGGCAACATGCGCAACGCCATCCCATTCGAGGCTGAGGTGGTGCTTACCCTGCCTAAGGAGAACGTAGAGGCTCTGAACGACATGATTGCCGACTGGAAGGATGAACTGAAGGACGAGTTCAAGGGCATCGAGAATGTAGAGAAGATAGAATTCTTTGCTGAGAACGTAGAAACTCCTAAGATGGAGGTTCCTCAGGAGATACAAGACAACCTCATTGACGCTATCTATGCTTGTCACGACGGAGTACTGCGCATGGCTCCATCTATGCCCGATATCGTAGAGACATCTTCCAACCTGGCCATCATCGCCATAGGTGAAGGCAAGGCTTCTGTCAAGATTCTGGCTCGTTCCTCACACGACGGCTACAAGGAGTACATCGCCACCATGATGGAGAGTTGCTTCTCTATGGCTGGCATGAAGGTAGAGTTCAGCGGAAGCTATGGCGGCTGGAATCCAAACCCAGAGAGCGACATCCTGGAGCATGTACTCAAGGTTTACAAAGAGCAGAATGGTGTAGACGGCAAGGTTCAGGCTGTTCATGCCGGACTGGAGTGCTCTATCATCCTGAGCAAGTATCCTCATCTCGACGTGGTATCATTCGGTCCTACCCTGCTCAGCCCTCACACCCAAAACGAGCGTTGCCAGATTAGCTGTGTGGCTCCTTTCTGGAACCTCATGAAGCAGTTGCTTACCGAAATTTCTGAGAAGTAAGGACAGAAGAGGGAGACCTGTTCTCTCTTTTCCACCTGACTTTTGTTACATTTATGATAAAAAGATAGCCGAGGAAGAAATTTCTCGGCTATTTCGTTTACAATTTCAATATTTTTAGTTACCTTTGCACGCGAATTTGCCAATAGAGTGTATTTCTTTTGGCACATGTCAAATCAAAACAAAACAAAAATGGACGATTATCACGCGGAAAATAACCAATTTCAAGCGTGGAGATTCATAGGATAAAGCCTCACCGACAGGCAGCCTCATGCCAATCTCCATAGCTCAGAGTTTATTATTTTTTTGGAGATTAGCACAATGAGAACATTCTGGAACATCGAAAAGAACCTTACTGCCATCAATGAGTGGCAGCCCAACTGCTGGATACAAGTAACTTGTCCCACCGACGAAGATCAGAAACTGCTGGAAGAGAAATTCAATATTCCCGACTACTTCCTTTCCGACATCAGCGATACCGATGAGCGTGCCCGCTACGAATATGACGACGGCTGGATGCTCATCATTCTGCGTATTCCCTATGTCAAGGAGATAAGAAGCCGAACTCCTTACACTACAGTTCCTTTGGGCATCATACACAAGCGTGATGTCACCATAACGGTGTGCTATTACGAGACCAATATGATGATCGACTTCGTGAGCTATCAGCAGAAACGAGGAGAAGGATTCACCGACTACGTCGACATGATCTTCCGTCTGTTCCTGTCGTCTGCCGTATGGTATCTGAAACGACTCAAACAGATCAACTCGCTCATAGAGAAAGCTAAGCGCAACCTCGACCACGGGGTCAACAACGAGAGCCTGATAGGACTGAGCCGTCTGCAAGACTCGCTCACCTACTTCATCACCTCCATCCGTGGCAACGAGAACCTGCTGTCGAAACTGAAGTTCAAACTGCAGGTAGACGAGTTGGACGCCGACCTCATTGAGGATGTCAACATCGAGATGACACAGGCTCGTGAAACCACCAATATCTATTCCGACATCTTGGAATCGACAATGGACACATATTCGAGCATCATCAACAACAACATGAACACCACCATGCGTACGCTGACCTCCATCAGTATCGTGATGATGTTGCCTACACTGATCTCTTCTCTGTTCGGTATGAACCTCATCAACGGAATGGAGAACAGTCCCTACGGATTTATGTTCGCACTGGTCATCTCATTCATCGTATCAGGACTCACTTGGGGCTTCCTGCGCTACAAACGACTGCTCTAAAACACAAAATATATTAAAAATATACCGTTTTATTAGGATTTGTCGTTTATTTTGACTAAGTTTGCAACTTATAATACAAACATTTTGTGTGGCGGGCTGACTCTACGACAGAGCCACCCCCAAGGAACTCGAATCATAAACTAAATCAAGTGACATGATGGACTCTCAAGAAAATACCCTCAATCAGGGTACCATTGAAGAACCACAGGTGGAAGCCACAGTGGCTGAGACACCTGCAGTAGAGAACACTTCAGAAGCCGAGACAAAAACCTATGCTACCAAACAGGAAGTACTCGACCGTGTAAAGGAAATAGCGCACAGCGACGAAGCTCCTCAGAAAGACGAGCTCGACCTGCTGAAGACTACTTTCTACAAACTGCATCTCGCAGAAAGAGATGCACAGATGAAAGAGTATCTGGCTGGTGGCGGTGACCCCGAGAAGTATGTTCTCCTGCCCGACGAGGCGGAGGAGGTTTTCAAGGCGGAGATGCAGATCATCAAAGAGAAAAGAGCCAAGATTTTCCTCGCACAAGAGGAAGAGAAACAGGCCAATCTGCAGAAAAAGCTCGACATCATCGAAAAGATAAAAGCCATGGCAACGTCGCCCGACGAGGCCAACAAATCATATCAGGAATTTAAAACCCTGCAGCAGGAATGGAAAGAGATAAAGGCCGTTCCTGCCGACAAGGCCAACGAACTTTGGCGTAGCTATCAGCTCTACGTAGAGCAGTTCTACGACCTGCTGAAGCTCAACAACGAGGCTCGCGAATACGACTTCAAGAAGAATCTTGAGGCAAAGACCAAGCTCTGCGAGGCTGCCGAGAAACTCGATGAGGAAGAAGATGTCATCTCAGCCTTCCACCAGTTGCAGGAACTCCACGCACAATATCGCGAGATAGGTCCTGTAGCCAAGGAGTTGCGCGAGCAGATATGGAGCCGGTTCAAGGCTGCCAGCACGGTTATCAACAAGAAGCATCAGCAGCACTTCGAGCAGTTGCGTGCCAAGGAGGAGGAAAACCTCGAGAAGAAGACTGCTCTCTGCGAGAAGATAGAAGCCATCAACCAACAGCAGTACAAGCTCGCTACCGAATGGGAGAAAGTCACCAAAGAGGTTATCGAGCTGCAGAGCGAATGGAAGAAGATAGGTTTCGCTCCACAGAAGATGAACGTGAAGATCTTTGAGCGCTTCCGCACTGCCAACGATGAGTTCTTCGCCAAGAAAGCAGAATACTTCAAGGTGCTGAAAGAAGAATATGCTGCCAATACCGAAAAGAAAAAAGCTCTCATCGAAAAGGCTAAAGAACTCGCTACAAGTACCGAATGGCGCAAGACGGGCGACAAGCTCATCAACCTGCAGAAGGAATGGAAGCAGATTGGTGTTGTGCCCCGCAAGTTGGGCGACCAACTGTGGCAGGAGTTTATCAATGCCTGCAACCAGTTCTTCGAGGCTCGCAACAAGGCTAATGCCGGTACACGCAGCACAGAGCACACCAACTTAGAGAAGAAAAAAGAGGTAGTGGCAAAGCTCAATGCCCTGCTCGAGAATGCTGGCGACAACGTACAGCAGCAGGTACAGTCACTCATCGACGAGTACAAGGCGATAGGTCATGTACCATTTAAGGAGAAGGATGCCATCTACAAGCAGTACCACGATGTGCTCGACAAAATATACAAGAACCTGCATATCAGCAACGCCAAGCGCCACCTCGACAACTTCAAGAACAACTTGAAGAACGTGGCAGAAAAGGGTTCGGATGCTCTCGACAATGAGCGCGGACGTCTCTTGCGCCGCTTCGACCAGTTGCGCTCCGAGATTACCACCTACGAGAACAACCTTGGCTTCCTCAATGCTGCCAGCAAGAAGGGAAACAGCCTCGTAGAGGAGATGAACCGAAAGGTGCAGAAGCTCAAAGACGATCTCGAACTCGTAAAGCAGAAAATAAAGGCTATCGATGCCGAAAACAAATAAGAAAGAACAGCCGAAGTGCAACCCAAGCACTTCGGCTTTTTTTATTGACGAGAAAGCAAAAAACAGGAAAAACATAGAATATTGATGAACAGACAGGAAATGGTTCATCCACAAAACTCCCTAAAACAAAAAAAGCATCTTTCTAAAAAGAAAGATGCTCTTGGTTGGGATACCCGGATTCGAACCAGGAATGACAGGACCAGAATCTGTAGTGTTACCATTACACCATATCCC
>CAVACC010000081.1:0-14961 GCA_963587495.1 Clostridia bacterium | reverse complement strand
GCGGAAAGGCAAAGCCCGAGCTTGTGAAAGTTTGGGCTTTGTTGTAAATAAAAATGAAATTTTCTTTTTTCGTGTTAGAGGAAAGATGAAAAAATAAAAAAGGGTGCGTCACAGACTTATGACACACCCTCTTTTTTATTTGCTTTTTTATAAAATGAGTGCCTGTATTTTATCACACTCAGGATTACTGTACAATCTTGAAGCGGATACGCAAGGAATGAGAAGCCTCGTCCCAATTGGTACCAAGCATCACAAACTTACCTATCTGTGCCGTAGAGCGTACATGCTTACCTATGCAAGGACACACATCGTAATCGCCTATACGCACCAGACGCAAGGTCTCGCTGGCATCCTCTGGCAATCGGTCGAGCTTCACATCAGCAGGAATATGGTCGCGGTCTACAAACTCATAGGTCACTGGCATATCAAGCGCTATCAACCGATTCATCTCGGTTTCTATCGCCTTCTCTTCCTGACGCGAAGGTTTGTGGTCAACGACAAAGGTCATCTTGCTTTTCTTGCGCTCAATATGAGCATTGCGACTGCGCTCGCATGAGAACATACGAACCATCAACTGATTGAGCAGATGCTCTGCCGTATGAGCAGGAGGAAACTCTTCCTTGTGATGCTCATTCAAAATAAACTCACTCTCTTCCATCTTGACATTGAATTTATAGATTCTTACACCATGAGGCTCAACAGCCACTGGGAAACGTCCGTCTTTCTTAAGCTCTACCTTCTTCTTGTCACCTGTCCAGAGTTCTGTTGCCATCACCTCTTCCTCTGTGATATGGAAGAAGTCGAAGGCATGAGCCGGAATGGTAACACCCAACTGGCATGACTCTGCCGAGAAGTTGAGTACCACCAAGAGCACTTCCTCATTCTTCTTACGGAGAAAGGCGAACTGAGAACGAGGGTCGAAATGCTCGGAAATGGCATTGACATACATGAGGTCGAAAGTATCTCCCTCACGGATGGCACGTTCCTCATTGGCAAGTCTGAGCATCTTGCGATACTGCAAGGCAAGATCCTTCTGCTCTGCTGTGCACCATTCCTTATGAGGTGTGGCAGGCTTGCGGCCTCTTGGCTTCGAGGCAACGAGCGTGTCGTAGGCATGCGACAAGGTCGAGGGCGACCAATAGTCGAAGATGGTCGTTCTGCCATCTACCCCACTGAATCCCTCTTTGTCCATTCCCTTTTCTCCGAACTCCTGTCCGCTATAGACCATAAAAGGATTCTTCTGGAAGAAAAGACTCATGGCTGCTGCCGGCAGCGCCTTACGTGCATCACCACAGAAGTAATCGCTGGCAATACGCTGCTCGTCATGATTTTCCAGGAAATAGAGCATGTGCTCTCGTATATCGTCGACCACCTGCCATTCGTGGGTGATACTGGCAGCAGGACGTTCTCCACGGATTACAGCGCGCAGACAGTCATACATTCCCACCTTGTCATAGAGGTAATCAAAACCTGCCTTCACGTAGTTGCGATACTGGTTGGGATCGTACACCTCACCAATGACAACCACTTCCGGATAACGGGCTTTCAGTATCTGGGTGGCATACGACCAGAAGGCGCAAGGCACCATCTCTGCCATGTCACAACGGAATCCGTCAACACCCTTGCTTGCCCAGAACAATAAGATGTCAGTCATCTTACCCCAAGTGCTTGGCACTGGCTCATAGTGATAGCTACGGCCACCTGCGTCACAATAATCCACTCCATAGTTGAGCTTCACTGTCTCATACCAGTCGTTTCTGCCTGGCCGGTTGTCAAAGCGGTCGTTGCCTGTTGCCTTGGCCGGACTCTCATGATAGGGTTCGTATATCTTGGCTTCTTTGGAAGAGAAAGCCTTGAACTCGGGTTTGGAGCAACGAACATCGTTCAGGTCCAAATCCCCCCAAGTATAATAGAAATTATTGCGCGTAGAGAAGTGCATGTTCTTGTCATCATCTTCTCCAAGATCTCGTACACCTGCTGGTTTGCGAATGGAATGATACTCACGAGCCACATGATTGGGCACAAAGTCCATGATAACTTTCATGCCAGCCTTGTGTGTACGCTCTATAAGACTCTCCCATTCCGTCATTCTCATGCTGACATTCTCTGCCAGATCTGGATCGACGTCATAATAGTCGGTAATGGCATAAGGGGAACCAGCCTTTCCTTTCACCACCTCGGCATGCTGTACAGGAATGCCGAAAGAAGAGTAATCGGTCTGTGTGGCATGGCGAATAACTCCCGTATACCAAATATGAGTAAAGCCCATATCATGGATACGGGCTAATACTGCGTCATTGAAGTTGTTCAGTTTTCCACATCCATTCTCTTCGATCGTACCATTCTCCTTACGGGTGATATTGGCATTGCGGAACAGACGTGGAAGAACTTGATAAATAATGACTTTTTCTTTCATCTCGCGGCTATGACCAGATATTAAGCTATACCGTGAGAAGCTACTGTCTTATCAATACGACCGATCATACCCTGCAAAGCCTTGCCAGGACCACACTCGGTAAAGTCATCAGCACCATCAGCAATCATTGCCTGAACAGAAGAAGTCCAGCGAACAGAGCTGGTAAGCTGAGCAATGAGGTTCTGCTGAATCTCAGCAGGATCGGTATGAGGCTTGCCATCTACATTCTGGTAAACAGGACACTTAGGAGCCGAGAAAGTAGTCTTCTCGATAGCAGCCTGAAGCTCGTCCTTGGCTGGCTGCATCAATGGAGAGTGGAAAGCGCCACCTACCTTCAAAGGCAGAGCTCGCTTGGCACCAGCAGCCTTCAACTTCTCACAGGCAGCATTGATAGCGTCTACATTACCTGAAATAACAAGCTGACCAGGGCAGTTATAGTTGGCAGCAACTACCACATTACCCTCAGTGCTTACCTCAGCACAGATCTCCTCTACCTTCTCGTCTGGCAAACCGATGATAGCAGCCATGGTACCAGGATTAGCCTCGCAGGCTTTCTGCATGGCATTGGCACGGGCAGCAACCAACTTCAAACCGTCCTCGAAAGCCATAGCACCTGCAGCAACGAGGGCAGAGAACTCACCCAAAGAGTGACCGGCTACCATAGCTGGCTGGAACTCATCACCCAAGCAGAGGGCAGAGATAACAGAATGAAGGAACACGGCAGGCTGAGTTACCTTGGTCTCCTTCAACTGGTCGTCGGTACCGGCAAACATAATATCAGTAATCTTGAAACCGAGAATTTCATCGGCCTTATCAAAAAGTTCTTTTGCCAAAGAATTGTTGTCATAAAGGTCCTTACCCATTCCTACGAACTGAGAACCCTGACCTGGGAAAACAAATGCTTTCATTTCTTGTTTGTCTATTTAGTTTGTTACAAATGTTACGATGATAATATCCAGCAAAGCGCTGAATAATAATCGGGTGCAAAGATACAATAAAAAAATGACACTTAAAAGAGAAAAAACAAAAAAATCCCAAATGCCTGAGGGCAGATGGGATTTTTATATTAATATGCTTTACAGTGCGAAAAAATATCGTACTAAAAAGTCGGTAAGATTACTCAGCTGCAGGAGCCTCCTCCTCAGCAGGAGCAGCCTCAACAGCAGGAGCCTCCTCTACTGCAGGAGCAGCAACAGGAGCATTTTCTGCTACAACTATAACAGGAACCTTAACTTCAACCTCCTTGTGGAAGTGAACAGTTGCCTCGTACTCACCAACCTTCTTGGCATCCTTCATAGTGATGATCTTACGATCAATCTCGATACCCTTCTTTGCGAGTTCCTCAGCTACAGTAGCAGCGTTAACAGAACCATAGAGCTGGCCTGTTGCGCTCACCTTAGCAGCGATAGTAAGAACTACGTCATTGAGAGCCTCACCCTTCTTAACAGCCTCAGCTTTGATAGCCTCGAGCTTGTGAGCCTGCTGCTTCAAATCCTCAGCCAACTGCTTCTTAGCAGATGGAGAAGCGATAACAGCCTTACCTGTAGGGATAAGGAAGTTACGACCATAACCACTCTTTACATTTACGATATCGTTCTTGTATCCAAGACCGATAATATCTTGCTTCAAAATAATTTCCATTCTTCTTCTCCTCCTTAAATTACTTCATCAAATCGGTTACGTAAGGAAGCAAAGCGATCTGGCGAGCACGCTTAACAGCCTGTGCTACACGGCGCTGATACTTCAAAGATGTACCTGTGATACGACGTGGAAGAATCTTACCCTGCTCGTTCAAGAATCTCTTCAAGAACTCTGGATCCTTATAGTCGATATACTTAATACCGCTCTTCTTGAAACGGCAATACTTCTTCTTCTTTGTGTCGATAGAAGGAGCGGTCAAATAACGGATTTCTGATTTCTGATCTGCCATGATTAAGCCTCCTCTTTTTTACCAAGCTTAGCACGACGCTTCTCTGCGTACTGTGCTGCATACTTTTCAAGTTTAACAGTCATGTAACGAATAACTTTCTCGTCGCGGCGATAGCCGGTCTCGAGCTTGTTAATCAAAGTTGGTTCAGCCTTGAACTCAATCAAGTTGTAGAAGCCTGATGTCTTCTTCTCAATGTTGTAAGCCAACTTCTTCAAACCCCAAGCCTCTTCGTTCAAAATCTCAGCACCGTTATCGGTGAGCAGCTTCTTGAACTTAGCGACCGTTTCCTTCATCTGTTCATCAGACAAAACGGGAGTCAAAATGAAAACGGTTTCGTATTGATTCATACTACTTTTGATAATTAAAATGTTATTAAATAAATTGTGCACCCACAGATTCCGTGTCTAAAAAACACCTCTTCCACGAAATGCGGTGCAAAATTACTACTTTTTATTCAAATAACCAAATATTTTTTGTACTTTTGCAGAAAATATTTAATTCATTGGTTATTATATCATAAAAAGAGGACTGAAATAATGAAAACAAACAAGATTAAGCAACTTTTGCCTGCACTTTTATCCATGGGTATGACATTTATCGTACTGGGCGTACTCATGCTTGCTGCCAGTTTCGTCTTTGGCATCAAAAACAACATCCTGCTGTTCGCCGGACTCTTTTTCATCGTCGCAGGAACAGCAGGATATGTATATTCGCTCAAGCAAAAGCCTTAGCTTGATAACGGAGAAATAAATCTGTCACTTATTCCTCTGAAGGAGTAATCAACTTATAACCCTTACCGTGGATGTTGATAATCTCAATCTGTGGGTCATCCTTCAGATGCTTGCGCAACTTGGTGATATACACATCCATAGAACGAGCATTGAAGTAGTTGTCGTCTATCCAGATTGTCTTCAGGGCAAAGTCACGCTGCAGAATCTCATTGGCATGAGAGCAGAGCAACGCCAACAGCTCATTCTCCTTGGTGGTCAACTTAGTCTGCTTCTCACCTGCAGAAAGCAACTGCTTCTGGGTATCGAAAGTAAACTTACCGATGTGATACAAGGTTGACTCTTTGTTCTTCTTACCGCGTACTCGACGAAGGATAGCCTCAACACGGAGCACCAACTCTTCCATAGAGAAAGGCTTGGTGATATAATCGTCGGCACCAATCTTGAAACCTTCGAGGATATCTTCCTTCAGAGTCTTGGCTGTCAAGAAGATGATTGGAATATCGGCATTAGCCTGACGAATCTCCTGCGCCAAGGTGAAGCCGTCCTTCTTTGGCATCATCACGTCGAGCACGGCAATATCAAACTTGCCCTTGGTGAACTCTCTGTAACCTGCCTCACCATCGGGGCACAAAGTTGTATCATATCCCTTAGCCAATAAATACTCGCGAAGCAACATACCCAAGTTCTCATCGTCCTCGCAAAGCAAAATCTTAATTGTCTCTTCCATAATCTTATAGTTTTAATATTAATATTCTGTTTATTTTATCAATCATGAATCACAGGCAGCTTGATGGTGAAGGTTGTTCCCTTGCCATACTCGCTGTCCACCTTGATCTCGCCATCATGAAGGTCTACTATCTTCTTTACATAAGCCAGACCCAGGCCGAAGCCCTTCACATCATGGACATTGCCTGTATGAACACGGTAGAACTTATCAAAAATTTTCTTCAGATTCTCTTTCTTCATACCCAAACCGGTGTCTGTGATGGAGAGATACAGATGCTGGTCATCGTTCCACGTCTTCATCGTGATATCAAGCGCCTCACCCGGCTTGCGATACTTCACGGCATTGTCCATCAGATTGAAGATGACATTTTGGAAATGTACCTCATCCACATAGATAGAGGAATCCACCGCCTCAATATCGGTATATACCTTTCCGCCCGTATGCTCCACACGCAATGAGAACGAATGGGCGATATTCTCCACCATCTCGTTAAGGTCGAGCTCCTTCTTCTTGAACACAGCCTTCTTGCGGTCGAACATACTCATCTGCAAGACCTTCTCTACCAGGAAGCGCAGTCGCTTAGACTCGTCGTTGATGACCGTACCTAAGTGTTTCTGCATCTGCTCGCTCTTTGATACTGACGAATCATTGAGCATCTGGGCAGCCAGACTGATGCTGGCTATAGGCGTCTTCAACTCATGTGTCATATTGTTGATGAAGTCGTTCTTGATCTCCGTATAACGCTTCTGTCGGAATATCACGACAATGGTGAAAATGAAGGTGATCAGCAACACCAATGTAAAGATGATACTTGGTATCATGAAACGCACACTCGAGAAGATATAACTGTTCATGTCAGGGAAATGCACCTTCACGACTCCCATCTTGGACTGAGGATCGTTGCGGAACAGTACTTGCGAATAGCTGTATTCCTCACCTTCTTCAGAAAAGTCGGGACAGCGATAAACCTCACGTCCATCCTGTGTGCTCACCGTGAAATGATAAGGAATGTTGATACCATTGTTCATCATTTCCGCCTTGAGGTCCTGGTCGAGCTGCTTGAAGTTGATGCGTTCCTTCAAAGGCTTGTCGGATGCCGAATAGAGGATGGAGTAAACCACCTCGTCGAGCAACGCCTTCTGGTAGACATATCTGTTCTTGACAATCTCCTGCAACGACTTCTGTGTCTCGTGCAAGGAGTTCTTGTCGCTTCGCAGAATCATGGCCTTCGGCATCTGAGCAGGATTGGTGGCTATGGTCTTCAACTCGAAAGAAGAATAGACGGTACCGTCCTTGCCTGTCACCGAATACTGATGTGAATGCTGAACTGTGCCATCAAGCTGTCCGCTTCTTGTTCCCACAGAGTCTTTCCGAGTGGCTCTGCGCTCAGTCTCATTGACGTCTTTTTCCAAATAGCGCAACGTCTCGTTCAACTCCAAGTTTCTTGAAGCTTGATACAGGGCTCTGTTGACCGACTCGTCAAACTGTTCTTTCTTCATATTCACCATCTCCTGAATGTAACTCAGTTGAAGGAAAAGCAAAGCCAAGAACGAAAAGCCCATGATGATGGCAATAGTCCAAATTGTTTTCTTCTTCATGGCAGCAAAGATAGACAAATTTCTTAAACGATTAACAAATTGCCGTTAATTATTTATTCGTAATTTAATATTATTAACAATGCTAATATTAGATAATTACCAATAAGCACTTATCTCAACAAGCTCAAGCGACTATCGTAAATACTTATGCTCTTTCAGCCAGAAAGAGCAAGAGGACATGCAACAATCTGCATGTCCTCTATCTTGTTTTATATTTATTTTATCCACTAACTATTACTCAGCCTCTTTAGCCAATTCTGCCTCGTGCTCAGCAATCAACTTGCCCTGAATATCATTAGGAACAAGCTCGTAACTTGCAAACTTGGTAGTGAAAGAAGCACGTCCACCTGTGAGCGAGCTCAGAGAGATAGAGTAGTTGGAAAGTTCCTTCAACGGAATCTTCGCACTCAGCTTCTGATAACCAGCCTCGCTGTCCATACCCATGATAAGAGCACGGCGGCCCTGCAAGTCACTCATCACATCGCCCATAAAATCGGCAGGAACATAAACCTCCAGATCATAGATAGGCTCAAGAATCTTAGGACCTGCCTGCTTGAAGGCATCGCTGAAGGCATGACGGGCAGCCAGCATGAACGACAACTCATTGCTGTCTACTGGGTGCATCTTACCATCATAAACGATAACTCTCACATCACGGGCATAGCTGCCTGTCAGAGGACCATGCTCGATACAGTCCATAATACCTTTGAGGATAGCAGGCATGAAACGTGCATCAATGGCACCACCTACCACCGAGTTGAGGAATACCAACTTACCGCCCCACTCCAATGAAACTTCCTCGCGGCTCTTGATGTTCATCTTGAACTCCTGTCCGTTGAAGGTGAATGAGGTAGGATCAGGCATACCCTCCGCATAAGGCTCCACTATCAGGTGAACCTCACCAAACTGTCCGGCGCCACCACTCTGCTTCTTATGACGATATTCTGCACGGGCCTTCTTGGTAATGGTCTCACGATAAGGAATACGGGGCTCACCGAAGACAATATTCAACTTCTCATTGTTCTCCAAGCGCCACTTCAATGTACGCAAGTGGAACTCGCCCTGACCATGCACGATCACCTGGCGCAACTCCTTGCTCTGCTCCACTACCCATGTAGGATCCTCCTGGCGCATTTTCAAGAGAGCAGCCATCAGTTTCTCGGTATCCTGAGCGTTGACAGCCTTTACGGCACGCGAGTACTTGGAGTTAGGATACTTGATGAAGTCGAAACGCCACTCAGTATCCTTGCCATTCAGCGTATTGCCAGTCTTCACGTCCTTCAACTTCACGGTACAACCGATATCACCTGCCTCGAGTTTGTCGACAGGAACACGGTTGGCACCCGCACAAGCATACAGCTGTCCGATACGCTCCTTGCTTCCACGGTCGGCATTGGTCAGGTCATCACCCGACTTCACCGTGCCACTCATTACCTTAAAGTAACTTACCTCACCGATATGTGGCTCCATACCCGTCTTGAAGAAGTAAACGCTTTCAGGACCAGCAGCATCAGGAGTAATCTCCTCACCACGGGTATTGTGCAACTTAGGCATCTCGCTGACGAAAGGCACCACATTGCCCAAGAATTCCATCAAGCGGCGCACACCCATATCTTTTCCTGCACAAACGCAGAACACAGGGAAGATGCTGCGGGTTACCAATCCCTTGCGGATACCCTCGCGCAACTCGTCTTCGGTAAGACTCTCGCTCTCGAAGAATTTCTCCATCAAGCCCTCATCATTCTCGGCAGCAGCCTCAACGAGAGCCTTGTGCAACTCCATGGCCTTGTCCATCTCCTCTTCAGGAATCTCCTCAATGATAGGAGCACCACCCTCTGGCTTCCAGGAATATTTCTTCATCAATAGCACGTCAATGAGAGCATTGAAGCCAGAACCAGTCTCGATAGGATACTGTATCTGTACACACTTAGGACCATAGATTTCATGCATGGTAGCCACGATATTATCGAAGTCACACTTGTCGGAATCAAGCTGATTGATAAGGAAGATGACAGGCTTGCCCAACTTCTCTGTGTAGCGGAAGTTATTCTGTGTACCTACCTCAGGACCATACTGACCATTAATAAGAATCACAGCCTGATCGGTAACATTGAGCGAAGTAATAGCACCACCCACGAAGTCATCACTTCCTGGACAGTCTATGATATTAAGCTTCTTGTTGTTCCATTCTACATGAAAAACAGTTGGGAATACCGAATAGCCGTATTCCAACTCAACTGGGAAGTAGTCACTCACCGTATTCTTCGCTTCTACAGAGCCTCTACGCTTGATAATGCCTGCTTCGAATAACATACTTTCGGCAAGTGTAGTCTTGCCGCTACCCGCACTGCCCAACAATGCGATGTTTTTGATCTCATTTGTCTGATATACTCTCATGACGCTATAGATTTAATAAGGGTTATACATTAAGTTGTCAAAAGGGCGAAGTGGTATCTTCTCCGCTTTATGGCTACTAAGATAGTGAATTTTTCCCAAAAAACAAAAAGTTTAGCACACAAAACTCACTTCTTTTAAAACATATTAGTAATTTTGCACCAAATTAAAGCAAAAAAACAGGCTTACACCTTATTATATATAGAAAACAATGGCTGGACTTTACATACACATTCCCTTCTGCGAGAGCCGCTGCATCTACTGCGGTTTTTACAGCACCACATCCCTGAAGATGAGAGAGGCATACGTGAACGCTCTCTGCAAGGAAATGGCAATGAGATCCATCGACCGTGCCCTGGGCGAACCTGCACAGATAGAAACCATCTACTTAGGAGGAGGAACACCCAGTCAGCTCACCAGTCAGCAACTCTTGCAAATTTTCGAAGGCATCAGCCAGCATTATGGCTCCTGTCTGGTTAGAGACATGGAAGTAACCATGGAGTGCAACCCCGACGACATCACTCCTACACTCTGCCATACTCTCAGCCAGTTGCCCGTCAACCGTATCAGCATGGGAGCCCAGACTTTCTCGGACGAGCGCCTTCGCTTTCTGCACAGAAGACACAATGCCCGAGAGGTGGAGAATGCCATACATCTGCTGCGGGAAGCCGGCATCGGCAACATCAGTATCGACCTGATGTTTGGATTCCCCAACGAAACCATACAGGAATGGCAACAAGACATCGAGCACGCCATCTCGCTGAACGCCGAGCACCTGTCAGCATACAGCCTGATGTATGAGGAAGGCACTGCCCTGTACCGCATGCTGCAGCAAGAGAAGATAAAGGAAACCGACGAGGATACCTACCTGCGAATGTACGAGATGCTTATCGACAAAATGACCGCTGCCGGATATGAGCACTACGAGATAAGCAACTTTGCAAAACCAGGATTCCGCTCACGCCACAACAGCAGTTACTGGCATGAGGTACCCTACATCGGACTGGGAGCCGCAGCCCACTCATACAGACGCAAGCCTGAGGTGATGAGGAGTTGGAATGCCGCCGACATCCACCAATACATCCAGACCATAACAGAAGGAAGAACAGAGCAGGAAAATGAAGTCCTGAACAAGGAAACACGATACAATGACCTGATAACAAC
This sequence comes from Clostridia bacterium, assembly GCA_963587495.1. GTDB lineage: Bacteria > Bacteroidota > Bacteroidia > Bacteroidales > Bacteroidaceae > Prevotella. Next base: position 4,001 of record CAVACC010000081.1, on the reverse strand, counting down.
AGCTTTGCGCACTATCGACGGCATCACACTCGAAGATATAAAAAAAGAGTTCGGCGACTCTTTCTACCGAACCCTGATGACAGAAGCTGACAAGCACATAGCCCGCCAGCTGATGGTAATAAAAGATGGACATCTGGCGCTTACCCGTAAAGGGCTCTACATCTCAGACGACATCATGAGCGACTTCATGTTGGTGTGATTCCCCCTTCCGTTCTTTGACAGAACAGCCGATGGATTAGCCCAGCCATGCCTTGAAGTTCTCCAAACTGCCCTGCTGCAGATACATCGAATAGTAATATTCCTTGATACGCTCGACAACCTGAGCGGTAGACTCCTTCTTGCTGATGTAAGGCTTTACCATCTGCATCAAGGCAAACAGCGCCACCACTATCACCACCATGATAAGCCACGACAGGATTTCACTCCCCAGCCTGATGTAAGGCTGAACAAGGATGCCTATACCTAAGGGCAGAATAAAGCACAACCAGTCCAAGGGAGAATTGAGCTGGGTCGATTCCACATACTCATCCCTCAGTTCCTTGGGCGCATTCAGTATGAGCTGCTTACGATGCTGCTCCCAAAATTGATTGAATTCAGTTTCTTTGTTTTTTTTCTCCATCATCGTTGTTGTATACAATTTATATTTTAAAGATGCTCACCTGCTTCACATTCTCCATTTCTGTTCTCTTTGTTGCAAATATATCACAAATAAATGAATTCTCAAAGCTTTTTTCTCTTGTTTTACTGCTTTTTAACTGCATTTAACCTCCATTGCCCAGTTGCAATGCCTGTTGCAGAATATCATTGGCATTCGCCACTCGCTCTGCCGCAGGAGGCTGCACGTCTTTCAGAGGATAATCGATGCCTAATTTCTCGTACTTATAAACTCCTAATGTATGATAAGGAAGCACCTCTATACGCTCTATGTTATGGAGCGTAGACAGGAAATCGCGCAACCTGAACAGATACTCATCCTTATCAGTAATACCCGGAATGAGCACATGTCTGATCCATACAGGCTTGTCTATCTCACTCAGATATCGGGCACAATCCAGAATGTTGGCGTTACTATGACGCGTCAGTTTGCGATGCTCCTCATCATCTATGTGCTTGATATCGAGCAACACCGTATCGGTAAGTTCCATCAGACGCTCAAACTTCTCGAAGAAAGGTGCCTTACGGGTAAAGAGCTGAGCCGACGTGTCCAAGCAGGTTCCTATGCCTCGCTGTTTGGCCTTCTCGAAAAGCTCCAGCAAGAAGTCTATCTGCATCAGGGCCTCACCTCCACTTACGGTAATGCCGCCTTTGTCGCCCCAATATGCACGAAAGCGCTCAGCCTGATCGAGCAACTCGTCAGCCGTACGCTCCTCACCTGTTCCTGTCTTCCAGGAATCAGGGTTATGACAGAACTGACAGCGCATAGGACACCCCTGCAGGAATATCAAAAACCTGATGCCTGGACCGTCTACCGAGCCAAAACTTTCCACACTATGTACGAAACCTTTTGTCATATCTTTTTTTATTGAACTTTCGCAAGCTCACACGCCCTGAAAGGGCAGAAGCTCTTAGCCCAGGGCAACGCCCTGGGTTATTACGGACGCAAACCTGTCGCCCTGTAAGGGCAAAAGCTTTAAAACTCCAGGCAAAACATAAGGCTTTTGCCCTTACAGGGCGCCTTGCTGATTGCTATTATACCCAGGGCGCTGCCCTGGGCTAGGAGCTTTTGGGCCTTCAGCCCGTACTTAAGCTACATGCGAAAGTTGAGTTTTTTATTTATGCAAAGTTAGTACTTTATTTCCATTCATACAACTTTTATGCAGCAATTTTATAATTTTTAGGATATTTATCATATACTCAACTATCGATAGTACGAACATGAGAAACAAGAAAAAACAGCACAAAAGCTTTTGCATATATATTCAAAAGCCTACTCCACTTAACTGCGAAAAAATAATTTCCCAGTTGGGAAAAAATATTTTTCCAGTTGGGCGGATTCTGTTTCCCAGTTAGAAAAGGATTTTTAGGCTATTATCGCATAAAAATACAGCATAAGCATGCGCTTTAAATCTGTGGTCTGACGATTTCAAATGACCACTTCTTGCATAAATAATGCCTGCACTTCCTCATGTTCGGTAGTCAGAGAAAAAGAAAGCCCAGACTCTCAGAGCCTGGGCTATATAGATGATCTCTTTTACAAAAAACTTCTTATTAGAGTTTCTCGTGAGCCTGGCGGGCAATCACGTCGAGCTGCTGCTCGCGAGTCAGATCGATGAACTTAACTGCATAACCACTCACACGGATTGTGAAGTTCTGATACTCTTCCTTCTCTGGATGTTCCATAGCATCCATCAACTTGTCTACGCCAAACACGTTGACATTCAGGTGATGAGCACCCTGGTTGAAGTAACCATCCATCACACCAACCAAGGTCTGCGCACGCTCCTCGTCATTATGACCGAGAGCGCCAGGACTGATGGTCTGAGTATTGGAAATACCGTCGAGAGCATACTCGTAAGGCAACTTAGCCACAGAGTTGAGCGAAGCCAACAGACCGTTCTTCTCGGCACCGTAAGATGGGTTGGCACCAGGTGCCAAAGGAGCTCCTGCAGGACGACCATCAGGCATGTTGCTGGTAAACTTACCGTAAACCACGTTAGAAGTGATGGTAAGGATAGAGGTTGTAGGCTCAGAATCACGATAAGTATGATACTTCTTGATCATGTTCATGAAGGTCTTCAGGAGCCATACCGCAATCTCGTCGGCACGCTCATCATCGTTACCATAACGTGGGAAATCGCCCTCGGTCTTGAAACTGAGTGGGAAACCAGTCTCATCACGAACAATATTCACCTTGGCATACTTGATGGCTGAGATAGAGTCTACCACATGACTGAAACCAGCAATACCTGTTGCGAATGTACGACGTACGTCAGTATCGATGAGCGCCATCTCTGCCGCCTCGTAGAAGTACTTGTCGTGCATGTAGTGGATCAGGTTCAATGTCTTCACATAAACAGAAGCCAGCCAGTCCATCATGTCCATAAAGCGAGGCATGAACTCTTCGTAAGTAAGCACATCACCCTCTACGGCACGATACTTAGGACCACACTGCTCACGGGTCTTGGAATCAACGCCACCAGAAACGGCGTAGGTCAAGCACTTGGCCAAGTTGGCACGGGCACCGAAGAACTGCATCTCCTTACCTGTCTGTGTGGCAGACACACAGCAGCAGATGCTATAATCGTCACCCCATACAGGGCGCATTACATCGTCATTTTCGTACTGGATAGAACTTGTCTTCACAGAGATCAAAGAAGCATAGTGCTTGAATCCCTTTGGCAAACGAGCGCTGTACAATACAGTCAGGTTAGGCTCTGGAGAAGGACCCATGTTCTCCAATGTGTGGAGGAAACGGAAGTCGTTCTTGGTAACCATAGAACGGCCATCCTGACCCATACCACCCACCTCGAGTGTAGCCCATACTGGGTCACCGGAGAAGAGCTGGTTATAAGAAGGAATACGGGCGAACTTCACCATACGGAACTTCATCACCAAGTGGTCGATCAACTCCTGCGCATCAGCCTCGGTAAGAGTCCCCTCCTGGAAATCGCGCTCGAAATAGATGTCAAGGAAGGTAGAGATACGACCTACCGACATGGCAGCACCATTCTGGGTCTTCACAGCACCAAGGTAACCGAAGTAGAGCCACTGCACAGCCTCACGTGCATTCTGAGCAGGCTGGCTGATATCGAAGCCATAGCTGACAGCCATCTCCTTCAAGCCCTTGAGAGCCTTGATCTGCATAGAAACCTCCTCACGAAGACGAATCACCTCGTCGATCATCTCATGGTCACCCATGTTGGCAAGGTCGTTCTGCTTCTCCTGAATCAGGAAGTCAATACCATAAAGAGCCACACGACGATAGTCACCTACGATACGGCCACGGCCGTAAGTATCAGGAAGACCAGTAAGAATATGATTGTGGCGAACGAGCTTCATCT
>CAVACC010000080.1:0-14972 GCA_963587495.1 Clostridia bacterium | reverse complement strand
ATGAACATTAAGCGACTGATGGATATTGGTTGCTATCGTGGAGTTAGACATCGTAATGGTCTTCCAGTTCGCGGTCAGAGCACTAAGAATAATGCTCGTACTCGCAAGGGTAAGAAGAAGACTGTTGCTAATAAGAAGAAGGCTACTAAGTAATTCTGAAGGAGGAAATTAATTATGGCAAAGCAAAAAGCAACATCTAAGAAGAGAAATGTACGCGTTGACGCTATCGGTCAGCTTCACGTTCATAGCTCATTCAATAACATTATTGTATCTCTTGCTAACAATGAGGGTCAGATCATTTCTTGGTCTTCAGCTGGTAAGATGGGTTTCCGTGGTTCTAAGAAGAACACTCCTTATGCTGCTCAGATGGCTGCAGAGGATTGTGCAAAGGTAGCTTTCGACCTTGGTCTTCGCAAGGTTAAGGCATACGTTAAGGGTCCAGGTAACGGTCGTGAGTCTGCTATCCGTGCCGTACACGGTGCAGGTATCGAGGTTACAGAGATTGTTGATGTAACACCATTACCACACAACGGTTGTCGTCCTCCTAAGCGTCGCCGCGTATAATTCCCGCTATTAGTATTAGCATTAATCAGATACAAACATTTTATAGCATTTTTTTATATTATGGCTAGATATATAGGTCCGAAATCTAAAATTGCGCGTCGTTTTGGTGAGCCAATCTTCGGCGCAGACAAAGTTTTGTCCAAGAGAAACTTCCCTCCTGGACAGCATGGCAACAACCGTCGCAGAAAGATGTCTGAGTACGGTGTCATGTTGGCAGAGAAGCAGAAAGCTAAGTACACCTATGGTGTATTAGAGCGTCAGTTCCGTAATATGTTTGATAAGGCAGCAAAGGCTGAGGGTATTACCGGTGAGGTTCTTCTCCAGAATCTTGAGTGCCGTCTTGACAACGTAGTATTCCGTTTGGGTATCGCTCCAACACGTGCAGCAGCACGCCAGTTGGTTGGTCACAAGCACATCGTTGTAGATGGTAAGGTAGTAAACATTCCTTCTTTCGCTGTTAAGCCAGGTATGGTTGTAGGTGTTCGTGAGAAGTCTAAGTCTCTCGAGGTCATCGAGGCCGCTCTTGCTGGTTTCAATCATAGCAAGTATCCATGGATCGAGTGGGATGACAATGCAAAGTGTGGTAAGTTCTTGCACAAGCCAGAGCGTGCCGATATCCCTGAGAACATTAAGGAGCAGTTAATCGTTGAGTTGTACTCTAAATAAATCATTATATTAATGGCGATATTAGCATTTCAAAAACCTGAAAAAGTAGTAATGCTGGAGGCTGATGATAAGTTCGGAAAGTTTGAATTCCGTCCTTTGGAGCCTGGCTTTGGTGTTACCATTGGTAACGCTTTGCGCCGCATTCTCCTTTCATCTCTGGAGGGTTATGCCATAAATACCATCCGCATAGCTGGTGTTGAGCATGAGTTTTCTTCAGTACCTGGTGTAAAGGAAGATGTTACCAACATTATCTTGAATCTCAAACAAGTTCGATTCAAGCAAGTAGTAGAAGAATTCGAGAATGAGAAAGTTAGTATCACCGTTGAGAATTCTACAGAATTCAAGGCTGGTGATATAGGCAAGTATCTGACTGGATTTGAAGTGTTAAACCCTGATTTGGTGATTTGTCATTTAGATGCCAAAGCTTCGATGCAGATAGATTTGACAATTAACAAGGGACGTGGTTACGTTCCTGCTGATGAGAATCGAGAATTCTGCACTGACGTAAACGTTCTCCCAATCGATTCCATCTACACCCCAATCCGTAACGTAAAGTATGCAGTAGAGCCATATCGTGTTGAGCAAAAGACCGACTATGACAAGCTCGTGCTTGAGGTTACTACCGATGGTTCCATTAGTCCAAAGGATGCGCTTAAGGAGGCAGCGAAGATTCTGATTTATCATTTCATGCTCTTCTCTGACGAGAAGATCACTCTTGAAAGCCCCGATCAGGAAGGCAATCAGGAGTTTGATGAGGAAGTTCTTCACATGCGCCAGTTGCTTAAGACTCGTCTCGTAGACATGAACCTTAGTGTTCGTGCCCTCAACTGCTTGAAGGCAGCTGATGTCGAGACTCTTGGCGACTTGGTACAGTACAACAAGACTGACCTCTTGAAGTTCCGCAACTTTGGTAAGAAATCGCTTTCAGAGCTTGATGATTTGCTCGAGAGTCTGAATCTGTCTTTTGGAACTGATATTTCAAAGTATAAATTAGACAAGGATGCGTAATGCATCCTTTGTCCAAAAAGAACAAAAATTAAAATGAGACACAATAAGAAATTCAACCATTTAGGTCGTACTGCTTCTCATCGTAACGCGATGTTGGCTAACATGGCTACATCTCTTATCTTGAGTGAGCACAAAAGAATCACTACGACCCTTGCAAAGGCTAAGGCTCTTAAGAAGTTCGTTGAGCCACTGATCACTCGTTCAAAGAACGATACCACAACTTCACGTCGTGTTGTTTTCCGTTATCTCCAGAACAAGTATGCTGTTAAGGCTCTCTTCGGTGAGGTAGCAGAGAAGGTAGCTAACCGTCCAGGTGGTTACACTCGCGTAATCAAGTTGGGTACTCGTCAGGGTGATGCAGCTGAGATTGCTTTCATCGAGCTCGTTGACTTCGATGAGAACATGGCTAAGACTCCTAAGGCTGCTGCAAAGAAGACTCGTCGTGCTGGTCGCAAGGCTAAGGCAGAAGAGGCTCCACAGGCAGAGGCTGCTGTTGAGGCAACTCCCGCAGAGGAAGCTCCTAAGGCTGAATAATTCAACTCTCAATATCAAGAAGCGCTTTCATTTTTATGGAAGCGCTTTTTTGTTTTTAGGGATTTCCCTATCTTTTTTTAGGGAAACATTGTTTGCGGTTTCCTTGAAAAGACTTACCTTTGCATAGTTTCTTAAAAGAATTGGTTATGAAGAAGTTTCTAATATTCGCGCTTTGCTCTTTGTTCTTGATGAGCAGTTGTGACACTTATACTGGTAGTGGCGCCTATATGGGCGGTTCTATCGGCTCTATTTTAGGTTCTGCTATAGGTGGCCTGAGTGGAGGTCCCCGTGGTTCTGATATGGGTACTATTATAGGAATGGCTGGAGGTGCGGCTGTTGGTGCTGTTATTGGCAGTCAGGCCGATCAGAGACAGCAGCAACAAGTGGAACAGTATCAGCGTGACAAGGTCCGTAGAGCTGAGAGAAGGACTGCTCGGTCTCAGCAGCAAAACTCCATTGGTCAGTCTGGTTATGATCTGTCTGGTTATGGTCAGCAAGGTTATGATCAGCCTGTTTATGGTACGCCCAATAGTGAGGATAATTCCGATGTATTCGATTCAACCAACAGTGGCGATGACCGTCTTTACGATTTTAATGGTAAGGATTATGTAGGTGATTACAGCGCCCAGCAACCCACTACAGTGATGCCAAGTTCGAAGATGGAAGAGTTGGGGAGCAACTGGTCGTATTCTCCCACATTAGAAATAGTGAATGCTCGTTTTGTAGATTCCAATGAAGATAATACATTGAATAGGAACGAGACCTGCAAGGTGATATTCGAGATTATGAATCGTGGCAACAGTCCCGTTTACGATGTTGTTCCTACCGTGGTGGAAACCACTGGCAACAAACACATCTTTATCTCTCCAAGTATCCATGTGGAGAAAATCACTCCTGGACGAGGCATCCGTTATACAGCGATGGTGAAGGCAGATAACCGACTGAAGAATGGTATGGCGCATTTCTGTGTCTCTGTGATACATGAAGGCAAGTCTATTTCAAAAGTCAATGAGTTCAATATACCGACTCGCAAATAGGGCATAGGCGTATTTGTAGAAGATGGATAAAAGGTGACCTTCTCTGAAGATTTGTCACCGTTTAAAACTGTAAACCCCGGAAGTTTTTACATTAACTTTCGGGGTTTACTCTTTCGTTTAATTCATCGTCCCATTTCTGGTGCTATTTGTTTCTATGAATCTTGTGCTCGTGAGCGGCAGTAGCCTTGCTGATCTTAGATTCTGTGTCTTTCCTGCTCTCTTTCTTGTTGAGCATTTTCTCCTCATCTTTCTTCGCTGAGGTTTCTTTCGTCTTTGTTGAATGTGCCTCTTTTTTCAGATTTTTATCTTGATGAGTTTTGGTCTTGGCTGATTGTGAGTTCCAGTGAGGTTCTAAGGTGTAGTCAGTTTCTGCCACTTCAAAGTCAATCTGAGGAAGTTTCTCCTCTTCAGGACGGAAAGGAACAGGTTTTTCTACTATTTCTACCTTTACCGATGCCACACCTTGAGCTATCATGTCTATCTCTTTAGCGGCAGCCCATGAAAGGTCAATAATTCTGCCTCTGCCGAAAGGCCCCCTGTCGATGACCTTTACTATCACACTTTTATTGTTCCTCAAGTTGGTCACTTTCAGATGTGTTCCAAAAGGGTAGTACCGGTGAGCGCACGTCAGGCTGTCGTGATGTAGTCTTTGTCCGCTTGCAGTTCTTGCTCCTGTTGCTCTTTTTGAGTAGTAGGAGGCTTTGCCGTGCTGTTTTTTCTGAGCCCAACATGCCGTTAGGCAGAGAAAGGCGAGCAAGGTGATGATCAATCTTTTAAAAGTTATTCTGTTCATTTTAAGGGGTTTAGAATACATTATTGCTGCAAAAATAATAAAATATGTTGAAAGTTGCAAGTAAATATCAGAAAAACAGTATCTTTGCATGAGTAAAATAAAAGGAAATGGAGAATAATGTACCCCAAGAGTGGAATAAATTTTATTTGAAAGATGTGTCGTTCGTCAACTTGATGATGCGACGCATCTATAATGTGTTGATCGTTGCCAATCCTTATGATGCGTTTATGCTCGAGGATGATGGACGTATCGAAGAGAAGATCTATAATGAGTATATGGAGCTTGGACTTCGTTATCCGCCTACCTTTACCCAGGTCTCTACCACGGAGGAAGCCTCAGAAGTGCTTCGCTCCACAGTGGTTGATTTGGTTATCTGTATGCCTGGTAATGCTGACAATGATGCCTTTGATGTGGCACGGGATATCAAGAGCAGGTTCCCCAATATCCATTGCGTGGTGCTTACTCCCTTCTCTCATGGCATCACCAAGCGTATGGAGAACGAAGACCTGAGCATCTTCGACTATGTGTTCTGCTGGTTGGGCAATACCAATCTCATTCTTTCCATCATCAAGTTGATAGAGGACAAGATGAATTTGGAACACGACATACAGGAAGCCGGAGTTCAGCTGATACTCCTTGTCGAAGACTCCATCCGCTTCTACAGTTCCATTCTCCCCAATCTCTACAATTACATATTGGAACAGAGCAAGAACTTCTCTAAGGAGGCATTGAACCGTCATGCAGCCACCATGCGTATGCGTGGCCGGCCCAAGGTGGTTCTGGCTCGTACTTACGAAGAAGCTCAGAAACTCTATGACAAGTATTCCAACAATACTCTTGGCGTCATCAGCGATGCCCGTTTCCCATTGAAGAGTGCTGCCAAGGCATTTGGCAATAAGGTGGAAACAGCGGTTAAGCCCAAGCATCGTACAGATACTTTCGGACGTGAGAAGTGTCCTGATGCCGGTTTGCAGCTTTTCCGCTATATCCGCAAGAACGATCCTTTCGTGCCTCTTATCCTTGAGAGTTCCGAGAGCGACAACCGGGCCAAGGCCGAAGCCGAGGGTTTCCGTTTTGTAGACAAGAACTCCAAGAAAATGAGTGTAGACCTTCGCCGTCTGATGGAGGAGCACATGGGTTTTGGCGATTTTATCTTCCGCGATCCCAAGACCCACGAGGAGATTATGCGTATCCGCAGTCTGAAGGAGTTACAGGACAATATTTTCAAGATTCCCAACGACTCGATGCTCTATCACATCAGCCGCAATCACATGAGCCGTTGGCTCTGTGCCCGTGCCATCTTCCCCGTGTCGGCTTTCCTGCGCCATGTCACCTGGCAGAAGCTGCAGGATGTGGATGCTCACAGACAGATCATCTTCGATGCCATCGTGCAGTATCGTCACATGAAGAATATCGGTGTGGTAGCCGTCTTCGACCGTATGAAGTTCGACCAGTATGCCCACTTCGCCCGTATTGGTGAGGGCTCCTTGGGAGGCAAGGGCAGAGGTCTGGCATTTCTCGACAATGTCATCAAGCGCCATCCGGAGTTCAACCAGTATGACAATGCCACGGTTCAGATTCCGAAGACAGTTGTCCTTTGCACCGATATCTTTGATGCGTTCATGGAGAACAACAATCTCTATCCTATAGCTTTGAGCGATGCGAGCGATGATGAAATCCTGCGACATTTCCTCAGAGCGCAGCTGCCCGACACATTGGTGGCCGACTTCTTCACCTTTTTCGAGGCAACGAAGAGTCCGATAGCCATCCGTTCCAGCTCGCTTCTCGAAGATGCCCACTATCAGCCCTTTGCCGGAATCTATTCCACCTATATGATACCTTATCTTGAGGATAAATATCAGATGCTTCAGATGCTGGCGTGTGCCATCAAGGGTGTGTATGCCTCGGTGTTCTATCGCGATTCCAAGGCTTATATGACCGCAACGAGCAATGTCATCGACCAAGAGAAGATGGCAGTCATTCTGCAGCAAGTGGTGGGTAATGACTATGGCACCCGTTTCTATCCCACGATGAGTGGCGTGCTCCGTTCGCTCAACTATTATCCGATAGGTGACGAGACGGCAGAAGAAGGTATTGCCAGTCTGGCTCTCGGACTCGGCAAATATATTGTGGATGGTGGGCAAACCCTTCGGGTATGTCCTTATCATCCCAACCAGGTGTTGCAGACTTCTGAGGTCGACAAGGCCCTCAGGGAGACCCAAACCCAGTTTTATGCCCTCGATATGCAACATGTGGGCGAGGACTTCAAGGTGGATGATGGGTTCAATATTCAGAAACTGAGAATCAAGGATGCTGTCGAGGACCAGTCGCTCAACTTTATTGCTTCCACCTTCGATCCCTACGACCAGGTCATCAACGATGGAGTGTATGAGGAGGGTCGCAAGCTGATTACCTTTGCCAGTGTGCTGCAACATGGTGTCGTTCCCCTTCCCGAAATACTCCAGATGTCCATGAAGTATGGCTCCGGAGCCATGCGCCGTCCTGTAGAGATCGAGTTTGCCTGCAATATCCATGCCGACAGAACCTGCGATTTCTATCTTCTCCAGATACGTCCCATTGTGGATGCCAAGGAAATGCTCGATGAGGACGTGGCGGCCATTCCCGACAGCGAGTGCCTGTTGCGTTCGCACAATTCACTCGGTCATGGTATCAGCGAGGATGTGGTGGATGTGGTGTATGTGAAGTACGACGACCATTTCTCGGCGATGAACAACTATTATGTGGCTGATGATATAGAGCGCATCAACCGCAAGTTCCTTTCCGAGGGCAAGAACTATGTGCTGATAGGCCCCGGCCGTTGGGGCTCCAGCGACCATTATCTCGGTGTTCCCGTCAAGTGGCCGCATATCAGTGCCGCTCGTGTCATCGTTGAGGTGGCGTTGAAGAATTACAACATTGATCCAAGCCAAGGCACTCATTTTTTCCAAAACCTCACTTCCTTTGGTGTGGGTTACTTCACGGTAGATACCAATGTTGAGAATGGAGGATTTGTCAATAAGGAGATGTTGGATGCGATGCCTGCTGTCGAGGAGACGAAATATGTTCGCCATGTTCGCTTCGAGCATCCGCTGAGGATTTTGATGGATGGTAAGAAGCAGGAGGGAGCGGTGTTGTGTTAGCTCCTTCAAATGGGTGTTAAATGAGTTCCATCAAGTAATAATTATAATCATGAAGGATAGTAGCAAGGAATTTTTCCTTGCTATTTCCTTTTTGTAGGCTAGCCTTCAGACGTTCTTCAATATCTAGGAATTTTGCAACCTTTCGAGCCAAGGCATCCACTTGCTCCTCGTGCTTGTCATTGCCAGAATAAACGGTTTTCTCGATAACCTCGACTTGCGCTTGTGAAAGATTCTTGGCTTCTTCATACGTTGGATGATAATCTTTCTTGGCATAATAAAACTCATCCAGTGACACGTGTATGTCTTCGATGTTCACCTCCTTGATGACCATCGTCCCTGCTGCCAAGTCGCCAAGTCGTTGCGAGTCTTTGGTGAGCAAGATAAAAAGAAGACCAATGCAACTGCACCCGATGTCAATGTTGCCCAAGAGCCATCTCATAAAGAAAGAGCCTATGTTGGGGCGAGAACCATCTTTGTTGACGACTCTTATCTTCAGTATCATTTTCCCCGGTGTCTTGCCATCGTTGAAAGTCTCCCAAAGAAAATCCCATAACCAAATACCTATGGCGAATATACACATCAGAAACCATGTGGCATTGTATTGTAAGAAATAGGTGCACGCATAAAATATGGATATGCAGATGACAAATATCCAAATGCCATCTATCATACGTGCCAAGATTCGCTCAGCGATGCTCGCTGGGGTCTGTGCGATTCTAACAAATTGATTGGTTATGATGTCTGTATGAATCATGATTTCATATATTTCCTGGGTTGATTGAACTTTTGTCTGCAAACTTAACAAAAAAATAGCGAATATTCAAAGAAAAAGCATCTTTTTAAATGAAATATGTGAATAATGACGCCAATAATTTGCTGATGCAAGAATAAATACTTATTTTTGCATCGAATAATGGTAACGTTAAAGCAGAGTAAAGGTGAAAGAGTTTAACTTCATACGAAGCAATATCGATAAGTGGCAGAAAGCTGAAATCGTCATTAGCGATGCAGCCTCTCAGTCACCAGATCGCTTAGCGGAGGTATATACCGACCTGACATCCGACCTGGCTTTTGCGCAAACTCACTATCCTCAGTCACGCATTACGATTTACCTCAACAAACTCTGTTCGGCTCTCCACAATTCTATTTATCGCAACAAGCGAGAGAAATGGTCACGTCTCATCACCTATTGGACTCGCGAGGTACCGCTTGTGATGTATGAAGAGCGCAAGTTGCTGTTGGTATCTTTCATCATTTTCTTGGTCAGTGTCTTCATCGGCATTTTGTCGCAATGTCTCGACGAAAGTTTCTGTCGTATCATCTTGGGAGATTACTATGTGGATATGACGCTCGACAATATCGCCAAGGGAAAGCCAATGTCGGTATATGATGGCGGTCAGGAGATGGAGATGTTCTTGGGTATTACCTTGAATAACATCCGAGTGTCGTTCATGGAATTCGTATCGGGCATATTCACCAGCATCGCCACAGGTCTTATTATATTCGAGAACAGTGTGATGCTGGGATGCTTTGAGACCTTCTTTGCCCAGCATGGTTTACTGTATGAGTCCTTCTTGGCAGTTTTCTTGCATGGCACGCTGGAGATTTCGGCTCTCATCATTGCGGGTGCGGCAGGATTGGCGATAGGCAATGGCTGGCTGTTCCCCGGCACCTACGCTCGGATGGTTTCGTTCCGAAGAGGAGCTAAGAGGGGCATGAAGATCATTGTAGGTACCATACCTATCTTTGTGATGGCTGGTTTTATTGAGGGATTTGTGACGCGACATACCGAAATCCCGAATGTCATCCGACTCCTGGTTATCTTGTTGTCACTGGCGTTTGTCATCGGATATTTCGTCATCTTGCCAAGACTCAGGCATCGACAACAGATGGCAAATGATAAATGATTATGAACAAATAATACCTGAAAGTGTAAAACTTATAATAACAATGATGAACAATAAAATACCTTTTTATCAAGTAAGAAGCTTCGGCGAGAAGTTTAATGTGGTCTTCTCATTTCTGAAGCAGAACTGGAGATATATGCTCAGATATATCTTGTATGGCGTGCTGCCTCTTAGTTTGTTGGCGGCATTGTCGGTTGACAACCTGATGTCTAGCACGATGAATGCTGTGGGGGACGGACCTGTCAATACTGGACTTCAATTGTTCGGCAACTATATCTTCTTGTCGGTAGTTTGTGTGCTAGTCGGTCTGTGGGTCGGCTCCGTCGTGTTCGCTTGTATGCAGTTGTACAATGAACGAGCCAATGGTTTGGAGGACGTCACCTTTGCAGACCTTAAACCATACGCCAAGCGAAATGCCGGACGCATCTTCAAGTGTGGATTGGCAGGCATACCCGTAGCTTTTGCAGTGATAGCGATTCTTGTGGGTTGTGCCATGGTCGATGTAACTTTTTACATAGTGGCATTCATTGTGGTCTTGGCATTGTGCATCCCGCTCTTGATGGTGCTTCCTACCTATATATATGAGGACATTTCAGTATGGAAAGCCTACGCTCGTGGACTTCGCTTGGGCAGGAAAACTTGGGTAGGCATCTTTGCCTTGGGCTTTGTGCTGACTTTCATCAGCAATGCCTTGTCTTTTGTCTTTGCGATTCCTTGGTATGTGGTGTTCTTCATCAAGGCAGTGTTTGGTTATAGCGATCCATATAATCCAAACATCATAAACATCATCGTGGACTTATTGCAGTACGTCTTCGGTGTCATCATGTGGATTGGGCAGTTTACCCTTTCTGCCATCTTCCTCGTGAGCATCAGTTATCTGTATAGCCATGCGGCAGAAAAACTTGATGATATGTCGGTGGCAAAAGGCATTGACGATTTCGAGGGGATGGCTGACAGCAACCCAGATGACGATGACCTCTTCAAGCAATCAGAACCATTAGTGTAATTATCTGACAAGATGTTTACGTCTCCTTCCGATACATTAGTCATTGATTCCGCCAAGCTTTCTGTTTGGCGGCAGGATGGCGCTTATGATTACGGTAGGGAGTTGGTGCCTCATCAAGATACTTTTGGGGAATGGTTGCAGGATAGGTTGAGCGACTTCACGGATGAGATATTCAGGAATGTCTTTGCTCAAAATCGAGAGTGGATGTGGACGGTCTTGGGTATCATTGTCATCTTGGCAATTCTTTGGATTGTCTTTGTGGTACGCCCTTCGGTGTTTATGCGTTCTGGCAAGAAGGTCGATGCGCTGAATTATGATGTGACCGAAGACACCATCTATGGCATTGATTTCCCTTCCGAGATAGAGAAGGCTCTCGACCGCCACGACTATCGGGAGGCGTTGCGACTGATGTATTTGCAAACATTGAAATGGTTGAGTGATAACCATCAGATAGACTGGCAGTCTTTCAAGACTCCTACACAATATACGAACGAATGGCGCAATGCGGATTTCCAAAAGATAACTCTTATCTTTGTCAAGGTGAGATATGGAGGATTCGAGGCAACAGAAGAGATGATAGCTGAGATGCGTGTCTGCCAAGAGGCTGTCAAGCGTGTGCTTTTGCAAGAAGGGAAAGGAGGTAGCTATGAAGAGTAGTTATAAGTTTATCCTTGCGATGGTTGTCCTCTTTGTTCTGCTGTTCTTGTTGCAAATGCGTCTGCCCAAGAAGTTTGAATGGAATGCCACTTACTACCATGCCGATCGACAACCATTCGGATGTTATGTGTTTGATAGCGTCTTGACGGAGTCAATGCCGAAAGGTTACCAAGTTACATCTAAGACATTCCGCCAGTTGGATCATGAACATCCATCTGAGAAAATCGGCGTACTGATGGTTGTTGATGAACAAAATCTGAAGAAGCTTGATGTCAAGCACTTGTGCAATATCGCCAGACGTGGGGGAAAGGTGATGGTTGTGACAAGAGAGTCGGACGATCAATCAAAGGATACCATTTATTATAATGAGTTAGAACATACGTTTAGGTTGCAGTTCATACCAGCATATTATTTTTCTTATTTCCGAATCTATAATCGGGCGACGGGAAATGAGGCTGAGTATAAGGATACAATCAATTGGAAAGGTAAACCACAAGTGTATCCTGCCCATGATTATGTCGTTTGGGATGGTTTGAGTGGTGGACATCTTGATTTTGATTCCTTGCGAACCAAGTCTTCTTTGGCGTTCGAAGCAGATACGATGACAGTCGCAGCCTCCGTCCCTTGTGGCAAGGGAGAGGTCATCTTTGTCACGTCACCTCTTCTTTTTACCAATTATGGAATGTTGGAGGGAAACACGTCGGAGTATATCTTCCGCTTGATGTCGATGATGGCAGACGTGCCGGTTTATCGTACCGAGGCATATATAAAAATGGATGCCACGATGGATGTCCAGTATTCTCCATTCCGTGAACTTATCAAGCGACCTCCTTTGCGTTGGGCACTTTATCTGTTGATGCTGGGTGTCATCCTCTTGATGGTCACTACCGCCCGACGCAGGCAGCGAGTCATTCCTATCATCACTCCACCGCTCAATAAGTCGCTGGAGTTTGTAAGACTCATCGGTACGCTCTACTATCAGCGATGCACCCATGCAGAGTTGGTTCGCAAGAAGTTCACTTTCTTCGCCGAAGAGCTACGACGTAGGTGTGGCATCGATGTTCGGGATGTGAATACTGATGATGGCGAGGTGAGATTCCTTGCGGAAAAAACGGGATTGGGTGAAGCGTATATCCAACAAACCTTGCGAGAAATCCGACTCATCATCCATTCTGAGGAGGATATCAAACCTTCGAAGATGAGAGAGATGATAGAAGCCATGAGCCATATATTGGAAAAGGTATAAGTATGATATGACATACGGATGGTTGGAGCTTCAAAAGCAAGAAGATATTGTTTATACTTAAAAAACTAGACGATAGAAATATGGAAGAACAAAGATTAGACTTGACTCTTTTCTCTGAAAAGATAGAAAAACTTCGTCATGAGATAGCCCAGGTAATCGTGGGACAAGAACAGGCTGTTGACTTGGTGCTCACTTGCATCTTGGCAAATGGTCACGTGCTGATAGAAGGCGTGCCGGGAGTGGCAAAGACACTCTTGGCTCGACTGATAGCTCGACTGGTCGATGCACGGTTCAGTCGTGTGCAGTTTACTCCCGACTTGATGCCGAGTGATGTACTGGGTACCAACATCTTCAATGTCAAGACGCAGGAGTTTGAGTTCCATCAAGGCCCCGTCTTTTCAGACATCGTATTGGTGGATGAAATCAACCGTGCTCCTGCCAAGACCCAAGCTGCGCTATTCGAGGTGATGGAGGAAAGACAGGTGAGTATGGATGGTGCCACTTACCCTATGGGAGAACTCTATACCATCCTCGCCACCCAGAACCCAGTGGAGCAGGAAGGTACGTATCGTTTGCCAGAAGCACAGCTCGACCGTTTCTTGATGAAGGTGACCATGGGTTATCCTTCCGCCGATGATGAGTTGGAAATCTTGAAACGTCATGAGCAGCGTACCGACTTGGTAAAACTTTCTGATGTCAATCCGGTTTTGACGAAGGAAGAGGTGTTGCAGCTTCGTTCTTATATGAATGATGTCGTCATCGACGAGAGCTTGTTGCGTTATATCACCCAAATTGTCCAGCAGACTCGTAGCAGTCGTGCCGTCTATCTCGGTGCCTCACCTCGTGCTTCGGTAGCGATGTTGCAGGCAAGCAAGGCATACGCTCTCTTGCAAGGACGAGACTTTGTTACTCCTGAGGACATCAAGGCGGTCACTCCATCCATCCTCCAGCATCGATTGGTACTTACTGCTGAGGCTGAGATGGAAGGATATACTGCTTACAAGGTAGCAATGAAGTTGATTGATAAGGTCGAAGTACCAAAATAGGAAAAAAGTGTATCTGACTCCTAAGTTTTTCGCATTGTGGATAGCCCTCGTCCTATTGATAGGCTTGGGCTATGCTGTTCCCCTGATGTTTGTTGTCGGGAGATGGATGCTTGGTGCCTTTTGCTTGCTGCTGCTCCTGGATATGGCGTTGCTTTATCATCGGACGGGAATCCAAGCATGGCGTATGATGTCGGAGAGGTTCTCCAATGGAGATGACAATGAGGTGGATATTCGTGTGGAGAGTCAATATCCTTTCTCTGTTCGCTTGCAAATCATTGATGAGATTCCGCCGATATTCCAGCGTCGTGATGTGCTCTTCAAGTTGAGACTGTTGAGAAGGGAGGGCAAGAAGGTGAGATATGCTCTTCGTCCTACTGTTCGTGGAACCTATTCCTTCGGACATATTCGTGTCTTTGCCCAGTCGCCTCTTGGCTTGCTGCAACGCCGCTTTACGCTTGGCACGCCTTGTGATGTCAAGGTTTATCCTTCTTACCTGATGTTGACGCATTATGAGTTGCTTGCCATCAGTAACCGCCTCACCGACTTGGGCATCAAGCGCATTCGCCGCATCGGCAATCATACGGAGTTTGAGCAAATCAAGGATTATGTGGTAGGGGATGATTTCCGTCGTATCAACTGGCGAGCTACCGCCCGTACTTCTCACTTGATGACCAATGTCTATCAGGATGAACGGTCGCAACAAGTTGTGTGTGTCATCGACAAGGGGCGAGTGATGCAGCAAGCCTTCCAGGGTATGACCTATCTCGATTATGCCATCAATGCCTCCTTGGTGTTGTCGTATATTGCGATGCGAAAGGAAGACAAGGCTGGCATCATGACGTTTAGCGATCGGTTTGAGGATTTCGTTCCTCCTTCGGCTCGACATGGACACATGCAACAAATCTTGGAGACGCTTTATCGTCAACAGACACAGTTTGCAGAGTCAGACTTTTCTGCTTTGACAGTTCATGTCAATCAGCATTTGAGCAAGCGCTCTTTGGTCGTTCTCTATACCAACTTCGCCAATAAGGTGAGCATGGAACGCCAGTTGCCATATCTCATCCAGTTGAACAGAAGGCATCGTCTCTTGGTTGTCTTCTTCGTTGACAATGAGTTGAAAGAATACATAGCGACTCGGCCTGATACCGATGAGGAATATTATCGTCATGTCATCGCCGAACAGTTTGCTTACGAACAGCGATTGGTCGTGTCAACCTTGAAGAATCATGGTATCTTGGCTTTGCTCACCACTCCAGAAAACTTGTCTGTAGATGTCATCAACAAGTATTTGGAAATCAAGTCACAAACATAGAAATCACAAGCATAGAAACAACTAATGGAAAATAAATTAAAAGAAAGTTATCAACA
>CAVACC010000079.1:0-15172 GCA_963587495.1 Clostridia bacterium | reverse complement strand
GTAAATACCTGCGACTGGATTTGAACCAGTTAGGTTAGTGTCATGCCCGACACACAAAAAAGGGAGCCGTCTCATCAGACAGCTCCCTCGATATGAATCAAGTGTTATTCTACTTTCGATTACTTGGCGTATGCTACGCTGCGGGTCTCGCGGATGACGGTGATCTTCACCTGACCAGGATAGGTCATCTCGTTCTGAATCTTGGTGGCAATCTCGTCAGAGAGCTTGGTGCTCTCCTCGTCGTTCATCTTGTCGGCTCCCACGATGACGCGAAGCTCACGTCCTGCCTGGATAGCATAGGTCTTGGTAACACCAGGATAACTCATGGCTATTGCCTCAAGGTCGTTGAGACGCTTGATGTATGCCTCAACAATCTCGCGACGGGCACCAGGACGGGCACCAGAGATGGCATCGCAAACCTGAACGATTGGAGCAAGAAGAGTGTTCATCTCCATCTCGTCGTGGTGAGCACCAATGGCATTGCAGATATCTGGCTTCTCCTTGAATTTCTCGGCAATCTTGGCTCCGTAGAGTGCGTGAGGCAACTCACTCTCCTCGTCTGGCACCTTACCAATATCGTGCAAAAGACCTGCACGCTTAGCCTTCTTAGGATTCAAGCCCAACTCAGATGCCATGACAGCACAGAGGTTGGCTGTCTCGCGTGCGTGCTGCAAGAGGTTCTGACCATAGGATGAACGGTACTTCATCTTACCAATGATACGAATCAGCTCAGGATGCAAGCCGTGGATACCGAGGTCGATGGCGGTGCGCTTACCTGTTTCGATAATCTCATTCTCGAGTTGCTTCTTTACCTTGGCTACAACTTCCTCGATACGAGCTGGATGAATACGTCCGTCGGCTACCAACTGGTGGAGTGCCAGACGACATACCTCGCGGCGCACGGGGTCGAAGGCAGAGATGACGATGGCCTCAGGAGTATCGTCGACAACAATCTCGACACCAGTGGCTGCTTCCAAGGCACGGATGTTGCGACCCTCACGGCCGATGATGCGGCCCTTCACCTCGTCGTTGTCTATATGGAAGACACTGACAGAGTTCTCGATGGCAGTCTCAGTAGCCACGCGCTGGATAGTCTGGATAACAATCTTCTTGGCCTGCTGGTTGGCATTGAGCTTGGCATCGTCCATGATCTCGTTGACGTAGCTGGCAGCATCGAGTCTTGCCTGATCCTTCAGGCTCTCGATGAGGCGCTGCTTAGCTTCCTCGGCACTCAGACCAGAGAGTTCCTCGAGCTTCTCCTGCTCCTGACGCTGCATCTTCTCCAACTCCTGCTGCTTCAGGGCGAGGAGCTTCTTCTCGTTCTCCACGCGCTGGTTGTTCTGCTCTACCTCCTGCTTACGACGGCCGAGCTCTTCCTGGCGCTGGTTGAGTGAAATCTCGCGCTGCTTGAGCTTGTTCTCGCTCTGCTGGATGCGTGAGTTGCGCTGCTGCACCTCTTTCTCCAGCTCAGCTTTCTTGTTAAGGAACTTCTCTTTTACTTCGAGCAGTTTCTTTTCCTTTACTACTTCCGCCTCCTTGTTGGCGGCGTCGATCATTTCGTTATATTTCCCTTTAATGACATAACGGAAAATGAAAAACCCTACGGCTCCTCCCAATACGAGGGCAACAAGGGTTGCTATGATTGTTACTACCATTATTTTATTATATATAAATGAGTTATTAATATTCTCGCCTGTGCAACAGCTACTGCCCGGCATCCTTACGACAACGGGGCAAACAAACGGACGGAGGGAAAAACACCCTTACAGCTTCAGGGTGTCCTCAATCTCGGCAGTAAGGCGGGTGAGAATATCGTGATAAGGTGCAGTATCGTTACGACCCGACTCCTTCTCGTATCTCAAGGCGATGTCGAGGAGTGACATGTAAAGAATCTCCTTGTCGCTCTTGCGCCCTTTGAAAATCTTGGAATACGAGTTGACAATATCGTTAATCAGTTTGCCTGACTTACGATAGTACTCCTCGTCCTCTCGCGGTATCTTGACCGAGAGGTCGGTGTCATAGATATGTAATCTTATGAGTAATTTCTCTTGTTCCTGATCTGCCATCGCTCCGACTTATTGATTGCTCAGTAGCGTTATACACTTGTTGACATCTCGGATGAGCTTGGCGACGCGCTTCTGCGTAGCCTCCATGTCGGCATCCGAAATTGTCATCATCTTAGCCATTTTCAGGCTGTTGTAATCGTGCTCTGCCTGGGACAACTTCTCCTGCAGCGCCTTGATCTGGGCGTCGCGCTCATCCACCATCTCGTAGAGCTCGGCATTCTCCTCCTTGAGCTTTCCAAACTCAAGAATCAACTGCCTTACACGTGTGGCAAACGTATTGATTGTCTTTTCATCAGCACTCATTACTCTCTATTTTGGGTACAAATATAGCGGAAATATTTCAAAATTGCAAATATTCCGTCAACTATTTGTGAATTTGATACAAATTAAGTGAAATTACTTGCCCAACTTTCCCTTTGCCTTCTCTATTTCCTCATCGGATGGACGTGGTTCCTTCTTGGCAAGCATCAGCACCTGGAAGGCGAAATCAGTGACCCACTGCTGGCTGAAGCACAGCTGCTTGTCGAGCTGACGAAGCTGCATGACGGTCTTCACCACACTGGCATCATTGAAGTCATTCTTGTTGAAGATATCGTCGACAGTCTTCTGAGTCATGGTGTAGAGCGCCTTCTTCATGAAACCTGGCAGACGGAGTTTGAACTTCATCAGGTTGCCCAGAAGCATCATGAGGTCCTGTGTGAAGGTCTGGAACTGGATGAGATACACATTGACATCCTGCAACTTGTGGCACTTCTTACGGATGCTCTGATCAATTTCCTTAAAGAAATTGTCGTCAGTGTCGTAGACGCTCTTCATCATCTTCTTGACATGCGCCTTCTCTCCCAGACCCAGTTTGTTGTTCTGAGTAGGAACGCGGAATGTGGTCTTGAAGGCACGAAGGTCGGGTAACATCGCCAAATTGGTGATGCCCAACTGTGACGCAAGGGCTGCCTGGAAATACACTCTGACAAGCGTCATGTAGTCTTCCATGCCGCCAACTTTTTTATCCTCGGTCTTTCGGCCGAATAGTTTTGAAAATACTCCCATTATTCGTTATTTATGATTCGTACAAATAAAATTACTTGCAAAAGTACAATAAAATTACAATATATCAAAATTGACGGGGTGTTTTTTGACTTAAATCATTTTTTTACTACATTTCTGGTCTATTTTTATACCTTATTTAAATAAAAATAATTATCTTTGCAGAAAATACGCGGCATCTCAGCAAAACATTCAAGCAAGCTTGATGTTATGCATTCGATTTGCTGTATCTTTGCAGAAAATACGCTGCATCTCAGCAAAACATTCAAGCAAGCTTGATGTTGTGCATTCGATTTGCTGTATCTTTGCAAAGCAGAAACGGGAACAGACAATCCCTCAAGTAAGAGGTGAAAACAACTTAATCACGAAGAAATGGAAAGAAATAAAGGTAATATACTGGTCAAAAGAACTGTCATAATAGTAGACTTTGCCATCCTCAACCTGGTGTTGCTGGCATATATGCTGCTCACACCAGACTTTTCGCCAGCCGCATTCGACCTGTCTACGAAAATGACTTTTTTCGCAGCTAATGCCTCTATGTTTATCGCCGAGACCATGTACTCCACCATTATCCATATCAGAAGGGTGAGTTTCATGCAGGTGTGCAAGCGCACGTTCTGTCTGAGCGGACTGGCTTCCATCCTGTTCTTCCTTTCCATCAGACTCCTGATCAACTACGGTGGCCTGTTCTATTTCAGTATGCTGTTTTTCGCCTCTTTCTACATCGTCCTTGTCATTTCAAGGGCGCTGGAACTGCTGGCATTGAAACATTTCCGAACCAAAGGCTACAATAGTCGCACCGCCATCTTCGTGGGCAACGACCCTGCCGTACTCGACATGTACAACACTTTGGTGGAAGACCCTTCGGCAGGTTATCGGGTGAACGGATACTTTGCTGATGCCGATATTGCCGGAGCGCCCAAGGAGTTTGTACGCTTGGGAACCTTGAAAGAACTGAACGAGATCGTGGACTGCTCGATCAACAACACGATTCACGGAGCACCCACCAATATGCACGAGATGTTCTGCTGTCTGTCGCACGACCAGTCGAAGGAAGTAATCAGACTGATGCAGTACTGCGACAAGAACGTGATTCACTTCTACTATCTGCCACGCCAATTTGAGGGCTACAAGCTGCACCTCGATGCGCTGCAGTTTATGGGAAAGAGTCTGTACACCAACCATATCGAGCCGCTGTCGAACACCACCAACCGTGTCATCAAGCGCTCGTTCGACCTGGTGGTAAGCGGCATCGCCTGCCTGTGCATGCTGCCATTCATCCCCATCATCGCGCTCATCATCAAGTTGCAGAGCCCCGGTCCCATCTTCTTCCGCCAGGACAGAACGGGCATCAACGGCAAGACCTTCAAGTGCATCAAATTCCGCTCGATGCACGTCAACAAGGATGCCGATCTGGCACAGGCTACGGAGCATGACCCACGCAAGTTTGCCTTTGGCAACTTCATGAGGAAGACCAACATCGACGAGTTTCCGCAGTTCTTCAATGTGCTGCGAGGTGACATGAGTATCGTGGGTCCACGGCCACACATGCTGCACCACACCGAGATATACGGCACCATCATCAACAAGTACATGGTGCGCCACTTCGCCAAACCAGGCATCACAGGATGGGCACAGGTGACAGGCTATCGCGGCGAGACCAAGGAACTATGGCAGATGGAGGAACGCGTACGACGCGACATCTGGTACTTGGAGAACTGGTCGTTCTGGCTCGACATACGCATCATCTTCCTCACAGCCAAGAGCATCATCATGCCCGACAAGAAGGCATATTGACAGAAATTTCAAAACTTGAAATATAGACACTATAAGAAACAACATAAACTAAAGAATATGAAAGGTATCGTTTTAGCAGGTGGTTCGGGCACACGCCTCTACCCCATCACGAAAGGCATCAGCAAGCAGTTGATACCTATCTTCGACAAGCCCATGATCTATTATCCCATTTCGGTACTCATGCTGGCTGGCATCAGGGAAATACTCATCATATCCACTCCCTACGACTTACCGGGATTCAAGCGCCTCTTGGGTGACGGAAGCGAGTTGGGTGTGAAGTTCGAATATGCCGAGCAGCCATCACCCGACGGACTGGCACAGGCTTTCATCATCGGTGAGAAGTTTATCGGCGATGACAATGTGTGCCTGGTATTGGGCGACAACATCTTCTATGGCGCAGGATTCTCAGCCCTGCTGAAAGAGAGCGTGAAGGCTACAGAAGAAGGAAAGGCGAGCGTCTTCGGATACTATGTGAACGATCCTGAGAGATACGGCGTAGCAGAATTTGACAAGGACGGCAACTGCCTCAGCATCGAGGAAAAGCCCGAGCATCCTAAGAGCAACTATGCTGTGGTGGGACTCTACTTCTACCCCAACGACGTGGTGGAAGTGGCTAAGAACATCAAGCCAAGCGCACGTGGTGAGCTGGAGATAACCTCCGTCAACCAGCATTATCTGGGCAAGAACGTACTGAAGGTGCGCACCCTGCAGAGAGGCTTTGCATGGCTCGACACCGGAACACACGACAGCCTGTCGGAAGCCAGCACCTTCATCGAGGTCATCGAAAAGCGACAAGGACTGAAAGTGGCTTGTCTGGAGGAAATAGCCTTCAAACAGGGATGGATCAACGCCAAGCAGCTGGAAGAACTCGCCAAACCAATGATGAAGAACAACTACGGCAAGTATTTGCTCGAACTGGCCAAGAGATAAAATGCCTATATATAAATATGTATACCTATTATATATAATAAAGAAAAGATCAACAT
Source organism: Clostridia bacterium (assembly GCA_963587495.1). Lineage (GTDB taxonomy): Bacteria > Bacteroidota > Bacteroidia > Bacteroidales > Bacteroidaceae > Prevotella. Next base: position 9,279 of record CAVACC010000079.1, on the reverse strand, counting down.
AATGGAAGAAACAAAGTATCTGAAACAGGAATACCTACAGGATGAGGAGGAGAAGTCTTCTTTCGACATCAAGCAGATTTACACCATTCTGGTGCTCAACTGGAAATGGTTTGTATTGTCCATCATCATCTGTTTAGGCGTTGCCTACATTTATCTGCGATACACCACGCCTATCTATCAGGCACAGGCGAAGTTGCTCATCAAGGACGAGACACAGTCGAGAAGCAGAGGCAACAGTATCATGAACACCTCGAACCTGGGCATTATCTCCAACTCGGCCGGTATCGACAACGAGATGGAAATCTTGGGCTCATGCAACCTGGCGCAGCAGGCAGTCACCGACCTGAAGCTCTACGTCACCTATCGCCATCCGGGCCACGTCAAGGACGCCACCTTGTACCGAAACCAGGAAATCAATGTCGACATGGATTTGGTTCACCTGAAGAAGCTGTGCGCACCTATACAGTTGAACATTGCCCGCGAAGGAAACAACTATCATGTGACAGGAACCTACTATATGCCTGCCGGTGAGAATACACAGGAGGTGACAAGCAAGAACATCAACAGGACTTTCAGCAGCCTGCCAGCCATGATTGGCACTCGTGTGGGCGTCATCACGCTGACTCAGAACGAATATCGCACACTTGCCGATGGACAAGTGCTCGAGGTGACACTGAGCTCGCCAGTATGGGCAGCAGGCAAGTATGCCGGCAGTCTGACCGTAAGCCAGACTTCGAAGACCACGACTATCGCACAGCTTGTGTTGAGCGATGAGTTCCCACAGCGTGCCATCGACTATCTGAAGCAATTAGCTATCGTCTACAACCGACAGGCCAACGAGGACAAGAACCTCATTGCCGTGCGCACAGAGCAGTTCATCAACAACCGTCTGGAGAAGATCAACGCCGAGCTGGGCAACACAGAAGGTGAGTTGGAGAACTTCAAGAAGCGCAACCAGATGGTCGAACTGAAAATCAACGCCTCACAGGCTGTGTCGAATGCCGACGAGTTCAGCAAGCGCCTGACAGAAGCCAACACACAGCTGGCACTGCTCGACGAACTGAACAAATACATGAATGAACCCAACAACAATCATCAGCCCATCCCATCGAACGTGGGTCTGAGCGACGAGAGTGCCACTGCACTCATCAACGAATACAACAGAATAGCCCTGCAGCGCAACCAACTGCTGCACAGCGCCAACGAGACTTCGCCTACCGTGACACCGCTCACAGCACAGCTCGACGACCTCAGCTCTTCAATCCGCCGTGCCATGAAACAGGCACGCACCAACATGGAAATTCAACGCAACAGCATCGCATCGCAGGCCAATAAATACCAGGGACAGATAGGTGAAACTCCTGAGCAGGAGCGAATGCTGACACAGATAGGCAGACAACAGGAAGTGAAGTCGGGACTCTACCTGATGTTGCTGCAGAAGCGCGAGGAGAACTCCATCTCGCTTGCCGCCACTGCCGACAAGGGTAAGCTCATCGATGAACCAGTATTCAGCGGAAAGATAAGCCCCAAGAGCTCTGTCATCATGCTCATCGCCTTAGTATTGGGCATTGCCATTCCTGCTGTCATCCTCTTCCTGATACAGATCTTCCGTTACAAGATTGAGGGACACGACGATGTAGAGAAACTCACCACACTGCCTATTCTCGCTGATGTGGCAGTGGCAAGTGACAGCGCTAAGAGCAAGGCCGACATCATGGTGCACGAGAATAAGAACAACCTGATGGAGGAAATATTCCGTGGACTGAGAACCAACCTTCAGTTTATGCTGAAAGAGGACGAAAAAGTCATCATGTTCACCTCTACCACATCGGGCGAAGGAAAGACTTTCACCGCATCTAACGTGGCCATCAGCTTCGCCCTGTTGGGCAAGAAAGCCATCATTCTGGGTCTCGACATCCGTAAGCCAAGACTGGCAGAGCTCTTCGAAATAGACGACCATCATCATGGTATCACTCCGCTGCTCACCAAAGACCACAACACATGGCAGGACATTGAGGCACAGATTATCAATTCGGGTGTCAACAAGAACCTCGACATACTGATGGCAGGACCTGTTCCACCAAACCCTGCTGAGTTGATTGCACGTCCAAGTCTCGACGACATCATGGCGCAGCTCAGAGAACACTACGACTATATTTTGATTGACACAGCTCCAGTAGGTCTGGTTTCTGACACTTTGCAGATCAGCCGCATCGCCGATGCTACTGTTTATCTGTGCCGTGCAGACTATACACCAAAATCGAGCTTCGACCTTATCAACGCGCTGAACCACGACAAGAAGATGCCTAAGATGTCGATTGTACTCAACGGTGTTGACCTGTCGAAGAAGAAGTATGGCTACTATTACGGCTATGGCAAGTATGGTAAATACGGCAAATATGGCAAATATGGCTCATACAAGAACTACGGCGGTTCGGTATACGGAAGCTATGGCAACTACAACAACAGCCACTACGGAGACAAGAACGACAACAGCGTAAAACGTTAATAAAAAAGAAAAAGACTCATGGCAACAATAGCAGTTGACTTCGACGGCACAATAGTAACTCACGAATATCCCAAGATAGGACGCGAGATACCATTCGCCATCGAAACGTTGAAAATGCTGATAAGAGACCAACACCGCCTCATCCTGTGGTCGGTTCGCGAAGGCGAACTGCTGCAGGAGGCTGTGGACTGGTGCAGGGAAAGAGGAGTTGAATTCTGGGCTGTCAACAAGGATTATCCTGAGGAAAGCTACGAAAACAACAATCATTTCTCACGTAAGCTCAAGGCTGATTACTTCATCGACGACCGCAACATTGGCGGTCTGCCAGACTGGGGACAGATTTATCAGATAATCAGCAAGGGAAAAAGCTACAGGGCGCTCATCAGAGAGAGCATGGGCGCACAACAAGAGATGCCCAAGAAAAAGCACTGGTGGAACATATAACCAAGCACTCCTCCACTGTTTATTCCAAACCACAAAAGGGTTGCGACAACATGCAATTATTCCTGTGTCGCAACCCTTTTTCCTGTCCTACAGAAAACAATCCAAGCTATAGTTAAAACAATTCCAAGAGGCTTCATGTCGTACAACATGAAGCCTCTTTTTTATCAGATTCTCATGTCGTACGACATGAGGTGGTATAGTCGTACAACATGAGGTAGTATAGTCGTACGACATGAGGTAGTATAGTCGTACGACATGAGATTGTATAGTCATACGACATGAATTTACATAGTCATACGACATGAATTTACATAGTCATACGACATGAATTTGCATAGTCATAGAGCGATGCAACCACAATGCCACAGACAACTTACCAATGAACCTTCAAATATCTCCTAACTGGGAAATAAAAAAACTGAGCGTAGCTTCCAACAGGAAACTACGCCCAATACAAGTATGTTCTGTTTCCCCAAAAATTGTCAAGCAATGCTGATACTTGGGGAAGAACAAATAATTCTGATAATTAGAAGAACAAGTAGCGGTTGTCAACTACATGAGCCTTCAAATAAAGCTCGTTCATGAAGTTGCCAGCATACTGCATTGCCTTCTGACGGCACTTCTGCTCCATTGCCTTCTCGTCGAACTTAACAGAACGATTGGCCTTGTTAGTAACCTGGAAGAGGTAAACACCGGCATTGCCCTTAACTGCATGAGCAGAGAAAGCACCCTTCTTGGTGGCAGAAACTGCACCAGAGAGAGCAGGCTCGCTGGCTCCAGTAGCTGCGATGAAAACAGGAGCTGCGAAAGTGATCTGGTTGACAGAAGAAACCTTGCCGCCCTTAGCCTTGGCAGCTGCGATGCTCTTCACACCGTTCAACTTCTCCTCGATCATCTGAGCCTTCTTGTCCTTGATGACCTCAGCCTTTACCATTTCCTTCACCTGAGCGTCGTCCAATCCGCGGTAACCGATACGATGAATCTTATCGAGAACAATTACCAACAAGTGGTTGTTGTCGCCACACTCATAGAGAGGAGAAACAGCACCTTCCTTGCTGTCAAAGATCCACTTCAAAGCCTCACGTGTAGAGTGAATGTTGGCTACGTAGTGAGCATTGGTTGTAACGTCCTTCAAGTCCTGAACCTTGTAACCGTTCTTCGCTGCGTTCTTGAGCAAGTCCTCAGACTTCTCGTTGGCGCTTACGAAGCTTGAGAACTTGTTGTAAGCAGCACGATAAGTGTCCTGTGAGAAATCGATAGGTTTCTTGATCACAGCAGCCATATACTTCTCTACCATGCCCTTCTTGTCGAGAACCTGGAGAACAACATAGCCCTGACCCAACTGAATGGTGTTCAAAGCATTGACAGAAGCTGTATTCAGAGTATTGATGAAAGTCTTGTTGTCCTTGTCCATGCTCTGAGCATACTCGTACTGCTTGGTTGTCATCCAAGCCTTCTCGCCAGTCTGACCGTACTTCTTGGCAACAGCCTCGAAGTCAGCACCACCAGCGATGGCGCCCTGGATAGAGTCAGCCTTCACCTTAGCCTCGGCTACAGTATTGGCAGCCACCTGGATGGCACGATACTGGATAGAATCAGGCAACTGCTGCTTGCTGACGAGCTTGACAATATTCAAAGTATTGTCACCAGCATTAACCTTCACAGCAGAAGTTGCACCCACTGCGAGAGAATCGAGTTCAGAAGCGATATCTGATGGGAAAGCAGTTTTGCTGACAGGCAAACCGAGGTAAGCCACAGTAGAAGCAGACTTGCGTACAACCTCAGCAGGATCGGCAGCCTCTGCCAACTGCTTGTGGAAAGAAGCGAACTCCTTGTTGAGAGCAACGCGGTCGGCCTGAGAAGCACCTACCTCTACATCAACAAACTTGATGTCGCGGCTCTCTACAGGCTGTTTGAAGCGAGCCTTCAACTCATCATACTTAGCCTTCAGGTCGCTGTCCTCTACCTTCACCTTGTCGTCCTGAATATCAGAATAAGGGAAAGCAGCCAACTGAATCTGGCTCTCCTCGTTCTCCTCCTTGAAAGCCATCTTAGCCTCTACAGGGTTAGAGAGGAAGCAGTGAGCCAAGAGAGACTGATACTTCTGAGCCAAAGTCTGCTGACGAAGAGTCTTCTCGATGAATGACCAGTACTTGAAGATCTTGTCATACTGCTCCATCATCTGTGCATTGGCAGAAGGATTAGCCTTCTGAGCCTTGTAGTCGGCCAAGAACTTCTGGAGAGAAGCTGCATCGAAGCGGCCTGTCTGCTGATTGACAAAAGGAGTCTGCTGAAGCATAGGGTTAGTACCAGTCTTCAAAATATCCTGGAGCTCAGCGTCTGTTACGGTAAGACCCAACTTGCTGGCTTCCTTAGCCACGATCTGGTTCTGAACGTATGTGTTCCAAACCATATCCTTGATTTGATTCATCTGAGCCTCAGGGAGATTTTCCTGTCCCTGCTGCATCTTGATAACTTCGGTGTACTCATCGAGCAACTTCTGAAATTCCTGTACGCTGATTTTCTCACCTAACACTTCACCGATTTGCTGGCGCTCGTTGTTCTTTGCAGAATCGCACGAACGGAAGCCTTCCTCGGCAATGAATGCAAAGAGGCCAAAACTGATGATACAAACAAGTATCACGCCTCTTTTTCTAATTGTTCCTAATGCTGCCATTACGTTTTAATTATTATTTTTGTTTTTATTTTTTGTTTCTTGTCGTAGACTCATTAACAGAAATGTAGCCAATTGCTTGCAAAAATACAAAGAAAATCGCAAATAAGGGAATTTTTTACTATGTTTTTTAGCCTTATCAAGCAAAAACTGCAATTTTTGTAAATAAAAAAAGCACTTGTAGGCTGAAACAAGTGCTTTTTACTGCAACAAATGCAGACGTACCAACTCTATCTTACGGGATGTGGACTTGATGATTTTGAACTCATACTTACCAAACTTGATGATCTCGTTCAGCTTTGGGAAACTCTGATATTCATGCAGAATCAAACCGCCCACTGTCATGTATTCATCACTCTCGGGGAGATCAAGATCAAAGAGTTCGTTCACCTTGTCAATCTCTAATCGTGCCGACAGCAGATAATCGCCGTCCTCGGTCATTTTAGCGACATACTTGGACGAATCGTGCTCGTCTTCTATATCACCGAAGATTTCCTCCACAATATCCTCCAAGCTTACCAGTCCGCTGGTTCCACCAAACTCGTCGACCACAACACCCAACGACTTCTTCTGCTGCAGGAAAATCTGCATCAGTTTCTGCGCCTGCATGGTTTCGGGCACAAAAGGCATTTTGCGCACATGGTCTTGCCAGCGTGCAGGATTGCGGAAGAGTTCAGAGCTGTGAATATAGCCCACGATATGGTCGATATCCTCTTCGTAAACAATGATTTTGGAGTTGCCGCTCTCTATGAATTTCTGGCGAAGCTCATCGAGCGAGGCGTCTGTCTCCACAGCCTGAATCTCGGTTCGAGGCACCATGCAGTCGCGCACCTTGGTGTCGGAAAAGTCGAGCGCATTCTGGAAAATCTTCACCTCGTCATCGATATCAGAATCTTTCTCTGCATTGTCGATACTCGACTGCACCAGGTAGTCGAGGTCAACTTTCGAGAAGCCTTCGTCCTCTGTCTCCTTGTCCATCTTCACTCCCACCAATCTCAAGAGGATTCTACTCAGGAAAGTACTGAACACACTGATGGGCCACAGCACTACATAACATACGTAAGCCATGGGGCTGAAGAAGTTCAACAGCCTGTTGGGGTTCGACTTAAAAAGAGTCTTGGGCAAGAACTCGCCCGTGAAAAGCACGATGATGGTCGAGAGAATGGTATCGGCAGGCACGGTGAAAGCCGCATCCATGCCACTGAAAATCGTATTGTCGAACAGTCGCGCTATCAGTATGCCATACACCACAAGGGCGATATTGTTACCCACGAGCATGGTGCTGACAAAGCCGTTGGGATGGTTATAGAAGAGCGAGACCAAGCGCTGGGTCACCCCGTTCCTGTTCTTGTCCTTGTCCATTTCGGCAAGCATTCGGTTGGAAGACACAAAGGCAATCTCCATGCCACTGAAAAAGGCAGAGAACAAGAGCGTAACCAATATGCCTATTACAAGATTTATTCCTACTTCCATATATTTTTGTCTGTTTCTGTCATGACATTAGTGCATCAGAGGGATGGTAGTAGCACGCTGCGGAGTGGCTCTCTGTCGAAGGTTTCCCTTCACCGAGTCTGGCTGCGAGCGCAAGGTGTCGCTTCCACCCGAGCCTGTCATGTCGCTCTTCTCGAAACTACCCTTCGAGTTGCTCACATAATAACGCGTCATCTTCTCGTCGCTCCAGAAGTGCGTGCCCTGCAAGGTACGCTCCGGCGTGAAGAGCTTGCTGAACACATGGCTCGACAGCTCGTGCTTGTTCTCATCCCATGTAAGTTGCTCACTCATAAAGCGCAAGCCGTCCTTGGTGAGGATTCTCACACGACCATAGAGCTTCCATATTCTGAGCTGGTCGAAGTAATAAGCCGTGTCACACTGTATATAACTGTTGATATGAAACTTGTCGTCGAACTGCTCCAGGAGTATACCTTTGTCAAAAATCCATTGCGACGGATTCTTGTTGACATTCACCTCCCATCGCTCAGTAACAATGCGATACTTGATGACGCCAGAGTCGCTGATGAGTGTATTGACGCCATAAGAAGTCATCATTGCCACGGAGTCGCGTGCCCTGATGGCAGGAGCCGTATGCTCCACCTGCTCCTGGCATGCAGCCATCAGCAGGAGAGCGATAAGTCCATATATAAAATGCCTTGTTCTATACATTAATAATATATAAATATTTTCAAGCTTTCTGAAACATCTCTCACTTCGAGGTTTCCAGAAGTTTCCCAAAACATCTCAAACCTTTCCGAAACATTCCGAATTTTCCGAAACAGCATTCAGCACAGAGATTCCGTACTGATTACTGCATCTTCCACTTCTTGAACCAGTCCTCGTTGAAAGTGAAGCCTATGTTGATGCGGAAAATATTTTCCTTGATAAGGTCCTTGGCTGAGCGTTTCACCCACTGACCGCTGATATTGAGGAACGAGCGGCTGTTGTAGGAGTTGACGATAGGAATACCGAAACCGGCACTTACCGCAAATTCCTTAGGTCCGTCCTGTCCGTTGATCTTCACATAAGGAGTGGTGTAGCTTACACCGGCACGATACTGTACTCTCTGCAGGAAACGGCGGCTGTACTCGCCATAGCAGTATTGTGCACCGAAGTTAATCTTATGACGGTTGCTGTAGCAGCCATCCTTCAGCACATAGTCTCTTCCGTCGAAGACAGGCGCCTTGAGATCTTCCCACATCTGAAGAGTATAGTCGAGTCCCACTTTCCACTGTGCCGCATGATTCCACATCAATCCTGCTCCCACCATGTGAGGCAGTTCGAAAGCCTTGTCGATAGAGAAGGCTGTGGTGTCGAGCGAGCCGTCCATGGCATTGGTCTTCACCTGATACATATCGGCCCTGGCACCCAAATTATGCTTGGGCGAATAGGTAAGACCCAGTGTCAGCCAGTCCTTCTTCGACACACGCTGTGTATACTGCACACCGAAGTCGAGCTTATAACTTCCCACTCTTGCCGAATAGTTGCGCGAGAGCGAGTTGATATACGAATTGCTGTAGCTGTTGGTGATGGTACGGTTGTACTTGCCCCACAGGTAAGAGATGTTGGCACCCACAGACAGTCCCTTCACTGGCATGTAACCCAAACCCACATAAGCCTGATGGAATCCCTCATCGCCCTCATAGGTATTGGTGTAATAGTCTTCCTTGGTTTCTTCGTTCACCCATCCCGACACAGAATAGTTATAGCCCACGTTGGAGAAAGGCAGGATACCGAAGCTCACACCCATGTGGCGGAAAGCGCGGAAAGCAGCGACCACATAGTCCAAGTTGGCATTCTTGGCGTTCTTCTTCACACCGTTCTCATTGAAGTTGCTGATCTGACCCGAGATGCCGGCATCGAAAAGGAATGTCAGCGAGTCGACCGAAGAATAAGAAGCCGGGTTGATATAATTTACCTGATTGTGCTCATGAAAGCCAAGTCCCACTCCATTCATACCAGCATTGAAACCAGAAGTCTGGTCGGACAACAAGCCCAACCCCCACTGACTGTATGGAGAATTCATGCCGCTCTGGGCATTCACAGCCAGAGCCAAGCTCATCATGAGAGCTGCCAAAAATAGTTTTTTCATCCTATGATAATTGTTCAAAATTATATTCAGAGTGCAAAAGTATTGAAAAAAATCGAGATAAAAGAAGGA
>CAVACC010000078.1:0-15345 GCA_963587495.1 Clostridia bacterium | reverse complement strand
ATGAAACATCCATTAAGAAGTAGCGTCTGTACTGAAGGCAGAAGAATGGCAGGTGCCCGTGCACTCTGGGTAGCTGCAGGTATGAAACATGAGCAGTTTGGCAAACCTATTATTGCCATTGTGAACAGCTTTACACAGTTTGTGCCAGGTCATACTCATCTTCATGAAATCGGTCAGATTGTCAAGAAGGAAATAGAAGCAATGGGTTGCTATGCAGCCGAATTCAATACGATAGCCGTAGACGACGGTATTGCAATGGGTCACGATGGTATGTTGTATTCACTGCCAAGTCGCGATATCATCGCCGATTCTGTAGAGTATATGGTGAATGCACATAAGGCTGATGCCATGATTTGCATCTCCAATTGTGACAAGGTGACTCCGGGTATGTTGATGGCATCGATGCGTCTGAATATCCCTACAGTGTTCTGTTCGGGTGGTCCTATGGAGGCAGGACGATGGAAAGGCGAGAATGCCGACCTGATCACTGCAATGATCAAGGGTGCTGACACCAGTGTCTCTGACGAGGAGATGACTCAGATAGAGCAGTGTGCATGTCCTGGTTGCGGTAGTTGCTCGGGTATGTTTACTGCCAATTCCATGAACTCTCTTACCGAGGCTATCGGTCTGAGCCTTCCTGGCAATGGTACCATTCTGGCTACTCACAAGAACCGCATTCAGCTCTTCAAGGATGCGGCACGCCAGGTGGTTAAGAATGCTTATGCTTATTATCAGGATGGCGACGAGAGTGTATTGCCACGCAATATCGCTACCCGTGATGCATTCCTCAATGCCATGACTTTGGATATCGCCATGGGCGGCAGTACCAATACCGTGCTTCACCTGTTGGCTGTGGCTCAGGAGGCTGGTGCCGACTTCAAGATGGAAGACATCGACCAGTTGAGCCGTAAGGTGCCTTGTCTTTGCAAGTTGAGTCCTAACACTCAGAAGTACAGTGTACAGGAGTGCAACCGTGCCGGAGGAATCATGGGTATATTGAATGAGCTCAACAAGGGAGGACTTATCAACGGCTCTGTAATGCGAGTTGATGGTCATACTCTTGACGAACAGATGAAGAAATATGATATTACCATTGGTCAACTCGACCCAGAGGCCGACAGAATCTATCATTCTGCACCAGGTCGTAAGTTCTCTACCCAGATGGGTAGTCAGGATGCACAATGGGAGAGCCTGGATACCGACCGTGAGAATGGTTGTATTCGCGACTTGGAGCATGCTTATACCAAGGATGGTGGTCTTGCCGTGCTGTTTGGCAATATTGCTCAGAACGGTTGTGTGGTAAAGACTGCCGGTGTTGACCCTGTGCTTTGGCATTTTGAGGGTCCTGCCGTATGCTTCGACTCTCAGGAAGATGCCTGCGAGGGAATCTTGGATGGCAAGGTGAACTCGGGCGACTGTGTCGTTATTACCCACGAAGGCCCTAAGGGTGGCCCTGGTATGCAGGAGATGCTTTATCCTACCTCTTATATCAAGAGCCGCCATCTTGGCAAGGAGTGTGCGCTTATTACCGATGGTCGTTTCTCGGGTGGTACGTCAGGTCTTAGCATCGGTCATATCTCACCAGAGGCTGCAGCAGGTGGCAACATCGGCAAGATAAAGGATGGCGATATCATCGTGATCGATATTCCTAACCGCAGCATCAATGTGAAGTTGAGTGATGAGGAACTCAATGCCCGTCCACAGCAGCCATTGAAGCGTAACCGTGTGGTAAGCAAGGCTTTGCGTGCCTATGCACAGAGTGTAAGCTCTGCCGACAAGGGTGGTGTGAGAATCATAGATTAGTAGTATCTTTAGGAATTTAAGAGAATTCGGAGGAAAGTTAAGTGAGTTCCCACTTAACTTCCCTCATCATATAAAACAATAAGTATAAATGGCAAAAGAAGTAATTTCAGGAGCAGAAGCATTGATGCGCTCATTGCAGGCAGAAGGGGTGACAACCATCTTCGGCTATCCAGGTGGCAGCATCATGCCAGTGTTTGATGCACTGTATGGTTACACGAGAGGAGAAAATAAGGTGTTTGATCACATCTTGGTACGTCACGAGCAGGCTGCTGCTCATGCTGCACAGGGTTATGCCCGAGTCAGTGGTGAGGTGGGAGTGACTCTTGTGACAAGTGGTCCTGGTGCAACCAATACGCTGACTGGTATTGCTGATGCCATGATGGACTCAACCCCTATTGTGGTTATTGCTGGTCAGGTGGGTGTTGGTGCCTTAGGTACTGATGCCTTTCAGGAAGTTGACCTGGTGGGTGTTACTCAGCCAATCTCAAAATGGGCATATCAGATAAGACGTCCTGAGGATGTGGCATGGGCTGTAAGCCGTGCTTTCTATATCGCCCGTAGCGGTCGCCCGGGTCCTGTTGTGCTCGACTTCACCAAGAATGCCCAGGTGGCTTCTTGCGAATGGGAACCGGTGAAGTGTGAGAAGGTGACATCCTACAATCCTTATCCTAAGATTGACGAGCAGGCTGTGGCTGAGGCAGCCGAACTCATCAACAAGGCAAAGAAGCCTTTTGCCTTGGTGGGTCATGGTGTGGAACTTGGTGGTGCCCACAATGAATTGTTGGAGTTCTTGGAGAAAGCTGATATCCCTGCAGGACGTACGCTTCTCGGACTCTCTGCTCTGCCCAGCAATCATCCTCTCAACATGGGTATGCTCGGTATGCATGGCTCTTATGCCACCAACATGAAGACGCAGGAGTGTGATGTGCTGATAGCCATCGGTATGCGCTTCAGCGACCGTATCACGGGTGTTCCTTCCAAGTATGCTCCTCAGGCTAAGGTGATTCATCTTGATATTGACAAGGCCGAGATAGACAAGGTGATAAAGACGGATGTGGCTGTCATCGGTGACTGCAAACAGTCGTTGCCAGCCATCACACGTTTGCTGAACAAGAATGTACACCGTGAATGGCGCGACTCTTTCGACGTGTATCGCCAGCAGGAGCAGGAGAAAGTTATCGAGAAAGACATTCATCCAAAGGAAGGTCCGCTGTTGATGGGTGAGGTGACCAATGTGGTGACCGAGGCTACTCACAACGAGGCTGTGCTCGTGAATGATGTCGGTCAGAACCAGATGATCAGCAGCCGTTATTTTAAGTTTACCAAGAAATTGTCTATCGTCACCAGTGGTGGCTTCGGAACCATGGGCTTCGGTTTGCCTGCAGCCATCGGTGCTACTTTCGGTGCTCCCGACAGAACAATCTGTTGCTTCTTCGGTGATGGCGGTTTCCAGATGAACATTCAGGAACTGGGTACTATCATGGAACAGCAGGCTCCTGTGAAGATGATTCTGCTGAACAACAACTACTTGGGCAATGTGCGTCAGTGGCAAGACCTGATGTTCGAGGGTCGCCGTTCGTTCACCCATATGTTGAATCCACGTTATGCAGAGGTGGCTCATGCCTATGGTATTCCTTACGATGTGGTCATCGACCGCAAGGACTTGAAGGCAAAGGTAGAGAAGATGATTGCCACCAAGGGTCCTTATCTCTTGGAATGCGCCATCAAGGAGGATGAGGACATCGTGCCAATGACTCTGCCAGGCAAGAGCGTGGACGAGATGCAGCTCGAGTTGAACTATTAAGAGTGGAACAGGAAGAGTGAGGAACCTACTCCTCGGGGAAAGAGGGGTAAAGTATCAACTTCTTTGAACGATAAGATTATGGAGAATAACAACGAAAAGAAATTATATACACTGCTTGTTTATTCAGAGAACATTGCCGGTATTCTGAATCAGATTACAGCCGTGTTTACTCGCAGACAGGTGAATATCGAGAGTTTGAATGTATCTGCCAGCAGTATCAAGAACATTCACAAGTACACCATTACGGTGTGGAGTGACGAGGAGCAGATAGAGAAAATCAACAAGGCGATAGAGAAAAAGATTGATGTGGTGAAGAGTGACTATTACACCGACGACCAGATCTTTATCCACGAGGTGGCTCTCTTCAAGATTTCCACACCCGTCTTGCTGGAAAATCCTGAGGTGTCGCGTACCATCCGCAAGCACGATGCACGCATGATGGAGGTAAATCCTACTTACAGCACGGTGCTCCTTGCAGGACTGACAGAGGACATCGCCGACTTGTTCCATCAGCTCAACAGTTTTGACTGCCTCTTGCAGTATACTCGCTCAGGACGCATTGCTGTGACAAGAAGTTATGATGAGCCTGTGTCCGATTATCTTAAAAAAGGCGAAGAGGAGTAACTTCATTGAGTGATGAAAATAGTATAAAATATGAATGATAAGAGTCGTGTTTCTATGGTCTTCTGACTGTGGAAATACGACATTTCTGTAATAAAAAAAGTACGAGATATGGAATTATTAAGCAAAGTAGGAAGATATGAGTTCCTTTCGGAACCTTTTCATTGTGACTTTTCCAGTCACTTGTTTATGGGGCATTTGGGCAACCATCTGTTGAATGCCGCCGATTTTCATAGCAACGATAGGGGATATGGTATGAACTATCTCATGCCTCGCCATCGCACATGGGTGTTGAGCCGTCTTGCCATTGAGATGACAGAGATGCCCAAGTCGTATGACAAGTTCGCGGTGGAGACATGGGTGGAGAATGCCATGAAGTATTTTACAGCGCGCGACTTCAAGATCTGCAGCACATCGCAGGCTGGTGAGGAGGAGAAAGTATATGGTTATGGCAAGAGTGTGTGGGCTATGATAGACACGCAGAGCCGCCAGCCAGTAGATATCTTCTCGATTAATGATGGTTTGATATCTCAATATATTGAGACAGAAAAGGAATGCCCCATTGCTGCCAGCTCGAGGGTGAAGATGTCGGCAGATGCCCAACTCGTCAGAACCATTGACACCTATTATAATGATGTGGACGTCAATGGGCATATCAATTCGGTGAAATATATCGAGCACATACTCGATTTGTTTGATTTGGATTACTATCAGACCCATTTCCTGCAAAGATTCGAGATAGCTTATGTGGCAGAGAGCCATCAAGGCGATAAATTGAACTTCTATATGGAGGAAGTAGGGGAGAATGAATATTGCATAAAAGTAACAAAAAGCATGCAAAATTCTGAAAAAGACATAGAAGTTGTAAGAAGTAAAGCGAAATTTATAAAAAAATGAAAGAAAAATTTGGTTGTTTCATAATGATTTATTACCTTTGCAACCGAATTAATAAAAGGAATAAACCCATAGCCGCTTTCTTGGATAGGGAGTGGACGGATCAAAAGACTTTCTTTGAATAAGTAGGGCTCGCATCCGTATGGATAAGTAAAACCCGCGGCTTCACAACAGTAGTCGCACAAAAAATTTTTATTATGGCAGAAATGAATTTCGGTGGCGTAATTGAAACAGTAGTCACCAGTCATGAATTTTCATTGGAGAAAGCACGTGAAGTATTGAAAAATGAAACTATCGCCGTTATCGGTTATGGTATTCAGGGTCCTGGTCAGGCATGCAACCTTCGTGACAATGGTTTCAACGTAATCGTTGGTCAGCGTGAGGGTAAGACTTATGAGAAGTGTCTGAAGGACGGATGGGTTCCTGGTAAGACTTTGTTCTCTATCGAGGAGGCTGTTCAGAAGGGTACTATCATCTGTATGTTGCTTTCTGATGCCGGTCAGATTGCTGTTTGGCCAAAGATCAAGCAGTATCTTACAGCAGGTAAGACATTGTATTATTCACATGGTTTCGCTATCAACTGGAGCGATCGCACAGGCGTAGTTCCACCTAAGGATATTGATGTTATCATGGTTGCACCTAAGGGTTCTGGTACTTCTCTCCGCACTATGTTCTGCGAGGGTCGTGGTTTGAACTGCTCTTATGCTGTATACCAGGATGCATCTGGCAAGGCTGAGGAGAAGACAATTGCCTTCGGTATCGGTATCGGTGCCGGTTACTTGTTCAAGACTACATTCCAGCGTGAGGCTACTTCTGACCTTACTGGTGAGCGTGGTTCTTTGATGGGTGCCATCGAGGGATTGTTGGAGGCTCAGTATGATGTGCTCCGTGAGAATGGTCACTCACCATCAGAGGCTTTCAACGAGACTGTTGAGGAGCTGACACAGAGCCTTGGCCCTCTCTTCGGCGAGAAGGGTATGGACTGGATGTATGCTAACTGCTCTACTACTGCACAGCGTGGTGCGCTCGACTGGGCTCCTCGTTTCCGCGAGGCTATCAAGCCAGTTATGGAGTGGTTGTATTACTCTGTTAAAACTGGTAACGAGGCACAGATTTCTATCGACAAGAACTCTCAGCCTGACTACCGTGAGAAGTTGAACGCAGAACTCGAGGCTATGCGCAACAAAGAGATGTGGCAGGCTGGTGTTACTGTACGTAAACTTCGTCCTGAGAACAACTAATTTTTTTCTCGTACATAATGTTGGAAAGGGAATGGTCCGTGAGGGGTCGTTCCCTTTTGTTTTTTTGTTCCAATGCTGATACTAACTATCGCCAACGTAGATAATTGTTTTAGAAATCTTTTAGTACAATCTTTATACATATATGCGAGGATACAAAAGCTTTATTTTGTGTAAATAGTTTTATTACAGATATTTATATGTGCGTGTATCATCGTATTCCCTTATTTTTACTATATATTCTTTATATTGTTTGTATCTTTTGAAAACTACTTGTAATTTTGCGGAAACATTCATCATACAATTATGAAAAGAGTAAATGTATTTCTTTTTTTTGTCATATTTTCATTATCTCTTTCTGCTCAGAAAAAGGTAATGTATGTATATGATGCAGCTGGAAATCGAATAAAAAGAGAGATTCTATTTGAGCAATCTCAAAGTAAATCACAAGTAGTAGCCTATTCCGATATGTTGGATGAAAAGGAGATTAAAATCTATCCCAATCCTACAGAGGGTGAGTTGCGAGTAGAAACTTTTAATGAGTTGAAGAAAACCGAAGGTATTGTTACTGTCCATGGAAATAATGGTGCTATGATTTATACGACTCCAATAATCAATGGCTCTGCATCGTTGGATATAAGTTCTTGCCCTAATGGCTTGTATATCCTACATGTAAAGATTGGTGATAGTGTTTCATCATGGAAAATAATAAAAAGGTAACGTTATGAAGAAGTTTGTTTTCCTGTTGATGATTGTTTTTTGTCTTTATGAGCAAGTTTATGCTGTAGATGTATCAGCCAATAATGCTGTGGGATCACCAAAAGGTTCCTTAACTCTCTCATCTATGGGTGGAGCGGTGTATTCGGTAACGATAGATGCTCCTAAAGGCAGTGGCAATATGCAACCTAACATAGCCTTGACATATAACAGTCAGGCTGGTTATGGTATAGTGGGATATGGCTTTAATATTACTGGTATTTCTGCTATTACTCGTGGTTGTAAGGATATTTACCACGACGGTGTGGCAAGAGGAATAAGCCATACGGCAAATGATGCTTATTTTATAGATGGTAAGCGATTGGTTTTACAGTCAGGACAAAAAGGAAATGAAGGGGCGGTTTATGTACCTGAAGGTGAACCCTTTACGAAAGTGATATTTCATGGCGATTTTGATATCGGCTCTACAAGTGGTTGGATGGAAGTGACAACTCCTGATGGTATTCGTTATGAATATGGACATAATAAAAATGCTATCATAAATTATACAACCGCAGGGATAACTTATGTTGATGCATGGTATGTCAATCGTGCTGAAGATGCTTTGGGGCGTTACATTAACTATGAGTATGCTCCCAGTTATTTATGCCAATATCCGCAAACGATTACTTATGGAATTGAGGGAGGAGTTACGAATTATATCAAATTTAGCTATGGTTGGGCTGTAGATAGAGCGAGCCATGGGTTTAAGTTAGGCTCGGCAACTGGGGGAATTAGCAATAAATTGGAACAAATAACCACGGGTACGAACGTGGAGGTATTTCGTACTTATACTTGTGTATATGATTCTGTCTTGGATGCTTCGATGGTAAAATACTCAAGATTAATCAAAATCATAGAGAAAAATGCTCAAGGAGAGTCGCTTAATCCTATTACTTTTAATTGGAAAAGATTAGGGGGAATGGCAAGAAAGGTGTCTTCTCCTCAAATTGATGCTGATTACAAAGAGGCTAACCAAGATATTTTTTTTAAGACGTTCATTAGTGCAGACCTAAATGGAGATGGTCTCTCTGACATTGTTAAGTTGGCTTTGGCAAGAGACTATATTGTCAACAATGCTAATAATAAAATATTTAGTGATTTAACGATTGCCTATATTTATTTAGCGAATCGCCATGATGACGGAACAATATCCTATGACTATGCTTATCAACGTAAAATAGATAAAGTTTGTGATGTGTTGGGTATTGCTTCTCGTCCAGGTGGTGGTTCTGTTTTAGATTTTAATGGGGATGGAAAGGCTGATGTCTTGGTGCCGATACTTGAGACTGATTCAAATTTAGGACAAGATAGCCAATATGTCGCATGGTATCTACTCTTGGGACCAACGGCGAGTATAGGGGGAATTGCCACGCATCTGCGTGCTACTTCTGAAATGCCGTTGTACACCCAGTTGGACATCAATAAAAATGGTCGTGGCGAAATCTTGTATTTGGAAATTCAGCCAAAAGACGGTAAGTATTTGGGTGGTTGTATCAGTTGTGATGACAAAGGTGCAGCAAAAGAGACTCTTTTGTCCTTTTCTTTGCCAAATGCTCCTAAGAGGGTTTTTACTGGTGATTTCAATAATGATGGATTGACGGATATCATCATTCTCTATGATGGTGGATATAAAGTGTTTTTTAACCAAGGAACAGGTAATTTTGCCACAGTTTTTTCGGATGCAAAAGTTGTACAAGATACATCTTTTGGCAATAATTACCGTGTGGAGCAAGGTGATTTTAATGGAGATGGTTTGGTAGATTTTATTTTCTCAGATGATAAAACAAAGATTTCTTTGGCAATGAACAATGGTGATGGAACTTTTTCTGTAAATTTTTCCATCGACCTGAAAATGGTTGATAAAATAACCAAGAATGATGATACTCGTTATGGTTTGTATCCTTACGATATGGATGGGGATGGTAAGACGGATTTGCTTGTAACTAAAGCTACGTTTGTAAATCATGGTGCCCTTTACAAAGGAACTCAAAATATTTGGTTACGTTTCAATGGCTATAAGTTTGTTAAGGAAAAAATAGTAGTGACAGACAATCAAGATGATGCTTTGGCTGGCAACATCGTTTTAGGGAATTTCTCTGGTGATGGACAGGTTGGACTGATGAACTATGGTAAGAATATTTTTACGACAAATAATGCCGATGCGATAAAAATGCGATTGTATGTTGGGGAGAATGTTGATATTTCCTCAGGAAAAATTCGTTCTATAACTGACGGTTTGGGAGCAACTACTGAAATAAGCTATGCTTCATTGACCAAACCTTCTTTGCGTCTTTCCGCTATAAATGCAACTAAATATCCCTTTGTAGATATTTGGTTGGATTTACCTGTTGTGGAAAAGATAAAACAAGCCCTAACGACTACTACTTATAGTTATGGTGGTTTAAAAGTACATGCGCAAGGCAAGGGCATGCTGGGCTTTGAAAGAGTAAAGTTAAAAGAGTCATTTACAAGTAAAGTTAATGAAAATATTATCTCTGTTTGGGACATGAATAACTATGTTCCCTTGCAAATTACGACAAAAGATTCCATTGGCGGTAATTGCTATGCAGAGACAGTGACTACCAATCGATATACCTTGAAGAATAAAACTTATTTTTTGGTAAATTCTTCTTCGAAAAGTATAGACTATGATGGAAATGAAATGTTTACATATTCGAACTATGATAAAGACTATGGATATCTTGTTACCCAAGGAACGTATGGTGCTGGGAGATTGATGTATAAGGAAACTTCTTATGGAAACTATGTGCAAAAGGCTGGAGTGTATTTGCCTCAGCAAGTAATCAATATACAAAAACATGAGGATGATTCACAAGAGTATAGGAAAAAGACAACTTTCTCCTATGATGATAATGGACTTGTGGTGCAGAAAGTTGAACATGCAGGAACAGCTTTAGCTTTGACTACAACAAATGAATATGACAAGTTTGGTAATGTGACTTCTTCTATAGTAGAAGGCTATGGTATGTCGCCAATAACAAAAAGCTATACTTACGAAAAGACAGGTAGGTTTGTTATAGATGAATATACTGTTGGCGATGGTGGATCTATTGGGTATTTGTATGATACTTGGGGAAATATGCAGTATACCTTCGACAGAACTCATGGCTATACATTACAAACTTCTTATCGTTATGATAATTGGGGAAATAGAATAAAAACGATTTGTTCAAATGGAGTTGTGGAAGAGAATGTTGTAGATTGGGACACGACTAATAAAGGACGTTATTATGTGGAACATCGTACGACGGGCAAACCAACGACTAAGACATTTTATAATTCATTTGGTTGGAAAGTTTTTAGCAAGTATTCTCTTCCTGATGGTCAAGAACATCAGGAAAGTTTTGATTATCAACCAAATGGACAGCTCTTTCAGACAATGAATTCTGAGGGGAAGTTAAGAAACTATGTGATTTATCTTTATGATTCAAGAAGGCGCATTCGCCAGCAACTGGAATTGAGTAAGCATAGAACTATAGATTACACCTATTGTAATCGTAGTGTAACAACGACTATAGGTGATAAGTCATATACAAAAACAATGGATGCTTGGGGAAATGTCAAGACTTCCTCAGATCCAATTTCAAGTGTTTCCTATAAGTATAACTCGATGGGAAAACCTATGGAGGTAACTTCTGGTGACTCCAAAATAACTATCACTTATGATGAAGTGGGTAATAAATCTTCTATCACTGACCCAGATGCTGGTACTACTACCTATGAGTATGCTGCTGATGGAAAATTATTGAAACAAACAGATGCTCGTGGGGTAGTAGCAACTAATACTTATGATAATTTAGGTCGATTGGTTTCTACGACCATTTGCGACTCCAAGATTTCTTATACTTATGGTAATTCTGGTTATGGTAATTGTCGATTGGTGGAAACTTCCTGCAATGGTAATGTAGAGAGCTATACTTATGACAAAGATGGGCGTGTATTAACCAAAATACGTACCGTACGGGGAGAGAAACCGTTAGAGTATAATTATTCATATCTAAAGAATGGTGCATTGGATAAGGTTGTCTATCCCGGTGGGGTAGAAATTAGCTATATTTATGATGACAATGGCTATCTTGTTTCCAAGAAGTATGGAAGTCTGGTTCTTAGTGAGTTGGACTCCTATAATGGTCTGGTGACAACTTCTTCTGTGATGAATAATGCTGGAAAAGTCACTCACACCCTAAGTTCTGAAGGGTATCTACAGTCTATAAATGCAACAGTGAGAGGAATTGGCTCGACATTGAGCTATGAGTATGATAATCTTACTGGAAATGTGCTCTCACGAGAGGGGATGTACTCTGAGAATGAAAACTTTATATATGATGATTTGGACCGCTTAACAACAGTAACGCAAAATGGCAAGGAGGTTTTGAATGTTAAATATGCCGATAATGGCAATATAATTGATAAAACTGGCGTTGGTAAATATGAATATGGGCTAAAACCTCATGCGGTTGTGAGCGTGGAGAATGTTAATGGTACAATACCAAGTGCAACTATGACAACAGTGTTTAATGACTTTGGCAAGGTAAGGAATATACAGGATGGTAACACCTTGCGTAAGGTGGATTTTGTGTATGGACCAGATATGCAACGTTGGAAGACAATTATGACCAAAAACGGCAATCTTATAAGGACGATTGTCTATGGTGATGATTATGAGAAAGTGGTAGAAGGTGACAAGACGACAGAATTTTATTATGTAGATGATAATGTTATCTTGGTGAGATTTAATAATACTACGATAAGACCATATTTCGTGGAAAAGGATAATTTGGGTAGTGTCTTGAAAATTTATGGTATAGATGCTTCCAAAGTATTTGATGCCACTTATGATGTTTGGGGTAAGCAGTCTGTTACTCGCAATACTATAGGTTTCTTGCGTGGCTATTCTGGGCATGAGATGTTGAACGACTTCGACATCATTAATATGAATGGGCGTCTCTATGACCCTGTTCTTGGACGTTTCTTTAGTCCTGACAATTATGTCCAAATGCCAGATAATAGCCAAAATTTTAACCGTTATACTTATTGCTTGAATAACCCTTTGAAGTTTACAGATCCAAGTGGAGAGCTTTTTGGCATTGATGACATTGTATGGATTGGTGCTGGTATTGGTGCTCTTATGGGGGCAATGGAAGCAAAGATGACTGGAACTCCTGTATGGAAAGGTGCCTTAGTGGGAGGTTTGTCCTCTTTTGCCAGTTATGGAGTAGGAAGTTTGTTTGGGCACAGTGTAGGAACATTTGGGCATGAGTTATTGAGAGCTGGTGCTCATGGACTAACATCGGGAACTTTAAGTTATCTTAATGGGGAAAATTTCTTTGCAGGTGCAATGAGTGGCTTTTCTGCTTCACTGATGGGCTCTGGTGCACAAACTTTGCATTTTAAGGCTGATGCAATGTTGGCATCAACAGCTGTGGCAGGTGGCTTGACTTCTTGGGCTGTCAATGGAAACTTTATGGATGGATTTCATATAGGTATGCAAGTAGGTATGTTTAATCACGGAATGGGTGATAAAGTGAAAACTATAGAAAAAGAATTACCTACAGTGTATGTTTATGGAAAGGATTTAAGTTATCGTAAAACATTTGGCTATTTGTTGCTTGGTATCGGAAGTGGTGCTTCTTCTGGACCTTATAAAATGTGGAACCCTGATGCTATAAGTCTAAGCTATGGAGGAAATGTGCAAGTGGGGCCTTTTCATATAGGAGGAACGCTTGGGTTTATGTTGGGACCTGGCAAGATTTATCCATATATAGATTATAATGTAGGAATCGATTTATCCGCAAGAGGAATTGGCGCAGGAACTTCTTTTAATGCCAATGTTTATGTGAACATGGGTGATAATTCATTTGATTTGTCTTTATTGGAAGGCTCTGGGTATAATGCGGGAGCAAACTTGGGTGTGATTTCTGTTGACTATGGCACAGGGGTTGATTGGTTGGGGGTTCCAACAACGAACCAATATAAGGCGTATGGACTTGGAGTTGGGGGAGGTTGGGGTTTTTATGGCAGTTCTTCAACTATGCAATATTTGATTCATTATTAAAAAAATATAAGTTATGAAAGATTTAAAAAATATAGGTAAAGTCGTAGGGTGTCTGATAGCCTTTTTGCTGTTTTTTTATATTTATTTCTTTAGGTTAAGTCCGAGCAAGGAAGAGATAGAAGAAACAGTCTTGGAAGAATGTGTCCCATTGCAATATGATTTTAAGATTATATCAGGGTATGACAATCGTTACTATAATTTTGAGGGAAAGACAAAAGAGGGAAGAATTGTAAAATTTAAATTACCAAGACATTGGAGTTTACAAGGATTATATTCTGAGGGGGATAGTATCCATAAACTTTCGGGTGAGAAGGAGTTGTATTTAATAAAGCCTGATACGGTTATTAAGCTACCCTTGAAAGTACATGGCGAAGAAATTTAACGCATGGGGGTGTTGGACGAAAAATTAGATTGCTATGAATATGTCAAAAAAGAGATTTCTATTGATATTTAAGGTGGCAAACCTTGTTGTTGGTTTTCTGCTGCTTGTTTTGGTATGGTATGCTTTTTCATCAAAGCAATATTTGGTGGACGATGATGTTGTGGAGTATGCTGTGTCTATGCATTATGATTTTAAAATTATAGATAGTAGTGAAGATAGTTTCTTCAATTTTGATGGTATGACAAGAGAGGGCAAACGGGTAAAGTTCAAAATTCCTAAGGTCTGGAATCTAAAAGGGGCTTATTCTGTTGGAGATAGCATTTTCAAGGTTGCTGGTGATAGTATTCTTCGGGTAGTGAAACCCAATGAAACAATTCTCTTGCAAATGAATGTCAAATGAAGTTGTGGATTTGTAGGATGTCGTGTGTGGTGAAGTTTGGTTTTATGCACATACTATGTTGCGAGCTGTTTTATATGAAGAATATTTGGAAAAGGTTGGCAGCAGTAAAAATCTTGGAGATACGGAAAATATTAAATTCCGTTTGTTTTCTGAAGGAAACTTCTCTCATCTTACCGTTTCGCACAAGTGGTTTGTTTGGACAATTAATCATAAGTATGTTCATATTGGCGATTTGACAGGAGAATATAAATAAATTATTAATGAGTGTTGCAATTCTTTGCTTAACATCATCTTGTGTGCCTTTCATTTGTTCTTCAAGGCATAGAATATGGTTTAAAAATTGTACAAAGAATACTCTTTTTATTGGATTGTCTTATTATGATGATATAGATAGTGTAACTGAAATTATGGTTCCTGATAAGACAATCTTTAATATATGTCCTTGGTTCTTGTATTATGGATATAAAAAAGTTCTATGTTGTAAAGAATTGTACCAAAGATACATTATTGCTGAATTTGTCGGCTGTAGAGACACTCTCTGATTGGAAATATTGGAATGAGCAACTTCAAGGAATTAATTTGCCAATAGAAAAAGATGAAAGTAAAATGGACTTTTATAAAGCTACTATTGGCACTTTGGTAGTTCCAAATTCAAAGATAGACGTTAGTCCTGACGTATTTCGTCCCAAGGATACGTGCTATATTTACGTTGTAAAGTTAAACATTGCGCAGCATTATCCCATGAAAGAAATCCGTAGACGAAGGCTTTATGATAGGCGAATGGTAACTAAGAAGGACTTCCGCAACCATTTGTTTGAATATAGGACTTCAGGGATAAAGGATAGTCCTCTTGTACATTAAATTTATAATGATATAATGAAAGATTTTAAGAATATATTAAGAGTAATCGGAATATTGGTATTTCTGATGTTATGGTTTTTCTGGGAGTTCCGTTTGTATGAAACAGATGGTGATGTTAAAAAACATATACTGACAGAGGAGATACCTAAGTCTTATAACTTTAAAATTTTATCATGTAAGGAATATAGAGGATTTGAATTCTTAGGAATAAGTAGTCGTGGTGATACTATCCGTGAGCATCTATCTCCATTTTGGGATTTATGTCAAAAATATTCTGTAGGAGATAAAATCGTAAAGTTGAAGGGTACAAAGGAAATCTTATTGATAAAGCAAAATGATACCCTGCGAGTTCGTTTGTATTATAAACGTGAGGAGCTTTAGCCTATATGCTTTAATAATGAATGTAATATTCATGTTCTAATGGAAGAAGTAAAGAATATAGGTAAAGTTGTAGGTTGTTTAATAGTTTTTTTTTTTTTTTTTTTTTTTTTTAAAGTATAATTTTTT
>CAVACC010000077.1:0-15506 GCA_963587495.1 Clostridia bacterium | reverse complement strand
ACTTGCGCCGATGGTACTGCAATGCAATGCGGGAGAGTAGGTAGCCGCCTCCTTTTATAAGAAACCTCAGTTATCTTTTGATAATTGAGGTTTTTTTTGTATCTTTGCATCCATACTTTATCGTATTTTGATATTTGGTTCGTTCTTATCTTTGTCGCATTCTGATTATGAGTCATGTACATTCTCTGTCGTGTCTCATTTTAGGTTCATTCCAATCTTTGTGACATTTCAATATTAAGATTATATATTTGTTATTCATTATTTGTGATTATGCTCTATTTTTTGAAATCTTCATGGATTTGGCTGAAACGATGTACCCATTGTCGTGGTTTTGGCGTTCAGTCTCCTTCGGCGTATCGGTTTATCCGTTACGTCATAAATGAGCATTATCCTTATTATGCTTATGAAGAATTAAAGAAGCATATGAATATGCTGACCAAACATGAACATAAGTTGGGTAGACTGTTTTTTCGTTTAGCCAATTTTTGGCAGCCAGATTTCTGCTTCTGTGATCATCCTCAGCTTTTGAAATATGCTCAGGCTGGATCCCATCGAATGAAGTCAGGCGCGATTTCTGAATTCCTGGAAGGAAGTGTGTTTCGTTGTGTTCCGAACACAGACCGCATGCTGATTTGGGTTGATATGGAATACGCAGCTGATGTCCTTGATGAATTGTTGACAAAATGTACATCCCAAACCATGTTGGTAGTTAATGGTATTAGCAATAAGAATCATGCCTTGTGGAAAACACTGCAGGCTAATGAACATGTTGGTATTACTTATCATCTATATTATTGTGGCATTGTTTTTTTCGATAAGTCTGTTTACAAGCAGCATTATGAGGTGAATTTTTGATTATTGTGGGCAAATATGGATAAAAAGATGAAATAATTGTATTATTCTTCCGTTTTATCAAGAAAAAATGCTCCAAATGCTTGCAGATAAAATATATTTTATTACTTTTGCACGCAAATATAAATCTAAAAAACGATAGCTATGTATTGGACACTTGAATTAGCTTCAAAGCTTGAAGATGCACCATGGCCTGCAACAAAAGAAGAGTTGATAGATTATGCAACTCGCTCGGGTGCGCCTCTGGAGGTTCTGGAGAATTTGCAGGAGATAGAAGATGAGGGTGATGTCTATGAAAGCATTGAGGACATTTGGCCCGATTATCCTTCCAAGGATGACTTCTTGTGGAATGACGACGAATATTAAAAAAGGTCGATGATAGGGCTGCTCATTTTGGGCAGCCTTTATCGTTCGTACTTTGTTCTATCTTGTGTTTCCCGTATATAATATATATATAAATAGGTATATAAGATATGTTGTTACTATAAAAAGGTAATCTATCTTTAGGATGGTTATTAATATTCAGTATGCCTTATAATGATATAAGGTAAATCGTATATTTCCTATATACAATAAAATTGGTATTGTTGCGTTATTTAATTGTG
Organism: Clostridia bacterium; assembly: GCA_963587495.1. GTDB lineage: Bacteria > Bacteroidota > Bacteroidia > Bacteroidales > Bacteroidaceae > Prevotella. The sequence goes on along the minus strand of CAVACC010000077.1, from coordinate 14,049 downwards.
TTGAAACGTCTCATTATATTATACGTCCTGTTGCTGGGTGTTCTGTCTGTGAATGCTCAGTATGATCCTTCGTTTAGTCATTATTTCGATATGGAGCCTTCTTTTAACCCAGCTTCTGTCGGAAAACAGGCTAAATTGAATGTAACGGGCGCTTATGCCATAGACTTGGCAGGTTATGAACACAACCCGCGAACGATGTATATTTCTGCTGACATGCCCTTCTATCTGTTGAAAAACTATCATGGCGTAGGTCTTCAGTTGATGAATGATCAGATAGGCCTTTTCACCCATCAGCGCCTGGCAGCACAGTATGCCTTCAAGCGAAGACTTTTGGGTGGTATGTTGAGTGCTGGTATTCAGGCAGGTTTTATCTCTGAAAGTTTCGATGGAAGCAAGGTGGATGTAGAGGAGGGTAACGACCCAGCTTTGCCAAAGACTAAAGTAAATGGAAATTCTGTGGATTTAGGTGCAGGTTTTTACTATATGCATGGCGCTTGGTATGTAGGCGTTTCTGCCCAGCACCTCACTTCTCCCAAGATAGAGTTAGGTGAAACCAATGAAATAGACATCTCTCCAGTATATTATTTGACAGGAGGATACAATATTAAGTTGAGAAATCCGTTTTTATCAGTGAAGCCTTCTGCTCTTGTCAAATATGATGGAGTGGCTTGGCGTGGAGATATTAGCTGTAGACTGGTGTATACTCATGAGAAGAAGATGCTCTATGGAGGTGTCTCTTATAGTCCCACCAATTCTGTGACCGGCCTCATTGGTGGCCGCTTTCATGGCGTTGTGATAGGTTATAGCTATGAGTTCTATACTTCAGCCATCTCTCCGGGTAATGGTAGCCACGAACTCTTTGTTGGTTATCAGACCGATATCAATCTTGTTAAAAAAGGAAGAAACAAGCACAAAAGCGTAAGAATATTATAAGCAAACATGAACATGAAGAAATGTATATTATCCCTCTGTTCGGCGGTAGCTCTCTTGGCATTAACCGGATGCTTTGGAGCTAAGTCTGCCTCGGTCTCTGGTAGAGGCGGTGAGGTCGTGGGCGTCGGTGGAAGGAATTTTGCAGAACCTGCACCTTATGGAATGGTAAAAATCAATCGTGGATTCCTGAAGATGGGATTAGAAACAGAAGATTCGCTGTGGGGAGAGAAGACTCCTCGCAAGGAAGTTTCTGTAGATGGTTTCTGGATGGATGACACCGAGATCACAAATTCAGAGTACAAGCAGTTTGTATCCTATGTGAGGGACTCTATTCTTCGTACCCGTTTGGCAGATCCCGCCTATGGTGGCGATGAAACCTATATGATTACTGAGGACAAGCAGGGCAATCCTGTAACTCCGCGTATCAACTGGAAAAAGCAACTTCCCAAGAAGCCTAACGAAGATGAGCAGCGCGCGATAGAGAGTCTTTATGCTGTCAATCCTGTTACGGGTGAGAAATTGATAGACTGGCGCCAGTTGAATTATAAGTATGAGATTTATGACTATACTGCTGCGGCTTTGCGTCGCAACCGTATCAATCCACAGGAGCGAAACCTGAATACAGATATCAATATTGATCCAAACGAGGTGGTGATGATATCCAAGGATACGGCTTATGTGGATGATGAAGGAAGAATCGTCAGTGAAACCATTAACCGTCAGTTGTCGGGTCCTTGGGATTTCCTCAATACCTATATTGTTAATGTATATCCCGATACAACTTGTTGGGTCAACGATTTCAGAAACTCAGACAATGAGACTTATCTGAGAAGCTATTTCAGCAATCCTGCTTATAACGACTATCCCGTAGTAGGTGTTACCTGGGAACAGGCCAATGCCTTCTGCGCATGGCGTACAGATTATCTGCTGAAAGGCTTAGGTCCTGAGGCAAGGTTTGTTCAGCGTTACCGTCTCCCTACTGAGGCAGAATGGGAGTTTGCCGCCCGAGGCAAGGATCAGAATGAGTTCCCATGGGATAACAAGGATGTAAAGAACGGCGACGGTTGTTTCTATGCCAACTTTAAACCCGATCGTGGTAACTATACCAAGGATGGCAACCTGATAACAAGCAAGGTGGCTATTTATTCACCCAATTCCAATGGCTTGTATGATATGGCCGGTAATGTGGCAGAATGGACCAGCACGGTATTTACAGAGGCTGGTGTTGATGCCATGAACGACCTGAATCCAACCCTTGTCTATAATGCAGCCAAGGAAGATCCCTATCGTCTGAAAAAGAAGAGTGTACGCGGAGGCTCATGGAAAGATCCAGAGTCATTTATCCGTTCGGCATGGCGTTCCTGGGAATACCAGAATCAACCAAGGTCATATATAGGATTCAGATGTGTGAGAAGTCTTGCTACCACATCGAGTGCTAAACAAAAAACAATAAAAACAAAGAAAAGGAGATAATAGCCATGGGCGAATATAGTAAATTCAATATCGTATACCGTCTGCAAAGATGGATGGACAGTGTGCCTGGTCAGACCTTTCTGAACTATGCTTACAGTTGGGGTGCTTCTGTCGTTATTGCTGGTGCGTTGTTTAAGTTGACCCACCTGCCTGGAGCTAATATCATGATGTTCCTTGGTATGGGAACTGAGGTTGTGGTATTCTTTCTTTCCGCCTTCGACCGTCCTTTCGACAAGACTGCTGACGGACGAGATATCCCTACTCATGTGACAGAGGAATATCTTGAGACAGGTAAGGTGATCTATGAAGAAGGACGTGTCGCTTCCTCTCAGGCTTCACCTGTTGGTAATGTTCAGCCTTCAGTCGTTGTCGTAGGCAATCCTCAGGCCTCTTCTTCTGCATCAACTATCAATATGGCAGATCCTGAGGTAAGCGATCCTCTCGAGAAGCCTGTTCAGACAGTAGCAGGTGAAAGTGAAACTTCTGTGCAGCAGCCTGTAGGCAATGGCGTATGGGTAGGAAGTCAGCAGAATATTACTCCCGAGATGGCCGAGGCTCAAAACAACTATGTGGAAGAGTTGAAGAAGTTGGTAGAGACCTTGGAGAAGGTAAATGAGCAGAGTACCCGACTTACTCGTGACAGCGAGGAGATGGAGAATCTGAACCGTACTCTTACCGGTATCAGTAAGGTTTATGAAATGCAGTTGAAGGGTGCCAGTCAGCAAATTGGCACTATCGACCAGATAAATGAGCAGAGTCGCAAGATGGCTCAGCAGATAGAGCAACTCAACAAGATCTATACTCGTATGATTGAGGCGATGACTGTCAATATGAGGGCAGCCGCACCCCATGTGAGTGAAGATTAAAAAGCATAGAGATACGAACTCTCTCTCTACGGACGAAGAGGGAGAAAACAAGTGAAATAAGCAAATTAAAGAATGGCAATTAAGAAAAGACCTATATCGCCTCGCCAGAAGATGATCAACCTGATGTATCTCGTCTTGATGGCTATGCTGGCATTGAACATCTCGACCGAGGTGCTCAATGGATTTTCTATAGTAGAGGAGAGTCTGAACCGTACAACAGCCAACTCTTCTGCCGAGAATGCTGCCTTATATAGTAATTTTGCTGATCAGATGAAGCAGAATCCTGCCAAGGTAAAGGCATGGTTTGAGAAGGCGACACAGGTTAAGGAAATGAGCGATTCGCTCTACAACTTTGCCCAGCAGCTGAAGGAAGCCATCGTGCGTGAAGCTGATGGAAGCGATGGAGATGTATTGCATATAGAGAATAAGGATAATCTTGAGGCGGCAGGTATAGTGATGCTGGCTCCTGGTTCTGGTAAGGGTGGCAAATTATATCGTGCCATCAACAGCTATCGTGATCGTATATTGATGATGGTCACCGATGAGCATCAGAAGAAAATCATCCAGAGCAATCTTTCTACCCGTGTGCCTAAGGATGCAAAGAATTTGGGCAAGAACTGGCAGGAGTACATGTTTGAGAATATGCCCGTAGCAGCAGCCGTTACTTTGTTGTCTAAGTTGCAGAGCGATGTTCGTTATGCCGAGGGTGAAGTGTTGCATACCTTGGTTTCCAATATCGACATGAAAGATATAAGAGTCAACAAGCTTGACGCCTTTGTTATTCCCGAGAAGACAACTCTTTATCCTGGCGAGCGTTTCAATGCCAACATCGTGATGGCTGCAGTCGATACAACTCAGCAGCCTGAGATCTATGTCAATGGAGTGAGAGTGAACACTGCTCATGGTCAGTATTCGTTCACAGCAGGTGGAGTTGGCGAGCACCAGTTTGGTGGCTATATCCTGATGCAGAATGCCAGAGGCGATGTGATGCGTCGAAACTTCCTGCAGAAGTATACTGTAATTCCTGCACCTAATACTGCCACAGTGGCAGCAGATATGATGAATGTATTGTATGCAGGTTTCAAAAACCCTGTCAGCATCAGTGTGCCAGGAGTTCCTGCCAATGCTGTATCTGCAACCATGACAGGTGGCTCGTTCATATCGAAGGGCAACGGACGTTTTGTGGCAGTACCATCAGCAGTGGGTAAGGACGTGACGATACATGTTACTGCCCGCGACAAGGGTCAGACGAGAACGATGCCTCCATTTGTATTCCATGTAAGGAAACTACCCGATCCAACAGCTTACTTGGCTTTGGGTACCAACCGCTTCCGTGGTGGCGTCTTGTCGAAAGCTTCCCTGATGGGCGCTTCAGGTATTCATGCGGCAATCGATGACGGATTGTTGGATATTCCTTTCCGTGTATTGAGTTTTGAGACTGTTTTCTTCGACAATATGGGTGATGCAGTACCTTTGGCTTCGGCAGGAGCCAATTTCTCTGAGCTTCAGCGTGAGGAGTTCCGCCGGCTGTCGAGAAACCGTCGCTTCTATATCTCTCACATCAAGGCTGTGGGGCCTGATGGAATTACCCGTAACCTCCCTGCAGCCATGGAAGTGATCGTAAGGTAGAGAAATGCAAAGAGTGAAGAATCTTATTGTTTAGAAATAAAGATATTATAATGAGAAAGATATTTTTGTTATTGATGCTTGCGGGCCTGACAATCGGTGCGAATGCCCAGCCTGAGGCTCGTAGACAGGCACAGCAGAAAGCCAAGCAGCAGTCGAATGCCAACAACATGACGACTCGTGCGCAGATAATGTTCCCTACATCGGCCACTATGGGCGATGATGTGGTATGGAGACGTGATATCTATCGTGAGCTCGACTTGAATGATGATGCCAATGCGCCCTTGTATTATCCAGTGGAGCCTGTAGGCGGACAGATGAATCTCTTTACCTATATGTTCAAGTTGATGCTGAGCGGTCGTGTGCGTGCCTACCAGTATCGCTTGGATGGTCATGAGAGTTTCAACTATGAGGATCGTGTAGTTCCCAAGGCTTTCATGGACAATTATCACATCTATTATGAGCGAAAGAATGGCGCTCTGACCCTCGATGACAGTGATATTCCCTCTCGTGAGGTAAAGTCTTACTATGTGAAAGAAGCCACATACTACGACCAGCATACAGCTACCTTCCATACCAAGGTTATCGCCTTGTGTCCTATTATGACACGTGAGGATGATTTTGGTGATGCGGGCACCAAGTATCCTCTCTTCTGGATGAAGTATTCTGACCTTGCTCCCTATCTCTCCAAGCAACAGATTATGACGAGCAATCTCAATAATGCTGCCATGATGAGTATAGACGATTATTTTGTCAAGAACCAGTATAAGGGCAAGATATACAAGACGACCAATATGTTGGGTAAGACTTTGGCCCAGTATTGTCCTTCTGATTCTGCTTTGAGCAAGGAGCAGAAAAAGATTGAGTCAGAGTTGGCAGCCTTTGAAAAGAATATCTGGGGCGATCAGGCCCGCAAGGATTCTCTTGACAGTATTGCCAATGCCGACAAGAAGAATGCGAAGGGCGTGAAGGGTGTGAAGAAGAATCGCAGAAGCAGAACATCTGGTTCTTCGTCTACAGTCAAGACCCGTCGTCAGCGCAGTTCCGGTTCGTCAGGATCCAGTGCAGCCCGAGTTTCGGTTCGTCGTGAGCGTCATTAATAATAGGTTATATAATATAAGGTATGAAGAAAGTATTATCATTTATTGTGTTGGCGGTTTTGCTCTTCTTTGCTAATCCTGCTCAGGCACAGATTAAGTTAGGTGTAAAGGGTGGTTTGAATGTCAGCAATTTGAAGCTCAGTGGAGACAACTGGGATGCAGAAAACCGTGCAGGTTTTTTCTTTGGTCCGATGGTTAAGGTGACAGTGCCTGTTACAGGCTTAAGTTTTGACGTTGCCGCTTTATATGATCAGAAGGAGGCTAAGGTGAAAGTTGCCGATGATGTTGTGGGCGGAGCTTATAATTCAACCACAGTTACACAAAAATTCATTGATATTCCTGTGAATGTCCGTTATGGTTTTGGGCTGAGCAGTCTGGCTAATATTTTCCTTTTTGCAGGTCCGCAGTGGGGAATCAATGTAGGAAATAAGAATTTCAAATGGGATGAATCCAGCAGCTATTCCTTGAAAAAGGCAAACTTCAGTGTGAATGTGGGCGCTGGCGTAACTTTGTTGAGCCATCTGCAGGCTTCAGTCAACTACAACATTGAATGCAACAAGTCCGGCAGCATGGATACGGGAGCTTCTGATGCCAATGCTAATCCTGTTGTCGTGAAGGGAAGAAACAACACTTGGCAGATAGCTATCGGCTATTGGTTCTAAGCATAGGAGATACATATTAAAATATATAAAAGCAGATACCTGATGTTGGGTATCTGCTTTTTTATTGTTACCTTTGCAGGGTATGAAGTATGTTGATGTCATATTGCCCCTGCCGCTTCCAGGCATGTTTACCTATTCTGTCCCCGAAGGGATGGAAGGGTGTGTTGTCTTTGGTAAACGGGTGCTTGTGCCATTGGGCAAGAGCAAGAAGTACATTGCCATGGTGGTAAAGGTGCATCAGGAGAAGCCATCCTTTCTGGTCAAGCCGATAGAGCAGGTGCTGGATGCTACTCCCACACTTCTCGACCGGCAGTACAGGTTATGGTCGTGGATATCCAACTATTATATGTCACCTTTGGGAGATGTCTATAATGCCGCAATGCCTGCAGGCATGAAATCTACCGAGAAGTTCAAACCCAGGATGGAACTGTATGTGGAGCTTACGGGCAAATACCGCAACGAAGCTTCCCTGCATGTGGCTCTCAATATGTTGCAGCGTGCCCTGAAGCAATCTAAAGCCCTTACCACATTTCTCAGCCTTTCCCATTGGGACAGTCTTGAGAACGATACACCTCGTGAAGGCATCAAGAAGGTCACCAAGGAAGAGCTGATGAATGAGGCTCATTGCACTTCTGCCATCGTCAAGTCGCTCATCGACCGCGACATCCTCTTTACTTACGAGGAGGAGGTGGGACGACTGAATACCTCAGGCGAGAGTCACTTCGAACAGATCAAACCACTCTCCATAGCTCAGCAGGATGCTTACAACAAGATTCTCCTTCAGATGATGAAGAAGAATGTGGTGCTTCTTCATGGCGTGACTTCGAGTGGCAAGACCGAGGTGTATATCCACCTCATCAAACAGGCTCTCGACAATCACAAGCAGGTGCTTTATCTTCTGCCCGAGATAGCTCTCACGGTACAGATCATGGAACGTCTGCACAAAGTATTTGGCGATCGTCTTGGCATTTATCATTCCAAGTATAGCGATGCCGAACGAGTGGAGATATGGCAGAAACAGATGTCAGCCCATCCCTACGATGTTATTCTGGGGGCTCGAAGTGCAGTCTTTCTGCCTTTTCAGAATCTCGGACTTGTCATCATCGACGAGGAACACGAGACCTCCTTTAAGCAGCAAGACCCTGCTCCCCGCTATCATGCCCGCAGTGCTGCTATTGTGTTGGCAGGTATGTATCCCGACTGCAAGGTTCTTTTGGGTACAGCCACTCCCTCTATGGAGAGTTATTACAATGCGCAGGAAGGCAAGTACGGATTGGTGGAGCTCAAAACCCGATACAAGGACATACAGTTGCCCGAAATTCAGGTGGTGGATGTAAAGGATTTGCGGCATCGCAAGATGATGACCGGTGCCTACTCTCCTCAACTTTTAGCAGCCATACGCGAGGCTTTGTCGCATGGCGACCAGGCCATTCTGTTTCAGAACCGTCGTGGTTTTGCACCGATGGTGGAATGTAAGGTATGCGGATGGGTGCCTAAGTGCAAGAACTGCGATGTGTCGCTTACACTTCATAAGAATATCAACCTGCTCACCTGTCACTATTGCGGATATACTTATCCTGTGCCAGTGGAGTGCCCCAACTGTGGAAGTACAGAACTCATGGGTCGAGGGCTGGGTACCGAGCGCATCGAAGACCAATTGACAGATATATTCCCCGAGGCTCGTATCGCCCGTATGGATTTGGACACTACCCGTACCCGCAATGCCTACGAGCGGCTGATAGACGATTTCTCGTCGGGTAAGACCAATCTGCTCATTGGCACGCAGATGATCTCCAAGGGACTGGATTTCGACAAGGTGAGTGTGGTGGGCATACTGAATGCCGACTCCATGCTCAATTATCCCGACTTCCGAGCCTACGAGCATGCCTTTATGATGATGGCTCAGGTGAGCGGAAGGGCTGGAAGAAAGGGCAAGCGAGGCAAGGTGATATTGCAGACCAAGTCGCCCATGTTGCCTGTCATCTCGCAGGTGGTTCATAACGATTATACAGGCTTCTACCAAGACTTGTTGGAGGAGAGAAGGGCTTTCCATTATCCTCCTTTCTACCATCTGGTCTATGTCTTCCTGAAGCATAAGCACGAGCAGGTATGCCATCAGGCGAGTATGGAGTTGGGACAGACTTTGCGCTCCTGGTTTGGCGACAGGGTTCTTGGTCCCGACAAGCCAGCGGTGGCAAAGGTGAAGACCATGAACATCCGTAAGATAGTTATCAAACTCGAGAATGGCATCAATCAGGCAAAGGTGAGAGAATATCTGAGATATGCCCAGGAGCAAATGTCGAAGGACCCTCGCTATGGCGCATTGCAGATTTACTATGATGTCGACCCGTTGTAGACTGATATGATGGCAAAGATCTTGTCTTTGTATAGATCCAATGGACATAAAAATAAAAAAGGCTATCCCTTTCGAAAGATTGGGATAGCCTTTTGCGATTGTATGTAGTTATGCTTTTGGAATGTTGCTCTTAGAAGTTGATGTCGAGACCAACTGCGAAGACGTTGTTGTTACGGGTATAGTCAGAAGAGTAGTTCTTGCTTCTGTCTGCTGTGAGCTGTACCGTTTCGGTAGTCTTCTTGTGCTGATAGAATGTGTGGAAGTAAGCCACGTTGAGATCCATCTTCTTGTTGATGTGATAAACACCACCGACGGCAACAGAGTTGGAACTTACAACGAATGACTTGTCATCCATATACTCGTCAGACAAACCATAGTTGGTGTTCTGCCAACCTGTACTCAGAGTGATCTTCTTGTTGACGTCTACCTCTACACCGGCATTATACTCCAGGGTACCACGCTTCAACTCCTTGTTGCGGTTGTTGTAAGATGTGGCATTCTTGTCGTCGAACCAGTGGAAACCTACGTTTATTCTTACTGCATCTACAGGGCTGTAGCCTACTCCCAAAGCCAAGTAAGCAGGAATGTCGCCAGCAATCTTCTTGCCGTCCTCGTATTCACCGATAGCCTCTTCGAGCTTGGCATCGAACTGAGTCTTCAACTGTCCCATGGCTCCCTGAATAACTGGGTTGCCGATGATGGCATTTGCTGCAGCCTCAGGAACACCACCTGCGATGTAAGCATTGCGGAGGTTGTCTGGAAGGTTACCGATACTTGGAACCTGGTTTACTGACTTGTTCTTCAGGCGGATACGAGTCTTGAACTCATACTTGGCTGCGAAGTTCCACTTGCCAGTCTTGAAATCCACACCGATGATAGGAGTGAAGCCCACGCCGCTCTGGTCACAGCTCAACTCGATGTTTGCTGCTGTATTCTTGGTAGGATCAAGTACCATATAGAGAGGCATTGCGCCAACCTTGATGTCCTCTACATATCCATAGTAGTTGGTAGAAGCATAGACACCACGTACACCTGCGAATGCACTGAAGTTGTCGCTGAACTTATAAGCTGCACCTACAGAGAGGCCATAGTAGTACTGGCGACCATGCATATAACTGTTGTAGCTATACTGTCCCTTAGTTCCGAATTTGTCGTCTTTGGTGAATACGGCTGGTACACCATGCAGTGCTGCCACCTGATCCACTGCACCTGCCAACTGGCAAGCTGCCAAAGCTGTCTCGGCTACAATCTTCTCGAACGATCCCAAACCATCGTCGAAGGTACACTTACCGCCACCACCGGTGAGGGCGAAGCTTGCCTGGAAAGACCATTTGCCCTTGTTGTAGGCATACTGGAAAGAAGGGATAACAGGAGCAAAAGCAGTACCCTTGAAATCGCGAGGAGTGGTGGGGTTGTTTACATTGTTGGTAAACAAAGCATAGTCATTGTTGATAGTACGTGTCTGGAAAGCCAACTGCCAGTTGATGGCGAGATGGTGACCTTCACTCATGAATACAACTCCGGCTGGATTGTAATAAACTCCGTCAATACCGATTGAAGCCTCACGGCTCATCATTCTGTCGAATGCTACGTGCTGGTTTGTGTTTGTGAGCAAACCACCTGCCAATGTAGGTGTTGCACAGGCCATCGCAATGGCAACACAAACTAATTTTAGTTTCTTCATTTTAATAATTTTAAATAAAAACGTCCGCAAAGGTAAGAAGAATGTTCTATTTGGCTACAGAAAGGTATGCTTATTTAAAACATATTAACAGAAAATGAAGGATTTGTTGCACAGATTTTAAAATATGTGCAGAGTTTTACTTCTGTTCGGGATAAGAAACAGAGTGGCAAAAGTTGGCAATATTACTCAACTTTTGTAAGTAACAACTCAGCACCCCTATAGCCCTGTGTTTTTACTTTAATAGCATACAAATTGTTTCCTGTTTGTTATGAATTTGTTCTTAAACAACTTATAAATCTCCGTTCAAAGCCTTTGAACGCACATTCAAAGCCTTTGAACGGACATTCAGAGCCTTTGAACGGACATTCAGAGCCTTTGAACGGACATTCAAAGCCTTTGAACGGACATTGCAAAGCGCGGAACAGAATTTTTTATAGGCTAAAGAGATGATTTATCTCATGTAATGATTTTCTTTTGGGTGCGGCTGTTTTAAAAAATGCCTTTAAAATTTTGATTTTCTGTTGAATAATCTTATCTTTGCACTTGAGATAAGAAAGAATGCCTTTGATGAGCCATCATTGGCATAATAATAGAATAAATTATGAGGCTTATGAAGAAATTGTTTACTCTCCAGAAAGGTAGGATTCTACTTTTAGTATTGATGCTGTGTTTGGGCTTTTCGAAAGTGCAGGCTGATGATAGTGGGCTTATCACCGAGCAGATTAAGATCAATGTGGTTGAGGCTGGAACATTGTGTGATAGAATCAAGAGTGATTTGAAGTATAAGATTACCAGTCTTAAACTTTCAGGTAAATTGAATATCGACGATATTCTGTATATTCGTGAAATGGCAGGATGCTATTATGATACCAAAGGTTCTAAATATGATGGTCATCTGGAAGAATTGGATCTAAAGGATGCTTCATTTGTGAGTTCTGATCATAGTATTCAGGTGTATAAAGGTCATGTTTCTAATGATGCTTATTCGGGAGATGGTCATTCTGTAGGACGGTTTGCTTTTTCTTTTTTACCCTGCTTGAAGAAAATCATACTTCCTGATAATGTGAAAAATATAGAGAGTTATGCTTTTAAAGGATGTACAGATTTATCCTTTTTAGAGTTGCCGTCAAGTTTGACTTCAATAGGTCGTTCTGGTTTTGAAGGATGTAAAGGTCTCCGCTCTTTGCAACTGCCGTCGGGTTTGACTTCCATAGATAATTCTGTCTTTGCAGAATGTACAGGTCTCTCCTCTTTGCAACTGCCGTCAGGCTTGTTATCGATTGGTGATGGTGCTTTTTTTAATTGTCGCGGCTTAACTTCGGTGTCATTTCCTTCCGTTTTGACATCTATAGGTAATTCTAGCTTTGCTAGTTGTACAGGCCTCCGCTCTTTGCAACTGCCTTCAGACTTGAAAACGATAGGTGATGCTGCTTTTTTTAATTGTAGCGGCTTAACTTCAGTGTTATTTCCTTCAGGCTTGACATCGATAGGTGAATTTGCTTTTGAAGGTTGTATTGGCTTATCCTCTTTGCAACTGCCTTCTAGCTTGACTTCGATAGGTATGGAAGCTTTTAGTGGTTGTCGCGGTTTAACTTCAGTGTCATTTTCTTCTGGCTTGACATCGATAGGTATGAATGCTTTTGCGAATTGTAGTAGCTTAACTTCGGTATCATTGCCTTCTGAATTGACCAGAATTTCTTCTGGTACTTTCTTACGCTGTTATAGCTTGAAATCCGTACAATTACCATCTGATGTTAAAATAATAGGGGATGGAGCTTTTCAAGAATGTACAGGCTTGACTTCATTGGAACTTCCATCCAGTTTAACCAAGATAGAAGATGGAGCTTTCTCGGGTTGCAGCAATATTGTCTCTATTTATGCCTATATGCCAGACCCTCCACTATTTGATGGAGAAGCTAAAGATTTCCCAACTTGCTTCAATGAAAATTGTACGCTCTATGTGCCGAAAAAATCATATTCCGCTTATATGGTGGCTCCTGGATGGGGTGACTTTAAGACCATCGCTAAGTTTAATCCTGACTTGATTCGCGATTGGGTTACGAAAAATGTCGCTCAGGCAGGAACGTTGAGCACCGTGATAGGTGAAGACAAAGAGAATATCACAAAGCTCAAGCTCACAGGAAATCTGAACGATACGGATGTTCAGTACCTTGAGGAAATGATTCGTGAAGCGGCCCTTCAGGAGTTGAATCTTAAAGATGCGCTATTATATACTATAAATGTTTGTAGGTTTAGTGATTGTAAAAGTCTTACTTCCTTAGTACTGCCAGATGTCTTGCAGCGGATAGAAAAAGGAGCTTTTGGTGGCTGTACAGGTCTGACAACCATATCGTTGCCTGCTGGATTGGAATATATGTATGGCGCTTTTCATGGCTGCACTGGTCTTACTTCCATATATGCCAATATGCCAGCTCCGTTGCAGGATGCTTATAGTTTTGAAGGGGTAGATAAAAGTCATTGCTATCTTTATGTGCCAAAAGGTTCTCTTGATGCTTATCGGCAAGATGAGGAATGGGGAAGATTCCCGTATATAGCTGGTCTGGAACAGGATCCTGCTACTGGTTTGGTGTCTTTGGACATTTGTCCCCAAGCATATTGGAATGGTGAGCTGATAGATGTGGCAATGAGAGATAAAGTGAAAAGTCTCAAAATCTCTGGGTCAGGCGCAGTAAACTTTGATTTTATCACCCAGTATCTGTCCAGAAACTTACAGAATTTGGATTTAAAAGATGCAAACGTGACAGATTTGCCTTATTGCGGATTGGAAGGGTGTCAGGCTCTTACTACTATCTCATTACCTGCTGGCTTACGGTCCATAGATAAAGGTTTCCTGAGTCTTTGTCGTAACTTAAAAACTATTTATGCCTATATGCCAGACCCTAATGCCTTGACTTATGGGGATGAATTTTCTTATGAGTCGAGAGAGTGGACGCTTTATGTTCCTAAGGGGACGAAGAATGCTTATCAAAATTCTAGGTGGTGTTACTGCAAGGAAATCATAGAGATGGAAACATCGGGAATAGATTCCGTTATCCTCAATCCAGATGCAAAGGAAGTATCTCGTTTTTCTGCAGATGGTCAGCGATTGGCTGTTCCTGTTAAGGGTTTGAACATCGTGAAGTATAGCGACGGAAGTGCGAGGAAGGTTGTTGTGAAGTAAAAAATCTTAATTGATAAATCGATATGAAAAGAGTGAGGAGGGTGTGTCATAAGTCTGTGACGCACCCTTTTTTATTTTTTCATCTTTCCTCTAACACGAAAAAAGAAAATTTCATTTTTATTTACAACAAAGCCCAAACTTTCACAAGCTCGGGCTTTGCCTTTCCGC
>CAVACC010000076.1:0-15551 GCA_963587495.1 Clostridia bacterium | reverse complement strand
CATTGGGTGAGGCATTCTTCCTGGAGGACTTCTGGGAGCTTGAGAAGGAATTCCCCAACTTCCACTTCCATCTCTCACTCGACCGCAAGGACCCTGTGGCAGATGCTCAGGGTGTGAAGTACTATGAGGGATTTGCAGTCAACTGCATCCGCGATACCTACTTGAAGGATCACGAGGCTCCTGAGGATTGTGAGTACTATCTCTGCGGACCTCCAATGCTGATCAAGACTGTTACTGATTATCTCGACAGCCTCGGCGTAGATAAGGATAGTATCATGTATGATAACTTCGGATAATGCAGACAAGCATTGGTCTATAGGTAATAAGCCTATAGGTTATAAGTCTATAGGTAATAAAATAACAAAGCCGCTGAAATTCAGCGGCTTTGTTGCGTTTGGTAGAGTAGAGTTGACTGCCAAAGCTTTTACTTCCTTAGTTTCTTGTTCTTTCCTTATTTTCCACTTCTTCTCTGTCTTTAAATTCTTTAACTACTGCAAGTGCGATTATTCATCAAAAAAATGTACCTTTGCTGAAGTTTTCGCATATAAAAAAGGATGGAGGGTGTCGAGAGACTGTACTCCATCTTTCATTTAGCCAAATGGCTTATGCTTTTTAGAGATTAATCGTAAACAATAAAATAAGATGAAGATACAACCCGAAGAACAATATAAGTTTTTGAAGATATCCTTGCCCGACGGCGCTTCAGCCAACGAGCATTCGGTACTGTTGCATGCTTGCTGTGCTCCTTGTTCGGCAGCCATCGTGGAGTGTATGTTGCGCAATGGTATTCGTCCCACTGTGTATTTTTCCAATTCAAATATCTTCCCGCAACAGGAGTTTGATATTCGCAAGCAGGAACTTATCCGCTTTCTGCAACAGCAAGACGTGCCCTACGTGGAAGATGAGTACGACCATGCTGACTGGAAAAAGGCAATCGCCGGACTGGAGAATGAGCCGGAAAGAGGATCGCGCTGTTCTGTGTGTTTCCAGTATCGGTTGCATCATGCAGCCCACTATGCGCAGGCGCATGGCTTCAAGTGGCTTACCACCACGTTGGCTTCCTCGCGCTGGAAGAACATCCGACAGATAGATACAGCAGGAATGGTGGCAGTGAGTGACTGTCCCGATGTGGAATGGTGGAGCCAGAACTGGCGAAAAGGTGGTTTACAATTAAGGCGCAGCGAGCTGCTGCGCCTCAATGAGTTTTATAATCAGTTGTATTGTGGCTGTGAATTCAGTCTTGCCGCTTCGGAAGCGATGCGGAATCAGGACGAGTGATTCTTCTGACAGCCATTCATGAAAAAGCTGTTTATGACAAGCCGGTAATCTCGCCATTCACCACGTCGATGCGCTCGGCTTGTGGCGACTTGGGGAGTCCGGGCATACGCATGATAGGACCTGCAATGACTACTATCATCTCGGCTCCCATGTTCAGGGTAATGTCTCTTACGTGAAGCTCGAAACCCTCGGTAGGTCCATAAGCCTTGGCGTCGGTAGAGAAACTGTACTGAGTCTTGGCAATACAGATAGGGAAGTGAGCTACACCCAGCTTCTTGATCTCTTCGATCATGGCCTGGGCCGATTCGCTTAGTGTCACGCTGCCTGCGCCATACAGACGGTAAGCCACGTCTTCAATCTTCTGCAGGACAGGCTCATCGTCGTTGTAGGTCAACTGCAATGGGGCTGAAGGACGCTCGTCGATGGTCTTCACTACCAGTTCTGCCAGTTCCATAGCTCCCTTGCCGCCTTCGGCAAAGGCGCTGTTTACGGCAAAACCGCAGCCCATTTCCTCGCAATGCTTGCGAAGTACCTCAATCTCTTCATCAGTATCCGTAGCAAACTTGTTGAATGCAATCACTACAGTCTGACCGAAGCTTTGCATGTTGCGCACGTGCTTGTCGAGGTTCCAGTATCCATTCTCCATTCCCTGGATGTTAGGCTTCTTGATGTCTTCGAGAGCCACACCGCCATGCATTTTGAGAGCTTGCAGGGTAACAACCACTACGGTAAGCGCAGGTTGCAGACCAGCCTTACGGCACTTGATATTGAAGAACTTCTCGGCACCTAAGTCGGCACCGAATCCAGCCTCAGTAATCGCATAGTCACCATATTCGAGTGCAGCAGCTGTAGCCATTACCGAGTTGCAGCCATGAGCAATATTGGCGAAAGGTCCACAGTGAACAAAGGCCGGAGTTCCCTCGGTGGTCTGTACCAGGTTAGGACTCAAGGCATCGAGCAGCAAGGCGACAATACTTCCGCCTACACCCATGTCTTTCACTCTGAAAGGTTTGTCGTCCTCGGTAATGCCGAGCAGGATATTGTCTATGCGGCGGCGAAGGTCGTCCACACTTGTCGCAAAGCACATAATCGCCATAATCTCAGAGGCAGGAGTGATGTCGAAACCAGTCTGAGTCTCTATGCCGTTTTTCTCGCCCAAGCCGGTGATGATCTGTCTCAAGCCACGGTCGTTGATGTCCATGACACGGCGCCAAAGTATTTTCTTCAGTTTGAAACCTTCTGCCTCGTGTTGGAAACGATAGTTATCCAACAGGGCTGCTATCATGTTGTTGGCTGCTGTGATGGCATGGAAGTCACCAGTAAAGTGAAGGTTGATCTTGTCCATTGGCAATACCTGAGCATAGCCGCCACCTGCAGCTCCACCCTTCATTCCGAAGCAAGGACCTAAGGATGGCTCACGAAGAGCCAATACTGCCTTCTTGCCAATCTTGTGCATTCCCAAAGCCAAGCCTACAGACACGGTAGTCTTGCCGTTGCCAGCCTTCGTAGGACTGATGGCTGTAACGAGGATAAGGTGATGATTCTTAAACTTTTTCTTGTCAATAATGTTGGTAGAAATCTTGGCTATGTATCGGCCGTAGTTCTCAACCAGGTTCTCGTTGATTCCCAATTCGGCAGCTATGTCGTTGATGGGACGTAGTTTTACCGATTTGGCTATTTCTATATCTGTCAGCATAAGAATAATATGTTTTTGTTGCTGCAAAGGTACTCAAAATAATTGATATATAATCAAGATGTTCGTGAAATAATTCAATAAAGGCTGAAAGAAGGATATAAAAGTATGAAAAATAAACATAAATCTCTGATTTGACTTCTTTTGTTTCTGAAATTAATTGTATCTTTGCAGAAAATTAGCTGCATTTAACATGAAATCGAGTAATCATACCGTATTGTTTATTTGTTTGGGTAATATTTGCCGTTCGCCTGCTGCCGAAGGCATCATGAAAGCCAAGGTGGAGGAGAAAGGAATGGCCAGTCAGTTCTATATTGATTCTGCTGCCATTGGTCCTTGGCATGTAGGACAGTTGCCCGACAGTCGTATGCGCCGTTGTGGTGCTGCCCATGGCTATTGTTTCGACAGTCACGCCCGACAGTTTGATAAATCCGACTTTGACAAGTTCGACTACATCGTGGTAATGGACAATGATAATTATCGTGCTATCACGCGAATGGCTTCTTCGGATGAAGAACGTGAAAAGGTGGTTTGCATGGCGAGTTATCTGCGTCTGCATCGCGACTATACTACTGTTCCTGATCCATATTATGGTGATGAGTCTGATTTTGAACTTGTCATCACTCTTTTGGAGGATGCTCTTGAGGGACTGATAGAAGAAATCATAACAAGGTAAAACATATAAATAACTCAACTTGCGCAACTTCTATAACTTCTCAATTTGAGCGAGTTCAATAAATAATGTAATAAACACATAGTAAGGTAAAAATGCAAGAATTATTGTTTTTAGGCGGATTCATCGTCTTCATTGTAGCCATACTGTTGGTAGATATGCTTGCCATTGACCGTAAGGCGCATGTGGTGTCTATCAAGGAGGCTGGAATCTGGACTGCGGTTTGGATCGTCCTGGCATTAGGCTTTTCGGTGTTCCTGTGGTTTCATGGCGACATGGTACACGGAATTCACGATTTCAACGATCTCCAGGCTGTAGCCACACGTTATGCTTCTCATCTTCAACTCAACCCGGATGATTTTGAGGGCAGTCTGCATCAGTATCGCAAGTACATGACCATTGCCTATATCTCTGGTTATCTGATAGAAAAGACGTTGTCGGTAGACAACCTGTTTGTGATGATGATGATCTTCACTGCATTTGGTGTCGACAAGAAACAATATCAGCATGTGCTCAACTGGGGCATCATGGGCGCTATTGTGCTTCGCTTTGTCTTCATCTTCTTAGGAGCCGCCATTATCAGCCGTTTCGACTGGGTGTTGTTGGTTTTCGGTGTGTTGCTTATGTATAGCGGAATCAAGATGTATCTCGACCGCAACAAGGAGGCTCATGTCGATACAGTCAATCATCCTGTGGTAAAGTTCTGCTCTAAGTATTTTCACTTAAAGCCATTGGTAATCACGGTGTTGGTGATAGAGTTCAGCGATTTGATTTTCGCTTTCGACAGTATTCCTGCTGTGTTCTCTGTGTCGCTCGATCCTTATGTGGTGTTCTTCTCCAACATCTTTGCCATTCTTGGTTTGAGAGCCATGTTTTTCCTCTTGGCTGCTGTGGCCGATAAGTTCAGATATCTGAAGACGGGAGTTTGTTTCCTGTTGCTGTTTATCGGTTTGAAGCTGCTCGTTCACGAATACTTTGAAATTGATGCTGTGGCTTCGCTGCTCATCATCTTGGCAGTTATCGTGATAAGTATAGGAGCTTCGCTGGTTATTCCTCAGAAAAAGAAATAATAGGGGCACGTACTTCAACGTGATGGTTTCCGCTTTCGAGATTCGAGTTCTCTCTATACACAAAAATCGCTGCTTTCAACGTTGAAAGCAGCGATTTTTGTTTTCTTTACTTCGTCTCCTGTTCTTCCTGCATGTCGAGGAATTGGTTGTCCTTGTCGTAGAATTCGTACTGAAGGAAAGCCAGTTTCTGAGAAGGAACGACTTTGATTCCGAATCCATACTTGAATTGCCACTTCAGGCGAAGGGAAACGAAACCCTTGTTGATGAATGCGGCAACATAAGGATTGACATACAGCGTGAACTTCTTGACGCCAATCTTGTTGACCAGTTGGTCGATTTTTCTTTCCAGTTGATCGGTAAACAGAATGCTCGACTTCACCTTGCCGGTACCGAAACAGGTAGGGCAGGTTTCCTCTACATTCACATCCATGGCAGGTCTTACACGTTGGCGTGTAATCTGCATCAGTCCGAACTTGCTCAGAGGCAGAATGTTGTGCTTGGCACGATCCTTCTGCATGTTCTTGCACATACGCTCGTAGAGCATCTGTCGGTCTTCTGCCAGATTCATGTCGATGAAATCGACAACAATGATGCCTCCCATGTCTCGCAACCTCAACTGTCTTGCCAGTTCGTCGGCTGCACCCAGGTTTACATCAAGGGCGTTAGCCTCCTGACCTTTTTCCCTGGTACGGTTGCCGCTGTTGACATCCACTACGTGCAGCGCCTCGGTGTGCTCGATAATAAGATAAGCTCCGTGCTTATAGTTGACTACACGTCCGAAGCCCGACTTAATCTGCTTTGTAATGTTGAAGTTGTCGAAGATAGGTACCTTTCCGGTATAGAGCTTCACGATGTTTGCCTTGTCGGGGGCAATGAGTGAAACGTAATGCTTCACCTCCTTCATAACATCCTCGTCGTTGACAAAGATGTTTTCATAAGAAGGATTGAACAAGTCGCGAAGCAGGGCAACAGCTCTGCCGGTTTCCTCGAAGACGAGCTGTGGTCTCTTTTGAGTTTTCTGTACCTTGGTGATGGCATCCTCCCATCGCTTCACCAAGACTTTCATTTCGGCATCAAGTTCAGCCACCCTCTTGCCTTCAGCCACCGTGCGGACGATTACTCCGCAGTTTTTGGGCTTGATGCTGTGGATGAGCTGCTTGAGTCGGGTACGTTCCTCACCGCTCTTAATCTTTGACGAAACAGAAACTTTGTCACCGAATGGCATGAGTACCAAGTAACGTCCGGCAAAAGAGATTTCGCCTGTCAGTCTTGGTCCCTTGGTTGAAATGGGTTCTTTTACGATTTGCACCAGCACTTCCTGTCCAGTCTTCAGAATGTTTTGGATGCTTCCGTCCTTTTCGAGGTCGGGCTGCTTGCTGGCTTTAGAGAATGGGAAAAGTTTCTTTCTGTCGCTCTGTACTTGTTTAAGGTACTTCTGGTAAGAATTAAAATGACTTCCTAAATCAAGATAATGAAGAAAGGCGTCGCGCTCATAACCTACATCCACAAAGCATGCGTTAAGACCTGGCATCAGTTTCTTTACTTTTGCTATGTAGATGTTGCCCACAGAGAATGAAGCCTCACGGGGTTCGTTCTGGTATTCCACCAGCTGTTTGTCCTCCATGAGCGCTATTGAAATATCCTTCTGTTGGACATCAATTACAACTTCGCTTGTCATAGTCTTCAATTTCTTAAAATGTGAGTGAATAAAAAAGGGCATGTCAAACTTTTTAAGCTGACATGCCCCCTCAGCCAGAAAAGACTGAGAGCAAGGATTTACTTGCTCTTATGTCTATTCTTACGTAATCTCTTTTTACGCTTGTGAGTAGCCATCTTGTGGCCCTTCTTTTTCTTTCCGTTTGGCATGATTTTAAAATTTTAAAATATTGTTATTATATAATGTTATTTCCTTAATAATCTTTCGACTTGCAGTTCTTTCGACTTGCTGTGTCTCTTGAATAGTGGGTCGTGTAGATTAGCCCTTCATCTCTTCAACGAAGCTCTTGGCTGGCTTGAAGCAAGGCAGGTCGTGAGCTGGGATAGTGATAGTAGTGTTCTTGGAGATGTTGCGGGCTGTCTTGGCTGCTCTGCGCTTGATATTGAAGCTGCCGAAGCCACGAAGGTATACATTCTCCTTCTTCTTGAGAAGGCTCTCCTTAACTGCATCCATGAACGCTTCTACTACAATACCTACTTCTTTCTTTGGCATTCCTGTGGCCAAAGATACCTCGTTGACGATATCTGCTTTTGTCATTTTCCTATTGTTTTTTTTCTGTTTTTACGATGTTTTATCTTGAATTCGGTGTGCAAAGATACAAGTTTTTTGCGATATAACAAAATTGTTAGCACTTTTTTTGAAAAAATAATGCCCTAAGTATTTGCGTATAAGGTTTTTATTGCGTATTTTTGTACCGAAAATAGCAAAAATGGAAAAACTGAGATATTATATATTGACTCTATGTCTGTGCCTGTCGGTCTCTTTTGCTGGGGCTTCGAAGGTATGGAACGCTAAGAATATACCTGTACCGTACCTGCAGAACTCAACGCAGTATGTGTCTGATCCTGATCATTATTTAGACAAGCAGGCGCTCGATTCAGCCAACTTCTATTTGGATAAGCTCAACAAGGAGTGCAAGGTGCAGAATGTGTTTGTCATTGTGGGTAAGGTGGAGAATGGCGATGCCTTCCGTGTGGCTCAAGATCTGGGCAATGACTACGGTGTGGGAGACAAGAAGACTCGTCGTGGTTTGGTGGTGGTTGTGGCTGTCGAAGACCATAAGTACTTCATAGCTCCCGGTATGGGACTTGAAGGAGAGTTGACGGATGTCGACTGTGATGATATCGCCAGGGCCTGTATTGTTCCCAACATGAAGAAGAATATGCCTGCCGAGGCCGTCGTGGCTACGAGCCGTACTATATATAATAAGGTGAAGAGCGGTAAGACGGGAATTTCGGATATTGACGACGGTACGATAGGCGAGGATGACTGGGTTCTTGTCGTGATTCTGCTTGCTGTCTTCTTCGGCATTCCTGTATATATGTTGGTACGTTATTTACTGGAAGTGTTTGGAGTGATTAAGCCCGACACGAGTCAGCGAAATAAGAATAAGCGCTCGTCCCGCCGACTTGATGACGACTTTTTCCCGCCTTTCTTTTTCGGAGGAGGCGGAGGCTCTTCGGGTGGTGGCTTCTCTGGAGGCTCCTTTGGCGGAGGTTCTTTTGGCGGCGGAGGAGCCGGCGGAGGATGGTAAGTCTGGGATGCTTGAGAAGACTTGTCTGGTCATCTATTATGGGCAGGCTCGGTCGTCTATTAAGGGTAGGCTTGGTCGTCTATTAAGGGTAAACAGCATCTTCTATGCATTTCATTTTTACGTAATTTGGATTTAGATAAACATTTATTATAAAGAATAGAAAATTATGAAGAAAACAGGTTGGATTATTGTAGCAGTAATTGTTGTGTTAGTGCTTTGGTTGTTTAGTGGTTACAATGGTATGGTAAGTTCTCAGGAGGAAGTTACCACCGAGCTTGCCAACGTGCAGACTCAGTATCAGCGTCGTGCCGACATGATGCCTCAGTTGGCGAAGATCGTGAAGGCTTATGCTAAGCATGAGCGTGAGACCTTCGAGCAGGTGACAAAGGCCCGTGCTGCCGTGGGACAGGTGAAGCTTGACGCTAATAATCTGACAGAGGCTAATCTGAAGCAGTTTACTGCTGCTCAGGGCGAGTTGACCAATGCTTTCTCCAAGCTCATGTTGGTGGCAGAAAGATATCCTGAGCTCAAGGCAAGCGAGAATTTCAAGTCGCTCCAGATACAGGAGGAAGGCACTGAGAACCGTATCAGCGAGGCCCGTCGCAAGTACAATGAGGCAGTGCAGTCATACAACGTGAAGGTGCGCCGTATGCCCAATGCCATTATCGCCGGTTTGTTCGGTTTTGACACCATGCCGAAGTTCGAGGCCGCTGCAGGTAGTGAAAAAGCACCAGACTTGGATATTTAATCGGCACAGAATGCTTTGTTTTTCAAAAATTCTTTGTAACTTTGCAGAGTTTTTAGAAATTAAGGTAAAAAAGATATGAAACAGACCAAGATTGTTGCATCCATCAGCGACCGCCGCTGCGATCAGGACTTTATCCGCAAGTTGTTTTTTGCGGGTATGAATGTGGTTCGTATGAACACCGCTCATGCCTCAGAAGAAGGAATCCGCACCATTGTCAATAATGTAAGAGCCGTATCTCCCCATATCGGAATTCTGATAGACACCAAAGGCCCTGAGGTTCGTACTACTGGAGTCAAGGAGCCTATACATTATAATATAGGTGACGTGGTAAAGATTTTCGGCCGTCCAGAGATGGAGACTTCTCATGATATTGTCAATCTCAGCTATCCCAATATTACCGATGACGTGAAGGTTGGCGACGACCTGCTCTTCGATGATGGCGAGTTGGATATGAAGGTGATCGAGAATACCGGTCCCATGCTGGTGGCTCAGGTGCAGAACGAAGGAACTCTGGGTGCTCACAAGAGTGTCAATGTTCCTGGCGAGCATATCGATCTTCCTGCGCTTACCGAGAAGGACCGCAGGAATATTCTCTTGGCCATCGAGCTTGACATCGACTTCATCGCCCATTCATTTGTGCGTAGTGCTGCCGATGTGAAGGCCGTTCAGGACATTCTGGACGAGCATCATAGCGACATCAAGATCATCTCGAAGATAGAGAATCAGGAAGGTGTCGATAACATCGACGAGATTATCGAGGCTTCTTATGGTATCATGATTGCCCGTGGTGATTTGGGTATTGAGGTGCCTATTGAGAAGATTCCTGGTATTCAGCGTCGCATCATCGCCAAGTGTATCAAGGCCAAGAAGCCTGTTATCGTGGCGACGCAGATGCTTCATACGATGATTCACAACCCTCGTCCTACTCGTGCCGAGGTGACAGATATTGCCAATGCCATCTTCTATCGTACCGATGCCTTGATGCTTAGTGGCGAGACTGCCAGCGGAAAATATCCACTCGAGGCTGTACAGACCATGGCACGTATTGCAGAACAGGCCGAGAAGGACAAGTCGCCCGTCAACGACATTGACCCAATGGAGGAGGGCGATATTGACCAGAAACTCTTCCTTGCCCATGCAGCCATCGAGGCTACCAAGAAGTTGGGAGTAAAGGGAATCATAACCGACGGTGAGACGGGTCAGACAGCCCGCGACCTGGCAGCCTTCCGTGGACCAAACCCTGTGCTGGCCATTTGCTACAAGGAGAAACTTCAGCGTTGGCTCAACCTGAGCTATGGTGTTATCCCAATCGTGCAGAAGGATCAGATTTCCACCAAGGCCATGTTTACAGCCGCTGTACGTATGCTTCGCCAGAAGGGTTACTTGGAGGCTGAGGATAAAATCGCTTACCTGAGCGGTAGCTTCGGTGAAGGTGGCGGAACAACCTTCGTTGAGATCAATAAGGTAAGAAAGATCTTCGACAACAGCTACAGCTTCAACCTTCCTTCCAACGGAATAGAGGATAAATAGCTCAACTTTCGTCTTTGATGAGGAAATTTTAAGCCATCAAAGCTTTCGCATCTTTCCTCAGCGAGCTCGGATAAGTAAAGATGTCGTGCAAAAATGCGTCGTTTTTTACAATTTGTTGACTAAACATTTGTACATTTAAGAAAAATGACGTACTTTTGCACGCAAAACTATAAACAAATTGCCGATAATGAAAAAACTGTTATTAGTTGTAGTAGTAGCTTCTACTATGATTTTGGCACTTAGCGGTTGTCAAAGTGCTAAGCAAGTGGCTTATTTTCAGAATATAGATTCTCTCAATTTGAGCGCATCGAAAATGTTGTATGATGCTAAAATTATGCCAAAAGACCAATTGTCGATTATCGTAAAAGCGGTTAACGAGGATTTGGCAGAGCCATTCAATCTATATTCCAAGTCTATGATGTCTTCTTCACAAAACCAGAATCTTCAATATTACTTGGTTGACAATGAAGGCTTCATCGATCTTCCTGTTGTCGGCAAGATTCATGTAGTGGGCTTGACTGGAAGAGAATGCGAGAATTTGGTGAAATCTAAAATCCAGCCATATTTCAAGGATGGTGAAGTTCCAACGGTAACAGTCCGCATGGCGAGTTTCCGCGTCGTTGTAACAGGCGAAGTGGGAAGTCCGGGTGTCGTTACAGTACCAAACGAGAAGATGAGCATTATAGAGGCGTTGGCACAAAGCGGCGACTTAGGCTTGCAGGGTAAACGCAAGAATATTCTCCTTATCCGCGAGGATGCAACTGGCAAAAAAGAAGCGCACCGACTGGATATGACAGATGCCAACATCATCAATTCTCCTTATTTCTATTTGCAGCAGAACGACATCGTATATGTAGAACCTAATGGAGCCAAGAAAGGTACCGCAGGCCTGAGCAGCTCTGTTACATTCTGGATAGGATTGGTTTCCTCAATTTTATCTTTGGCTACACTTACTGTCAGTTTGTGTAAGTAAGGACAAACTTAATTATGAATTACAATTATATTAAAATATGTGTGGTATCGTAGGATATTTGGGTAAGGGACAGGCTTATCCAGCCCTTATCAAGGGACTCAAACGATTGGAATATCGTGGTTACGACTCGGCTGGTGTAGCTCTTATCAGCGAGGACGGATCACTTAATGTATATAAGACAAAGGGAAAGGTAGCCGACCTGGAAGCTTACTGTTCCGACAAGGATGTGACAGGCTCTGTTGGCATCGCTCATACCCGTTGGGCTACCCATGGTGAGCCATCTTCTGTTAATGCTCACCCTCACTATTCTTCCTCAAAGAATCTTGCCATTATCCACAACGGCATTATCGAGAATTATGCCGCCATCAAGAAAAACCTGATGGCAAAGGGTGTGGAGTTTAAGAGCGATACCGATACTGAGGTGTTGGTACAGCTTATAGAATATATACAGATTACAAAGAAACTCGACTTGCTGACAGCAGTACAGGTGGCTCTTCGCCAGGTTATCGGTGCTTATGCTATAGCCTTGCTCGACAAGAATGAACCCAACCAGATTATTGCCGCACGCAAGCAAAGTCCACTCGTTGTAGGTATAGGCAAGGACGGTGAGTTCTATCTTGGTTCTGATGCCACACCTATTATAGAATACACCGACAAGGTGGTTTATCTGGAAGATGGCAACATCGCCATCATGCGTCTTGGTGAGGAACTGCAGGTTACCAATATCCAGAACGTGAAACTGAACCCAGAGATTCAGACTGTCGACATGGATTTGGGTCAGATAGAGAAGGGTGGATTCCCTCACTTCATGCTGAAGGAAATCTTCGAGCAGCCTGAGTGTCTGCGCAACTGTATGCGTGGCCGTGTGGTAAACCGTACGGTAGAAACCCGCGTGATGACCGATGGCGACGAAGCCACAACAAAAAAAGAAACAGAGATGGGCGTAGTGCTCAGCTCTATTACCGACCATCGTCAGCAACTGCTCAATGCCAAGCGCTTTATCATCGTAGCTTGTGGAACCTCATGGCATGCAGGTTTGATAGGCAAGCAGATGATAGAGAACTATTGTCGTGTGCCAGTAGAGGTAGAGTATGCATCCGAGTTCCGTTACCGCAACCCCGTGGTGACCAGTGACGATGTGGTGATAGCTATTTCTCAGAGTGGTGAGACTGCCGATACCTTGGCTGCCATCAAGTTGGCCAAGGAGAATGGAGCCTTCATCTATGGCATCTGTAACTCGATCGGCTCCAGCATTGCCCGCGAGACAGATACAGGTACTTACATCCACGTAGGTCCTGAAATCGGTGTGGCTTCAACCAAGGCCTTCACAGGTCAGGTGACTGTACTTACCCTTCTTGCATTGGCCATTGGCAATGAGAAGGGAACCATCAGCGCCGACGAGTATCAAAACATTACAGAACAACTTTGGAACATCCCTGAGAAGATGAAGGAGGTGCTGAAGTTGAACAACAAGATAGCCGACCTCAGCCGCACATTCACCTATGCGCGCAACTTTATCTATCTGGGTCGTGGCTTCCAGTATCCAGTGGCTCTGGAAGGAGCCTTGAAGTTGAAGGAAATCAGCTACATCCATGCAGAAGGTTATCCTGCTGCAGAAATGAAGCATGGTCCTATCGCTCTTATCGACAGCGATATGCCAGTAGTAGTTATTGCTACACACAACTTCATGTACGAGAAGGTACTCTCCAACATTCAGGAGGTAAAGGCTCGTAAGGGACGTGTCATTGCTATTGTCAGCAAGGGCGACGAAACTATTTCCAAGATTGCCGATGAAGTTATCGAACTTCCTGAGACATTGGAGTGCTTAGAGCCATTATTGGCTACTATTCCTCTTCAGCTCTTGGCGTATCATGTTGCTGTTTGCAAGGGTAAGGATGTTGACCAGCCTAGAAACTTAGCTAAGTCAGTTACAGTCGAATGATATAATTTAGGGAATCGTCATTTATTGACGTTTCCCTTTTTTTATAGAGGGAGGATGCTGCTAAAGAAGAATGACAGCTGAATGAGGGGAGGAAGAACGATGAGTGAAGATCGAAGGAGAATCAATATCGACGAAATAAATTTAACTATAAGATATCAAGGATAATAAGCGAGATGGAACCATTAAAGCATGAATGTGGCGTGGCAATGATCAGATTGCTCAAGCCTTTATCGTATTACCAGCAGAAGTACGGCACTTGGATGTACGCACTCAACAAGCTCTATCTGATGATGGAGAAGCAGCACAACCGTGGCCAGGAAGGAGCAGGTATGGCCTGTGTCAAATTGGGTGGAAAGCCCGGACATGAATACATGTTCCGTGAAAGGGCAGAGGGCAAGAATGCCGTTACCGAGATTTTCGGCAAGGCTAATGCCAACTTCAAGAACCTGACACCCGAGCAGCTTGCCGATGCTCAGTATGCCAAGGAAGAACTCCCCTTTGCCGGCGAGCTCTATATGGGCCACCTGCGCTATAGCACCACGGGAAAGAGCGGCATACAGTATGTGCACCCTTTCCTGCGCCGCAACAACTGGAAGGCTAAGAACCTCTGTCTCTGTGGCAACTTCAACATGACCAATGTGGATGAGATATTCCAGGAGCTTACACGTCAGGGCCAGAGCCCACGCATCTACAGCGATACCTACATCATGCTCGAACTCATGGGCCATCGTCTGGATCGTGAGGTGGAGCGCAACTTCATTGCTGCCAAGGCGATGGAGATGCAGAATACCGACATCACCAACTATATAGAAGACCACGTGAAGATGAGCAACGTGCTCAAGACAACGATGAAAGACTTCGACGGTGGCTATGTAGTCTGTGGTATTACCGGTTCGGGCGAGATGTTCTCCATGCGCGACCCTTGGGGAATCCGTCCTGCTTTTTACTACAAGAACGACGAGATCGTTGTTGTGGCAAGCGAGCGCCCTGTGTTGCAGACCACCTTCGACCTGGAGGCAGAGGAAGTGCAGGAACTCATGCCAGGTATGGCGCTTCTTGTCAAGAAGAACGGCGAATGCACCATCGAGCGCATCATGGATCAGAAGGGAGATTCAGCCTGCTCGTTCGAGCGCATCTACTTCAGTCGCGGTTCCGACAAGGATATTTATCAGGAGCGCAAGCAGTTGGGCGAGCAGTTGACCCAGCCTATTCTGAAGGCCGTTGATTATGATGTAGACCACACCGTGTTCAGCTACATTCCGAATACTGCCGAAGTGGCTTACTATGGCATGTTGAGCGGATTCAAGAAATATCTCAACGAAACCAAGATAGAGCAGATAGCCAATCTCGACCATGTTCCATCGAAAGAAGAACTCAACGAAATCCTCGGCGACTTTGTTCGCTCTGAGAAGATAGCCTGGAAAGATATCAAACTTCGTACCTTCATCACAGAAGGCAACAGCCGTAACGATCTCGCGAGCCACGTTTACGATGTGACCTACGGAAGCATCGAACCAAAGGTGGACAACCTGGTCATCATCGACGACAGCATCGTTCGAGGAACTACCTTGAAGGAGAGTATTCTCCGCATCCTCGACCGTCTGCATCCTAAGAAGATCGTCGTTGTGTCGAGTGCTCCGCAGATACGTTATCCCGACTATTACGGCATCGATATGGCCCGACTGGAAGAGTTCTGTGTGTTCCGTGCTGCCATCCAGTTGCTGAAAGAACGCAAGATGAGCGACATCATCGAACAGACCTACGAGGCTTGTAAGGCCGAGTTGCTGAAGCCAAAGGAAGAGCAGATCAATCCTGTGCGTGCCATCTACAAGCCATTCACCACTGAGGAGTTGAACGAGAAGATAGTAGAGATGCTCCGACCAGAGGGCATGACGACTCCTATCCAACTTGTGTTCCAGAGCATAGAGGGACTGCACGAGGCCATCCCCAACCACAAGGGCGACTGGTACTTTACAGGCCATTATCCCACTCCTGGCGGCACCAAGCTTTGCAACCAGGCTTTCGTGAACTACATAGAGAATGTTTATCATAAATAAGTGAAGAACAAAGAGAGGAGAATTCATTTGTTCTTATGAGTATGAAATAAAGAAAAAGAATATCAGATATGAAAAATGTAACCTTAGTTTTGAGCGATGGAACCCAATTCCATGGCAAATCTTTCGGATATGATGCCCCCGTAGCAGGCGAGGTTGTGTTCAACACAGCCATGATGGGCTATCCCGAGAGCTTGACCGACCCTTCTTATGCCGGTCAGTTGATGACACTTACTTACCCACTTGTAGGCAACTATGGTGTGCCACCATTCACTTTCGAGAAAAACGGTTTGCCAACCTTCATGGAGAGTGACAAGATTTATGCTTCTGCCATCATCG
>CAVACC010000075.1:0-16548 GCA_963587495.1 Clostridia bacterium | reverse complement strand
AACATACAGAAAAACACATAAAAAAAGGTGTGTCACAGACTTATGACACACCCTCATTTGCGAAAGTTGCCGTTACTTATATATGAAATAAGAACCTCCATCGCTCTTACAGTATTTTTTGAGCAACGACTGTATGTATTCGGCATTGGCACGCACCTGTTGCTCGTTTCCATCATAGCCATTAATAAGCACCACAAGATGAGAGGTGTCTGACATCATCTTGGTGCGCTCATTGTCGCTGGTTGGCGTTCCAACGCCTCCCAGACTGTCTCTGTATACAGGCAGTCCCTCGATATTGATGTTTCCTCTTCCTATTCCCTCGTAAGGTTCACCGGCCTTGCCAACGCCCAGTGTTAGTGTATCGCCCTCAAACTTGTCGGCATCAAATCCTCCGATGCTGTAACCGAATGCGATGCTGGCAAGGTTGACCAGGTCGACGAGCGTGTCTCTCTGATAGAGTTGTTTGCCCTGAAGCATTCTCCTGATGAGCGCCTCGGAAGCAGGACGATAGCGCGAAGGATCTTTTCCGCAGGCACGATAAACCTTCCTTGTGGCGGCAATGCCACTCATTTCCTTCAGCGACTCTGTAGTCAGCGTGTCTCTGTATTTCTCGCCAAGGGCGTTAATCTCGTCCCACAGTTCCTGGCAATAAGGCGAGTTCTGTACATTGGCTTCCACACAAGCCCCTACGAATTTGGGGCAAACTGTTTCTATCTCTTCTGATACGATAATTTTCATTTGCTGTATGTTTTAGTTGAAGATTCCATTGCTGTTGCAAAAATACAAAACTTTTCTGACAGTAGACGAAGGTATCAGGTATAAAAAACAAGAATCCCTGCAAATCTTACGATTTACAGGGTTTATCTTGGGTGGAAGGTGGGACTCGAACCCACGACATTCAGAACCACAATCTGACGCTCTAACCAACTGAACTACATCCACCATTTGGCTTTAAAAAGAGTTATTTCTTTTAAGCGAGTGCAAAGGTACGGAATTTATTTGGAATAACCAAACAAATTCCGCATTTTTTTCTAAAAAATTACTTTGCAGGAGTTGCAGGCACCGCAGGAGCAGCCTTTTCAGCAGCATTCTGAGCAGCAGGAGCAGCATTCTGAGCAGCAGGCGCAACCTTCTTGGCAGCATCGCTGTTAGCACCTGGCATAGCAGGCAGCGCTGTCTGTTCCTGTGTAGCACCTTCCATCACGCTATTGTCGCCGATAGCCTGAGGAGCCACATAAGCACAAGCAACACTGAGGACAACCATCGCTGCAGCGAGTCCCCATGTCAATTTTTCCACTAAGTCGGTAGTCTTGCGAACTCCCATGATAGAGTTGGTTGAAGAGAAGTTGGAAGCAAGTCCACCACCTTTAGATTCCTGGATGAGCACGATGAAAATCATCAGCAATGAAGCCAGGACGATTAAAACTACAAATAATGTGTAAGCCATTTTTGATTTTTGTTATTTATTATTTTTACTATTTATTATCAGTTTCTCCAAGAATCGCATCTGGTCAGTATAGTATGCGCTCTTGTTGGGTTGTTTATGATAGAGTCGCTCAATGATTTCGTGCGCTCTCTCGTACTTGCCCTGTTTGATATAGATGCGTGCGAGTGTTTCGGTGAAGATACCGCTGTTCTCTGTAGTCTCGCTGTTGCTGTTGACCTCGTCGTCATCTATGGCAGGTTTGTATTCCAGCTCAGCATCAGCTGTAGCATCGAGCTTAGGCAACTGGAATCCTCCATCGTCAATGAAGTCGTCGATAAGCGCCAGCGTGCGTGAGGAGTTGTTGTCCTTTTCCTGCTCCGCATCTTCTGTCTCCATCAGATAAGCCACATAGTCGACGGCAGCGTCGGCAG
Organism: Clostridia bacterium; assembly: GCA_963587495.1. Taxonomy (GTDB): domain Bacteria; phylum Bacteroidota; class Bacteroidia; order Bacteroidales; family Bacteroidaceae; genus Prevotella. Next base: position 14,691 of record CAVACC010000075.1, on the reverse strand, counting down.
GCGTAGGCTTTCGCTTGTTTTTCTGTGCCGCGTCTTTCTCCTCTTCGGCATCATTGGGTATCGACTCGAGGAAGTTGTCTATCAAGTCGGAAGTTCGGTCGGAAGCATTGTTGGCATTTTCTGCCTTCTTCTCTACCCGATTGGTTTCCTTCTTGAGTTGATAGTGAGCCGCCTCCACCATTCTGAAGATTACCTTTCGGTCGGTGATATAGATAGCAGCCTTTCTCAGTTCCTCGTCAAAACTCGGGTCGTGGAGCAGGTAGAGGTTCTGCAACATCAAAAGGCGGGCTGTCTGATAGTACGGATAGAGTGCTAACAGTGCCCGGAGATCATAAAGCGTCTCCTTGTTCATCTCCTCAGGATGTTGTATCAGTCTACTTAATTCCACGTTATACTTTCGCGTTATATTTTATTTCCTAATCTTTATATACAGAGTGTCGGCATTTGAATCTTCACCCTTTACTCATTTACCAGTTGGCAACGGTAGCGTTGAAGATCTGCTCCACCAGATCTTTCACCATCTGTGTGACGAGTTCTTCCTGTACAGCATTCAGACTCTGCGTTGTGTCGTAGCTCTTGGTAGAGGTAAACTGGCGCTCGAAGTCCTCGGCATGGTTCTTGTTGTTGGTGAATCTCACATTGACAGTCATCGACAGCTCGGTCTGTGCAGAGTATCCCTCACTCGATACCGACTTGTTTCGCTGGCTGTACTGTGTGATTTCTCCCTCTATCTTGAGGTCTCCATTTCGCTTCACCTGTATCAGTCGGGTGTGGCTGGCGAACTCATCCTTCAGCTGATTGTTGAACATCGGTCCCATAGGTCCCCAGACATAGGAGCTGCGAATAGGGAACTCGGCAAGCTCTATGGTCTTGGTTTTGGTATAGTCGATGCTGGCACCATTGAAGGCATACTTTACCGAGCATGCAGCCGTGGTGGCGATAATGGCGAAGATTACACCTATTATATATATATGCTTGAAGATATGCTTCATTTTGTTATTTTCTTCTTGTCGTCTTAGCCTCTTGGCTTCTTTTATTTCTTCACATCGTCGTCATCGTCGTCCTCAGCCTCGTCGTTGTCGCCGAGCTTGTATGCCTTGATGCGTCGATACAGAGTTCTGTCGGATATTCCCAGTTCTTTGGCAGCTTTCTTTCGGTTGCCGTTGTTGCGTTCCAGTGCTTTCTCCACCATCTGCTTGCCCAGGTCGTTGAGGTTGAGCGTTTCCGCCTCATGTATTTCCTCCACTTCGGCATCCTCTGTGAATGGATGGTGCAACGCCTCACTTTCCTTTTCGACAGGGGCTGGATAGCTTATGGGGGTTATGGGTGTCAGGGGCTGTGGTTCGGCAAAGCCTTTGGCTCCGTTGAGCTGTCGTGCCTCGTCGAGCTGTTTGCGCAGCGAGTTCATGTCGCGCCGCAGGTCGCTAACGTTGCCCCTCAGTTCGTAGAGAATCTTGTAGAGCAGTTCGCGCTCACTCTCATAGCTGTGGGTTCCTCCCTGCCCTGGTGCGATGGTAGCCAACTGGGTGGTCTCCTCGTCTTGCGGAATGAACCTGAGCAGCGTCTGTGCGTCGATTTCCCTTTCCTCGCTCAGTACCGACATCTGTTCGGTAATGTTCTTGAGCTGTCTCACGTTGCCAGGCCATTTGTATTTCAGCATGATGGCCTTGGCGTCATCGGTAAGCACAATTTTAGGCAGTTTGTACTTCTCGGCCATCTGCATGGCGAAGAGTCGGAACAAGAGCAGGATATCGTTTCCCCTCTCTCGCAGAGGCGGCATCATGATGGGTATGGTGTTGAGGCGATAGTACAAGTCTTCGCGGAAGCGTCCCTCGCTGACGGCCTTTCTCATGTTGACATTGGTAGCCGCCACGATGCGCACATTCGTCTTGCGAACTTCCTGTCCGCCCACGCGTATGTATTCTCCCGTCTCGAGCACTCTCAGCAGTCTTGCCTGTGTGGCGATGGGCAGTTCGCCCACCTCATCGAGGAAGATGGTTCCCTTATTGGCGATGCCGAAATATCCCTCGCTCTCGCCTATGGCTCCGGTGAACGAACCTTTCTCATGACCGAAGAGCTCACTGTCGATGGTTCCCTCAGGAATGCTTCCACAGTTGATGGCGAAATACTTCTCGCGTCTGCGTGGCGAATTGTCGTGAATGACCTTCGGAATGATTTCCTTTCCCACGCCGCTTTCTCCGATGATGAGCACAGAAAGATCAGTCGGTGCCACCTGCAGGGCGACATCGAGAGCACGGTTCAATTCGTCGCTGTTGCCAACGATATTGTACCTTAATTTGATCTTCTGAAGTTCAGATGTATTCATTTAGCTGCCAAAATTACGCATTTTTTTTGAATTAACTGCAATATTGGCTTGAAAATAGTCCTTTTTTAACGTTTAGCCTCTGGCGAATCTGCTTTCTTCTTTGGAATAGCGAATCTCACCTTCTCGCTGTCGTCTCTTTTCTCGTGGAAGAGTTTGGGCAGTGGGTTCTCGCAGGCCTCGTCGTAACTGCTGCGATATCTGAAGGTGTCGATGGCCAGATAGACGGCATTTCTGAAGGCAGACTCATCGGCAGTATTTGTACCTGCAATCTCGTATCCGGGCGTGATATCAGCGCTGGTTCGGATGACAGGCATTCCTGCTGTATAGATAACGCCCCGTCCGTCGTTGATCGACTTGAATGGAGCTGTGGCCTGGTCGTGATACATGGCCAGAACACCGTCAAACTCTCTGAAGTCGCCATTGCCGAAGAAGTCGTCGGCAGGATAAGGTCCGAAGACCTGTACGCCCTTGCCTGCCAGCTCGTCGATGGCAGGAATGATGATTTCCTTCTCCTCGTTTCCGCAGCTTGTCTCCTCATTGTTCTTGGGGTTGAGTGCCAGCACGGCGATACGTGGATTGCTGATGTTGAAGTCGCGCTTGATGGTTTGCTGGAAGAGGGTTGCCTTCTCTACGATTCTCTCTGCCGTGATCTGTGCGGCAACCTCTTTGAGCGGCAGTTTCTCTGTCACCGAAGCGATGCGCAGCGTATCGCCCACGAGGATGCTGAGTCCCTTCTTTCCCTCACCGAGACAGGTCTCGATGTAGTGCTTGTGTCCCTTGAAGGCGAAGCCCTCGATGAATGCGTTCTGACTGTTGATAGGTGCTGTCACCAACACATCATACAGATTGTCTCTGAAGTCGGTCATGGCTCTGTCGAGTGCCTTCACCGCGGCCTGTCCCGACTCCTCTGTAGGCACACCCATGTCCACCTTCACCTCCTCCTCGACAGCCGCCAGAAGGTTGATGCGTCCTTCCTCGGCGTCTTCGGCCTTCTGGATGATGGAGAACTGCGCGGGCAGGTTCATGGCCTTGCGGTAGTAGGCTGCCACCTTGGGCGAGCCATAGACGATAGGCGTGCAAAGCTCCAGCATCTCGGGCTCTGCAAAGGTTTTAAAGATCAGTTCGTATCCGATACCATTGGTATCTCCATGGGTGATAGCCACCCTGATTTTCTTGTTGTCCATTTTGGATTCTTATTTTATTGTAGAAAGAGCAGCCTCGAGCTGCTTGATTAGTATTTTCTTTTTCTTTTCGGGCGCATAGACGAAGCCAATGACAGCCATGCTGCCCCGTGTCCTCATCACGTAGGGTCCGCCCATGGCGTCGCCCTTCATCTCCCACAGTCCCCGCCTCATTCCCTGCCTGTCGGCCTGGCTCATGTCGGCAAGCTGCATATACATGCCGTCGGTCTCGCCGGGCAGGTTTCGCTTCAGGGCGCTGTCGGCCAGGGCCTTCAGGTCGTCACGGCTCCGGCCGTGGCTCTTGGTCTTGAAGAATATCAGGCTCTGCATTCCCGTGCTGGCATTGTCGGTGAGCCATGCGAAGTCTTTGGTGTGCTTGCCGGCATTCATCGAGGCAGGAATCCTCATGCTGATGCCGAAGCGCTGCCTCATCTCCTTCTGCCTGTCGGGATTCTGTGGCACGACGGTGGCAAGATGCCGTAGCTCCGATGTGTCGAAGAGGCTCCTCAGTTTCCCGCCGTCCAGCCTGTGGCGAAGCTGCTCAGCCGACTGTGCCTGTATATAGACGACGGTCTGCGGCACGGCACTCACGTCTTTCCTCATCTTCACGGCGTAGCCTTTGTTATGGGCATTGATGTCCACCACGATGCGGTTTCTCACCAGCTGGTAGCTTCCGCGCACCTTTCCCTTCCTCACCTGTATGAGGCTGAACATCGGTTCGGGCTGTGGCAGATGCGGCACACAGGCTGTCATCATCCGCGTCACGATGCTGTCGCTGTCGCCTTCCAGCACCACCTCGTAGGGCAGCCCGGTGCTTGCGGGTTTTCTTCCACCCATGCCATCGCAGCCGACGAGTGTCAGTGCCAGACAGCACAGCACGGCACTAAGCCTGTTCGTCCTCATGCTGTCTTATCTCTCCTATCTTCTTCGATGTGCTCAGCAGTCCGCAGGCAGCATAGATATCCTGTCCTCGGCTGGCGCGGATGGTGGTGAACACACCGTGCTGGGTCAGATAGTCGCGGAACTGCTCCATCTTCTCGTCGCTCACTCCCTGCAGCGGGATGTCGGGAATCTGATGGAAGCGTATCAGGTTGAAGCGGCAGTCGAGCCCCTTCACCAGTCTGATGATGGCCTTGGCGTGCTGCATGCTGTCGTTCACCCCCTTGAAGACGATGTATTCGAACGAGAGTCGGCGCTGATGCGAGAAGTCGTAGTTGCGCAGCAGTCCCACCACCTGTTCTATGCTCATTCCCCTCTCTGCCGGCATCAGCTCGGCACGCTCTGCCGGTATCGGGTCGTGCATGGAGATGGCCACGTGGCACTCGCTCTCCTCGAGGAATCGTTTCAGCTTGTTCTTCACGCCCACCGAGCTGACGGTGATGCGTTTGGGACTCCAGGCCCAGCCATAGTCGGCTGTCAGGATGTCCGTGGCACGGAGCACATTGTCGAGGTTGTCCATTGGCTCGCCCTGTCCCATGAACACGATGTTGGTCAACTTGTCCACCTCGGGCAGCGAGTATATCTGGTTGAGGATGTCGCCGGCAGGCAGACTGCCCTCAAACCCTTGCTTTCCTGTCTGACAGAACAGGCAGTTCATCTTGCACCCCACCTGTGACGATACACACAGCGTGGCGCGGTCTTTGTCGGGGATGTAGACCGTCTCGACAAACTTTCCGCTGCGTGTGGGGAACAGATACTTGATGGTTCCGTCTACCGAGTGCTGTGCGTCGGAATATCCGAAGCATCCTATTTCGTATTCTTCAGCCAGCTTGGCACGGTTGGCTTTCGATATGTTCGTCATCTCGTCGATGCTCTTCACATGCTGCTGATAGAGCCATTTTGCCATCTGTCCACCGGTGAAGGCAGGCATGCCCAAATCCTTGGCCACCTGCTTCAGTTCGGCGAGTGTCAGACCGAGAAGATATTTTTTTTCGTTATTCATAGTGCAAAGATACGCTTTTTTGCTGAAAAATTGTTATCTTTGCCACATATTTTAAGATAATAAGCAAAAATGAGAGAAAAAATAGACCTTTTCTTGCCTTTTGAAGCCTTGGAGAAGGGTGAAGAAACGCTGCTCGAGCTTCATGAGAACAAGACGGTTCAACATATCAATCTGCTGGTAAGCAGCGACTTTGCCTCGCAGCACCAAGTGCCCGAAGGCTGTACCTTTGTAGTAATCGACAGAATGGAGTCATCCAACACGGTGATGAGCATAGCTGAGAACACGGATGCCGACTATCTGCTGTTGTGCACCAGGATGACGTCGGTGCGCTGGGGGCTCTATGCCCTGGAACGCTTTCTGCGCACTGCCGACGACACGGGAGCGGTGATGGTCTACAGCGACCACTACTCCTTGGAGGAAGGCGCCCTGACGAAGCATCCCGCCATCGACTATCAGGCAGGAAGCCTCCGCGACGACTTCGACTTCGGCAGCCTGTGGCTCATCAAGTCGCAGGCGCTGCTCGACTATGTGGCGCAGACCGACCGTGTGGACTATCAGTATGCCGGACTCTACGACCTGCGCCTGTATCTGAGCAGGAAGGGCGAGATATTCCATCTCAACGAATATCTCTACACCGAGGCCGAGCTCGATACCCGCAAGAGCGGCGAGAAACAGTTCGACTATGTCAATCCGCGCAACCGCGAGGTACAGATTGAGATGGAGCGTGCCTGCACAGCCCATCTCGAGAAGGTGGGAGCCATCGTCGACACCAACTTCTACCGCCAGCCCGACTTCGACGAGCAGGACTTCGCCTGCGAGGCCTCTGTCGTCATTCCCGTGTTCAATCGCGAGAAGACCATTGCCGACGCCGTGAAGAGCGCCCTGTCCCAGAAGACCAACTTCCCCTATAATGTCATCGTGGTCAACAACCATTCCACCGACAGCACCGGTGAAATCCTCGACTCGATAGACGACGGGCGCCTGATACAGATAGTGCCCGGCCGCACCGACCTGGGCATCGGCGGCTGCTGGAATGTGGCTGTCAACAGCGACCATTGCGGAAAGTTCGCCGTACAGCTCGACAGCGACGACCTGTATTCCTCACCCAAGACACTGCAGAAGATCGTCGACGCCTTCCACGAGCAGAAGGCAGCCATGATCATCGGCTCGTACCGCATGTGCGACTTCGACCTCAACACCCTGCCCCCGGGACTCATCGACCACAAGGAATGGACCGAAGACAACGGCTGCAACAACGCCCTGCGCATCAATGGTTTGGGAGCACCACGCGCCTTCTTCACACCCTTGGTGCGACAGATACAGTTCCCCAACACCTCCTATGGCGAAGACTACGCCCTGGGACTGGCTTTCTCGCGCCGTTACCGCATAGGCCGCATCTACGACGAGCTCTATCTCTGCCGCCGCTGGGGTGGCAACAGCGACGCAGCCCTCAGCGTGGAGCGGGTGAATGCCAACAACCTATATAAAGACCGCCTGCGCACCATGGAGCTCAAGGCCCGACAGCAGATGCTGCAGGGCAAGGCCGACATCATGGAGGACAGCAGCATCTCGCGCTTCTTCAACCGACAGTTGGAGATGTGGGAAGACGCACGCCACCGCTTCCGCGACCTCAAGCACGTAGAAGTGCGCCAGCTCTCCGACCAGCTGAAGGTGCAGTTCAATCCTGCACGCATCGTCAGCACAGGTGCCAAGATAGACAAGCACACACTCGGCGAGAGACCCTGCTTCCTGTGCGAGCGAAACCGCCCCAAGGAACAGATGACCAAGCAGATAGACGACCACTTCCAGCTTCTGGTCAACCCCTTCCCCATCCTGCCGGTCCATTTCACCATTCCCGCCACCAAGCACCAGCCACAATCCATCTACCGCCATTATGGCGAGATGCACAGACTGCTGTCGCTCCACAGCGAGCTGATGGTGTTCTACAACGGTCCTAAGTGTGGCGCCTCAGCCCCCGACCACCTGCACTTCCAGGCTGGCACAAGCGGCGTGCTGCCCCTGCAGACCAACTGGCAACGCCTCTCGCGCAGCCTCACCGATGTCATCTCGCTCAACGACGAGGAGAAGATTTCCGTGCTGCGCGACTTCCTCGTGCCTGCCTTCGTCATCATCTCGAAGAGCGAGGACAGCGACGAGGAACTCTTCCATCGCCTCTATCGCTCCATGCCGATGCGTGGCGACGAGAGCGAGCCCATGATGAACATCATCGCCTGGCGAAAAGGCGACGAGTTTATCAGCGTCGTCATCCCAAGAGAGAAGCACCGCCCTGACGCCTATTTCGCCGAAGGCGAGGCCCAGATGATGGTTTCGCCAGGAGCGCTCGACATGGCTGGACTGATCATCACTCCACGCGAGGAAGACTTCAGCAAGATCAACCTCGACAAAGCCACAGCCCTGCTGCGCGAGTGCGGCATTTCGGCAGAGAAGATGGAAGCCATCGTCAGCAATCTCAAGGCCTCTGCCGCAACCGCCCACGAGCATCCGCTCCAGCTTCTTGCCGACAAGGGCAAACAGCCCAATGTGAACGTGGGCATCGTGAGCGGACAGAAGATACACTTCTCGCTCAACAAGCCTTACCTGGCCAAGGGCGAAGTGGTGACAGGCGAACAGGAAGTGGCGTTCTCCGAGGGCGGCATCCTGTGGAACGGCAACCAGTACAGCTCGCTCACCTTCCATCCGCAGAGCGCCGACGCCTCCTTCTCGCTCAGCGACGTGACCATAGGCGTCAACTTCCATTGGGAACGCAAGGAGACACAGACCTTCCTCGGCACCCTGCACTTTGTGGTGGAGTCGGACAAGATATGCGCCATCAACGAGCTGCCCGTAGAGCGATACCTCGAGAGCGTCATCTCGAGCGAGATGAGCGCCACGTCGAGCCTCGAACTGCTCAAGGCCCATGCCGTCATCTCCCGTTCGTGGCTCCTGGCACAGATGAAGAAGCGCCGCGAGGTGGCTGAGTCGGGCAACAACTTCTTCTCCTTCGTCAAGAAAGACGACCGGCTCATACGCTGGTACGACCGCGAGGACCACACCATCTTCGACGTCTGCGCCGACGACCACTGCCAGCGCTATCAGGGCATCACCAAGGAGACTTCGCCCCATGTGACAGAAGCCATCCGGCAGACCAAGGGACAGATCCTGATGGACGGCGACGACATCTGCGACGCACGCTTCTCGAAGTGCTGCGGCGGCGTCACCGAGGAGTTCCAGTACTGCTGGGAGGACACACCGAAAAACTATCTCAGCAGCGTGCGCGACATCATACAGGGCGTGAAGTCTGTCGGCTCCGCAGCCCCAGCCCCACTGCCCTCGCTGCAAGACGAGGCTGCTGCCGAAGCCTGGATCCGCTCCAACCCTCCTGCCTTCTGCAACACCACAGACAAGAAGATACTCTCGCAGGTGCTCAACGACTACGACCAGGAAACAGCCGACTTCTACCGTTGGAAGGTGACACTGACCCAGGAGAAACTGCAGCAGCTGCTCGACGAGAAACTGAAGATGAGCTTCGGCGACATCATCGACCTTCAGGCCGAAGAGCGGGGCAAGAGCGGACGCATCAGCAAGCTGCGCATCGTGGGCACAGAGAAAACCTTCGTCATCGGCAAGGAACTCGAGATACGCCGTGCCCTGAGCGACACCCATCTCTACAGCTCTGCCTTCGTGGTCGACAGATACGACATCAACGAGAAAGGCGTTCCACAGCGCTTCGACATCATCGGAGCCGGATGGGGACACGGTGTGGGACTCTGCCAGATAGGTGCCGCCGTCATGGGCGAGGAAGGCTTCGACTACGACGCCATCCTGTTGCACTACTATCAGGGAGCCGAAATCAAGAAAGTATATAAATAAGAGAAGTTAAGGAGTTAAAGGAGTTAAAGGAGTTAAAGAAGTTAAGGAGTTAAGACAATAGCTTTTGTGGACTTGAAATTAAACATCAAACACTAAACATTAAAATTTCATCAAGGCATTTGTCTTAACTCCTCAGCGACCGAAGGGAGCGATAACTCCTTAACTCCTTTAACTCCTGAAAAAACTCCTGAAAAAACATTTCAAAAAAAGTGGTAACAAATAAAAACAGCAGGAGTCCCTGGGCTTGGATTCCAACCTTATATTTTGCAGAAGGACTGCCCAATATCATCGTCACGGGTCTTTCTGTCGTAATGTACATGCAGATGGGACTCACCGACTCCGAGGTGGGCCTCTACACAGGCTGGCTGGCCCTGCCATGGGTCATCAAACCCCTGTGGAGTCCGTTCATCGACTTGCTGAAGACCAAGCGCTGGTGGGTGCTCACCATGCAGGCGCTCATCGGAGCTGCCCTGGCGGGCATCGCCTTCTCCATCCCCACGGCATTCTGGTTTCAGGCCACGATGTGCTTCTTCTTCCTCATCGCCTTCTGCAGCGCCACACACGACATCTCTGCCGACGGCTTCTACATGATAGAGCTCGATGGGCACAACCAGACCAAGTATGTAGGCCTGCGCAACACCTTCTACCGGCTTGCCATCATCTTCGTCAACGGCGTCTTAGTGTCGCTGGCAGGCGTCCTGCAGGTAGTGTTCCGCAACCAGATACGCTTCTCGTGGGCGCTGATATTCTATGGCCTGGCAGGCATCTTCATCGCGCTGTGGCTCTATCACAGCCGCTTCATGCCGCGCCCTGACGACGATGTGCAGACCGAACGGAGCGTGGGCGAAGTGGCTCACGAGCTGAAGAACATGTTCGGCACGTTCTTCCAGAAGTTCCCCGTCAAGGAAACCATCTGCGTCATGCTCTTCCTCCTGCTCTATCGATTCCCTGAGGCTCTGCTCAACACCATGACCAAGACCTTCATCCTCCGCCCCAACTCACAGGGCGGACTGGGACTCTCGCCCCAGGAATATGGCTTCGCCAATGGCACCGTCGGACTCATCGGACTCCTCCTGGGCGGCATCATCGGCGGCATCCTGGTGAGCCGCGACGGCATGAAGAAGTGGCTGTGGCCCATGGTCATGGCGATCACGCTGCCCGATGCAGTCTACATCTTCCTGAGCTACTCGCTCAACTCCAACCTCATCGTGGTTTCCTCCTGTCTGTTTGTCGAGCAGTTCGGCTATGGCTTGGGCTTCACCGTCCTCACCCTCTACATGCTCTTCTACAGCCAGGGCAAGTTCAAGACCTCCCATTATTCCATCTGTACGGGCATTTCCTATCTTGGCCTCATGCTTCCCGGCATGCTCTCGGGCTATCTCAAGGACATGGTGGGTTATCGCCTGTTCTTCATCATCGTCATGGCGTGCTGCACCATCACCTTCGTAGTCACCGCCTTCCTCAAGATCGACCCCGACTTCGGAAAGAAAGAACCCCTTCCCCTCGATACCGAGGAAGAAGAGGAAGAATAAGGGGAGAGTAATTCCCATAAAAAAGGCCGCCAAGAATCGTCTCAGCGGTCTTTTCTTGTTAAAGTATTCTAAAACATTCGCCTCAGCCATTGTGATATCATTTTAATATCATATTTTTGCGATATCAAAATGATATCAACATAAACAGTAAAATATGGAAAATAAGGAATTTGCATTTCAGGGCAAGACCATAAATGGCATCCTGATGTTAGTGATCAACCTTCTCGTCTTTCTGACAGGAATAGGAATGTTTGTATTGGCTTGCCTGTCAGAAGAAACATGGCTGGCCTGTGTATGCGGCATCAGCAGCGCAGTGCTCCTCATCCTGAGCATCATCTGCATTTGCGGATTCATCCTCGTAGAGCCAGGACAGGCACGCGTACTGCTTTTCTTCGGCAAGTATCGTGGCACATTCACCCAGCCTGGTTACTATTGGCTGAATCCGTTTATCAGTCAGAAAAAACTCTCGCTCCGAGTGCGCAACCTCGATGCCGAACCCATCAAGGTGAACGACAAGACGGGCAACCCCATCATGATCGGCATGGTGTTGGTATGGAAACTGAAAGATACCTATAAAGCCATTTTCGAGATCGACACCCAGACGATGGCAGAAGGTTCTGTCGGCCAGGCTGGCGTCGGAGCCTCTGCCGCGCAGGTGATGAACATGCTGGGCCGTTTCGTTCAGATTCAGGCAGATGCAGCCCTTCGACAGGTGGCAGGACAGTATGCCTACGACGAGGACGAGGACGACAACAGCAGCAAGAAAACACTTCGTGATGGAAGCGACGAAATCAACAAGGAACTGGAAACCCGCATCGACGAGCGATTGGCGATGGCAGGCATCGAGGTGGTAGAAGCTCGCATCAACTATCTGGCCTATGCCCCCGAGATCGCAGCCGTGATGCTTCGCCGCCAGCAGGCTTCGGCCATCATCTCAGCCAGAGAGAAGATCGTAGAAGGTGCCGTATCAATGGTGAAGATGGCTTTGCAGAAGCTGAGCGAGGAGGAAGTAGTCGAGCTGGACGACGACAAGAAGGCTGCCATGGTCAGCAATCTGCTCGTAGTACTCTGTGGCGACGACACCGCCCAGCCTGTGGTGAATACGGGAACATTGAATCACTAACAGCATGGCTAAAAAAGAGACAACTACAAAAAGTTTTATATTACGCATCGATTCGGAAACGATGAGTGCCATTGAGGCATGGGCTGCTGACGAGTTCCGCTCCACCAACGGCCAGCTGCAATGGATCATCTCCGAAGCGCTGCGCAAAGCAGGCAGACTGCCTAAGAAAAAGAAAACTGCAACGAATACTTAACTGAAGTTTCGCATGCATGGAAGTTATAGAAAATTTGAATCAAATGAAAAACAAACTGTTGCATTTTGCGCTCGACCTGTTCAGTGCCAGCGATGACGAGGAGCAGGACAGCATCTTCGCACAAGTCAAGATCTATCGCACAACAAGTGTCAGAATTTTCGAGTACGTCATCGGAATCCTGTTGCTTGCCATTTGGCTCCTCACCATCGTAAACATCACTCATGTCGCAGCCGAGGAATGGCACTCTTGTCTTATCATCGCCATCTGCGGCACAGTCAGCACAGGTCTCAGCTTCCGTCACAGCTATCATCCGTCGGCCTCCGATCTGCCATTCGTCAAGATAGTCAACGCCCGGCAAGTACGCTGCCTGTCGCTTTGCGGTCGCCTGCAGTCTGTTGTTTATGCACTCTTCTTTATATGGGCCGGCTGTGCGGAATGGATAGAGAGCGAGAGCATCTTCTTAGGCGGAATGATAACATGCTTAGCCCTTTTGGTTCTGAATTGCATATTCTTTACCTACAAGATATACAAGTTGCGACATCTGGTAGAAGTACCCTCCTCGCCCACTATCCGGAACGAGAAACTCCTCATCGTCGGCACATTGGTGTTGACCATAGCTGTAGGGTTCGGAGTACATTGTCTGCCGTTCTGGGACAGTCTGCCAAGTCTGCTGAGTGGATTTTTGAAGGGCTTAATCTCCTTAGCCCTGATTGTCGGCATCATCTGGGCTGGCAACAGATTCTTCGGTCTTTTCCGCGAAATAGACAAAGAGAGTTCTGATTCGCCCGACAAACGATAGCCCCAAAAACAGCAAAATGCTGTCATCAGTCAGGTCAGAGAACCCGTCAGATGGCAGCATTTTTTCATTCTCAGCATCAAAGACCCGAGAAATAAGTCTTCAGCGCCGCTACATATTCCTGCATGGCCTGTCGGCCAGCCTCAGTCATTCTGCAGACTGTTCTCGGCTTGGAGCCCGAGCCGTCAGTCTCCTTCTCGATATAGCCAGCCGAGGCAAGTTTGTCCAACTGCACACTCAGGTTGCCAGCTGTAGCCTCCGTTTTCTCCTTCAGATACACGAAGTCGGCTTCCTCAGCACTCAGCAACACCGACATGATGGCAAGTCTCAACTGACTGTGTAATAGAGGATTCAGTTCCTGCATCATTTACTCTGTTTTTTTGATTGATAGTTCAGATAATGTCCTGGCGCGACAAGCGTTATCGCCGACGAAACCGCCATCAGCATCGGCCATGCCAGGCTAATCCCTGCGCCCGTGCATAAGTCATGCAGGAAGCCCACTCCCATCATGACACCTATCAAGCCGCACAGCTTCAGCAACTCTTCCTTAAGAATGGTGCCGGTGCAGTAGGTTCCTATACCGGGCAGCAACAGTCCCAGCAGAAACATTCCCGACCAGCCTTCCATCTCGCCCCAATACCCGAGACTGTAAGTGGCATAGGCGACAAACACACCCGTCAGGCACGCCCAGATGCTGTTGATACTCTTCGAGGTGTACGTAGAAGGCGCATTCTTTTTCTTTCTTCCAGCTATCAGCGTGGCAGCGCCACCCACAACGGGAATGCCCAAGTAGAGCCAGCCCCAGGCTCCAGGACCCGTATATGCCGCAACAAAGACGGCAAGCGATACGATCATACAAACATAACCCCAAATCAGGAACGTATTGCCCGATCCTACTGTCGAATCCCTTCTTGTCTGCTCTATCATCTGGTTGATGAGCTCAAGGCTCTCCTGCTCAGAAATCTTCTTTTCTTCCATTTTTCTTTTAGTTTGCGACACCCCTTATATAAAAAAGGTGTCCGGTTGAACACTTAGTTTATTTTATAAACCATCAGCGTAAAAAGAGAAGCAAGGAGGTCGACTCTCACTTGCTTTAAGCTAGCATGATTACTCTTCACGCTTATGATTTCGGGCACAAAGATAACATAGTTTATTTTATAAACCAAACTTTTTCCCTCAAAAAACAAATATTTAACTTTAGTTTACAAAATAAACCATTCCTCTCTCATGGGCTGCAGAGGGGTTATTTCTCCTCTTCTAATTACCAAGAGGAAATGACTAGCTCTTCCGTAAAACGCCCCATGTTTGTAATATTTGTTTACTGTAAAATCACTCACAAAACTTGCTGTCTTCACGAATGTATATTTATACATTTCGCTCTTGAACATAATTTTGTATTTTTATACATAAACATGATTCTTTTATACTATGGATAAATAACCATATTTTGCAGATAAAATCTGTATAAACTCAACAAAAACGTTGATTTTCGTTCATCTTTTCATCCTGGCGCAGCAATCATCATTGCATAACGGAGAGGGAGAAACAGTTTCCTTCTCTTCATCATTTCCTTGCTTTTTGGAAGAGGATTGGCAGCTAAAATGTAATATATTTTATCTTGACTTGTCATCATCCACAAACCTTGTCATTTTTGTCAAAGTCATTTTTGTCATTTTCGATTTTGAAAATGAAAAAAAGTTCTATAAAGAATATATATATAAATATATA